>NZ_CAKKTM010000108.1:0-2660 GCF_920888515.1 Protofrankia sp. CiP1_Cm_nod1 | reverse complement strand
CGAGCCGGATGACGGACATGTCCGACGCACACCCTGATCGCTGAGGGTACGGGGTCCGCGACGGCGCCCGTGGACGAGGGCCCGCGGAACCGGCGGATCCGGGCCGGCGCGCCCATTACTCTCCTGGCCATCACCACCTCTTCCGACCGCCACTTCCCGATCAACACACCCCAATCCGCGGCCCCACGTCACCACTTGACGATCACCGCGTCGGGGCTGCCGTCCTCGGCCGCCGCCTCCGGACGGCAGCGCCCGGGGACAGCACCGTCCCGAGCGGTGCCGTTCTCGGGCCGTGCCCCGTCCCCGGACCGCCGCCCCTGGGGCGTCGTGCTCCGGGCCCCTGGCAGAGGTCCTCGAACATGCCGCGCGGCGGCGCGGCAGCGGCCCTGCCGGGCCTCCCCGGTGGGGCCCGGGTTCCGTGATCGACGCCGTCCGCCGCCGCGGCACCCGGCAGCGCGGCCCAAGTCCGCTGACGGACCGCGACCAGAGGCCCGCGACGCCGTGGTGGCGGAGCCCTGGAGCCCTGGAGCCCTGGAGCCCAAGGCGAACAGCACCTGTTATCCACAAGCGGAGGCATTCACAGGCGATTTGGACCTGCGACTCTGATACACAGGAGACACGACCCATCCATCGCCAGGGAGACAGGCCGATGAACGAGCGTTTCCTTCAGCTCAGCGATGTGGCGGAGATCCTCAACATCTCGTCAAGCCAGACGTACGCGCTGGTCCGCTCGGGTGAACTCCCCGCCATAAAGATCGGCGGACGCGGACAGTGGCGAGTCGAACGCAGCGAGCTTGAGGGATACATCCAGCGGGCATACGAGCAGACCCGCGCCTTCGTGCTCGCCAACCCCCTCGGCCGCGGTGAGACGCTGCCGGACGAGGAGTTCCCCGGCCTGCACGGCTGACCGGGGCCGGAAGCAGGCCCGGCCTGGATCGCCCGGACCGGTTCCCGGCCCGTCCCGCCAGATCGGCGCCGC
Organism: Protofrankia sp. CiP1_Cm_nod1; assembly: GCF_920888515.1. Lineage (GTDB taxonomy): Bacteria > Actinomycetota > Actinomycetes > Frankiales > Frankiaceae > Protofrankia. Next base: position 1,681 of record NZ_CAKKTM010000108.1, on the reverse strand, counting down.
CGGACCAGCGCTACGGCCCCGGCCGCCGAAACCCCGGCCCGACCGGAGCGCCGCCGCCGCGACCGCCACTTCATCGGTGGGAATCCCGTAGCGCGAAGAAGCACGCCATGACGTCGTCAGCGCTCCGGGAGCGCCAACAGCCTTTCCTGCGACAGCGTCCTGCGCGACAGCGCCCTGTCCTGCGTGACAGCGTCCTGGCGCGGCAGCGGCTCACACGGTCCGGCGGACGAAGCCGATCGCGGCCAGTGGGATGGTCCGCACCGCGCGTACCGACCGTGCCCTGCGGAACTCGTCGTCCAGATGCTCGGCCACTTCGACGAAGTCCGCCCCGACCCGGTCGACAGTGCCCCGCACCGGGGTGCCGTCCGCCAGCACGGCCACGCACGGTGAACGGTCCCGCGCCACACCCCGCAGGACATAACGCAGATCCAGCCGGACCGCCAGCGGGCCCTCGTGGCCGGGATGCGCCGACAGCGCGGCCAGGCCATGCACCCACAGCACGCGGTGTAACGGCACCAGCGCCTCGTGGGCCGCCGGCTCCCGCAGCAGCATCCAGTCCACCCCCAGCGCGGTGAGCCATCCGGTCAGGACGCTGTCGGACTCCCGCCCGACAACCTCGACGCCCACCCGCAACGACGAGCCGATCGCCGGCCGCAGCCGGTCGATCAGACGCAGGTACCCGGCCTCGCGCCGGCTCCTGTCGATGAGCTCGGCGTCGAGCTCGGCCGCCTCGGCCGCCTCCCACTGCGTCTCAAGATCGGCGAAAAGCGCCTCCCAGCGCACCCGTCCCTCCCTCTTCGCTCCCGGACGCCGCCGCGGGCGCCTGCCCATGCGCGGGCCCGAGCTCCGGCCGGCCGCTGGGCGTCCGGCCGGCAACCGCCGGAGCGGCGCAGCCGGACGCGCGGCGCGGCGGCAGCGGATACGGCCCGGAACGCCAGCCATCGCCAGCCATGTAACCATGTGTAGCCATACAGGCGGCGGTATCCGTTGGCGGGCACCGGCCGCCGGAGACGATCCACGCGAACGTGCCGCCGGTATACGCCTGCCTGACCGAAAAGCGCGTGACGGCCCACCCTGCCTGCCTGGGGCATGCACCACGCAGCGGTCATGGACGGTGTCCGCACCCCATGACCGGTGCCCCAGCAGGGTGGCATGGACCGCTCCCGCGTGTCCAGCCAGTGGGAGCGGGCCTGCGGCGAGCGCTGGACGCGGGCACACGGCGATCATGATGGACACCGGCCGCGGACACCGTCGGACCCGCGGACGGCGAGCAAACCATCCAACCGAGGTTGACATCAACCCTTCAGGGGTTTACACAAGCAAACGAACCCAAACGAAGCTTTCCAAAGATCAAATGGGCCAATGGATCAACGGCTGGATGATTCTTTCCGTGCCGCCGACGGATCAGGCCCCCGAATCACCGGGAGTTGCCGATGCCAGCCGTCCGGCGCGTGCTCGTCTTCCTGACGGGAGCGGCCGCCGCGACGGCACTGGCGATCATCCTGATCGCGGTCGGGCCGGGGCGAGCGGATCTCCCGTCCGGCTTCTCGGCGGTGCCCGACTGGGTCACGGCCGATCCCGAACACGCGCTGGTGACCGTTGTCGGCCTCGCCGCGTGGGCCTGCCTGCTGTGGCTGTGCGCGGGGTTCGTCCTGGCCGCGCTCGCCGCGCTGCCCGGCGG
>NZ_CAKKTM010000107.1 GCF_920888515.1 Protofrankia sp. CiP1_Cm_nod1 | reverse complement strand
GCCCGGCGGCGGCGGGCGGGCCGCGGCGGCCGCCGCCCGGCGCATCCTGCCCCGAGCCCTGCGCCACATGGCCGAGGTGGCGCTCGGCGTCACCCTTGCGGCGGGGGCCACTGCCCCGGCGCTGGCAGCCGGCCCGGTAGCGGGCACCGGGCCGGTGAACGTCCCGGTGCCCGTCACCACCAGCGTCACGGCTCCCTCGACCATCTGGCCGGACGTCGACCCGGCGCTGACGGCGAGCCCGTCAGCGGCCACCGGGCCGGCCACGGCCGGCACCTCGCCCTCGCTCCCTTCGCCCTCACTCCCCTCGTCCGCACTCCCCTCGACTGTGCCCTCCTCGACCGCGACCATCTGGCCGGACGTCGACCCGTACACCCCCGCCAGCACCTCGTCCACCCCGTCCACGCTGTCCGCGGACGGGGCAGGAGCATCCACGAAATCGCTGGAGCCGGCGGCGCCCGGCTCTCCGGCGCAGCTACCGGCCACCACGGCGTCTCCGGCGCAGCCGGCCAGCCCCACGGCCCCGCCGGCGCGGCACGCCCCCGCCCCCCCGCCTGTCACGTCAACGCCGTCCGGCGATCCGCTGGTGGCGCCGGCAGCACGGGGAGTCGGGACACCCGGTCAGCCCACAGCCGCGCCCCCGCCGGTCACCCAGGTCCAGGACAGCGCCGTGGTCGTCGTGCTGCGCGGCGACACGCTCTGGACGATCGCGGCCCGCCATCTCGGGGCGGGCGCGACCACCGAGCAGGTCGCGCAGGAATGGCCACGGTGGTGGGCCGCGAACAAGCACGTGATCGGCTCCAACCCCGACAAGATCTTTCCGGGGCAGCACCTACAGCCGCCCCCTCCCCGGCCCTGACCCCGCCCCTCCACCCATCCGGAGAAGACGCCGTGACCACTGCGACCACCGCGGCAGACCTCGCGCACGCGGGTTCCACCCGCACGCGACGCTTCTACCAGATACCGATCGCCCCCACCGACCCGCCGTACGACGACGACCCGCCAGCCGGCGCATGGGGGGCGCACCCACCCACCGGCCCCGCGGCGGCGGCCCCCGTCATCGCGGCGGCGGCCCCGATCGTCCTCGCGCTGCCCCGCACCGAGCATGCCGACCACGGTGATCAGCGGCCGTATCCGGCCAGAGACACGCTGGTACGGCCGCTGCAGCCCCTCCCGGGCCCCGGGCGCACCGACGCCCCGGGCACCGGGGAACTCCCCTCGGCCCGGGCCGCGGCCACCGTCGTCGTGCGGGCCATCGTCGAGGCCGTGACCGGGATCCGGCCCGTCGCGCACCTTGTCGCCTGGACCTCCCCGCGGGTGCAGGCAGATCTTGAACGACTGGTCGCCGGCAACGTCCGGCATCGGCGCCATACCCTTCGCTGCCTGCGGGTGTGCGAGCCACGGGAAGGGATCGCCGAGGTTGCCGCGGTGATCGCCAGAGGCGACCGGGTGTCCGCTATCGCCCTGCGGATGGAGACCGCCGGCAGCCGCTGGCGGGTCACCGCGCTACAGACCGACGCCCTTCGGCACGGTCCGGCAGGCGTACCCCGGGCGGCGGGTACGGCTCCGCTCGCGTAACGCCCAGGTCCGCCCGCGTGGAGCCCGTGCCGCGCGGGCAGCGCGACGCCGGCCGGGGCCGCGCCCTACCGAAGGCCGTCAGGGGCTTCGGCAGGGACGTGTCCGCGCGTCCTCCCGCCGGGCAGGCTCACGGTAGGCAGGCTCACGGCAGGCAGGGAACTGCCGGAAAATAACTCCGGTTGTTGATGTCGGTCTTGTTGCGGGGCTGACAGCAGCCTCTCTCGATCGAGAACCGCAGTTATTGATCGACGGGTCCCAAGATCACGGCGTTCCGCCGAGGGGGCCCGGCGAACGCGCCGCCGCGGCGCGCTCAGCTTCACGTTCTGCCAGGGGCGCCTGGTGGACGCGGCCCAGGGACGTCAGGCGGTGCTGCGATGGGCGGGGTCCCCGTGGCAGCGCTTGTACTTGCGCCCGGAACCACACGGGCAGGGGGCGTTGCGGGCCGGGCGGGCGCTACCGCCGGTCGCCGGCTGCTGCCCACCATGTGCCCCGGCCATGCCCCCGGAGACCCCGGTCGTCACCGTCTCGGAGCCACCGTCCGCTGACGGCGCCGTATAACGAAGATCCCCGGTGGGACGACGCGGCTCCAGGCCCTTGACGAACACCGGCGGTGGCGCGGACACCGGCTGGACATCCACGGTGTTCGCGGCGGCGGAACGCGCTGGTGGCCCGGCCGGCGCCATCGTGCCATCGGCCCCGGCGGGAACAGCCCCGGTGGCGACCGCCGGCCGGACAGCCGTGGGATGGCCGGGCCCCCCGACCACCTGCGCCGCGCCGTCCACCGGGGTGACCGCCGGGCCGGCCGGCGCCGCGCCGGCCTCGGCGGCCGCGGAATCCGCGCCCGGAACCTGCACCTCGGCGTTGAACAGCAGCCTGACCGACTCCTCCTTGATGCCCTCCATCATGGTCTGGAACATGTCGTAGCCCTCCCGCTGGTACTCGACCAACGGGTCACGCTGCCCCATTGCCCGCAGGCCGATTCCCTCCTGCAGGTAGTCCATTTCGTACAGGTGCTCACGCCATTTCCGGTCGAGGACGGCGAGAACGACCCGGCGTTCCAGCTCCCGCATGAGCGGGTCGCCGTCCGGGCCCGGGCCGAGGTCCTCCTCGCGCCGGTCATAGGCATCGTGCGCGTCGGCCTGCAGCTCCTCGATCAGGGTTTCGCCGGTCAGCCCCTCACGGTCGTCGGGGGCCGGCACCTCCACGCCGACCTGGTACAGCTCGCCCAGACCGCTCCAGAGGGTGTCGAGGTCCCATTCCTCGGGATACCCTTCCGCGGTCGCGCCGCGGACGTACGCCTCCACCGTGTCGTCGATGAAATGGCGGACCTGTTCGTGCAGATCGGCCCCTTCGAGAACCTTCCGGCGCTCCTCGTAGATGACGGTGCGCTGTTTGTTCATCACCTCGTCGTACTTCAGGACGTTCTTGCGGATCTCGAAGTTCTGGCCCTCTACCTGGGTCTGCGCGGAACGGATCGCACGAGTGACGATCTTCGACTCGATCGGCACGTCCTCGGGAATGTTGAGCCGGTCCATGATTCCCTCGACGGCCGCGGCGTTGAACAGCCGCATGAGGTCGTCGCCCAGGGACAGGTAGAACCGGGACTCCCCGCGGTCGCCCTGGCGGCCGGCTCGTCCACGCAGCTGGTTGTCGATGCGGCGGGACTCGTGGCGTTCGGTGCCCAGCACGTACAGCCCACCAAACGCCAGGACATCCTCGTGCTCGCTGCTGACCGACGCGCGAGCCTTCTCCAGCGCCTCGGGCCAGGCCGCCTCGTAGTCCTCCGGAGTGTCGATCGGGCTCAGGCCGCGCTGGCGCAGTTCTACCTGGGCGAGGAACTCGGGGTTGCCACCGAGCATGATGTCGGTACCGCGCCCGGCCATGTTGGTGGCGACGGTCACCGCGCCCCGGCGCCCCGCCTCGGCGATGATCGAGGCTTCCCGCTCGTGCTGCTTGGCGTTGAGCACCTCGTGCTTCACGCCGCGCTTGGTCAGCTCCTTGGACAGGTACTCCGACTTCGCCACGCTGGTCGTGCCCACGAGTACCGGCTGGCCCCTGTCGTGGCGCTCGGCGATGTCGTCGACGACCGCGCTGAACTTGGCGACCTCGGTCTTGTACACGACATCGGGCTGGTCGGCCCGGATCATCGGCTTGTTCGTGGGGATCGGCACGACGCCGAGGGTGTAGATCTGGTGGAACTCCGCCGCCTCCGTCATCGCGGTTCCGGTCATTCCGGACAGTTTGTCGTAAAGGCGGAAGTAGTTCTGCAGCGTGATCGTGGCCAGGGTCTGGTTCTCCTGCTTGATCTCAACCTTTTCCTTGGCCTCGATCGCCTGGTGCATACCCTCGCTGTAACGCCGGCCGTGCAGTACCCGGCCGGTGAACTCGTCGACGATGAGAACCTCGCCGTCCGTGACGATGTAGTCCTTGTCCCGGCGGTAGAGCTCCTTTGCCTTCAGGGCGTTGTTGAGGTAGCCGACCAGCGGGGTGTTCACCGATTCGTAGAGGTTGTCGATACCGAGCTGGTCCTCCACCTTGGCCACCCCGCTCTCGGTGATGGCCACCGTCCGCTTGCCCTCTTCCACCTCGTAGTCGACGTCTCTGACCAGGGCCGGGGCGATACGGGAGAACTCGGTGTACCAGCGGGTCGGGTTGTCCGCCGGGCCGCTGATGATCAGCGGTGTCCTGGCCTCGTCGATCAGGATCGAGTCGACCTCGTCGACGACGGCGAAGCTGTGCCCGCGCTGCACGAGCTCATCACCGCTCCAGGACATGTTGTCCCGCAGGTAGTCGAAGCCGAACTCGTTGTTGGTGCCGTAGGTGATGTCGGCCTCGTACTGCTGGCGGCGGACCGCCGGTGGCATCTGCGGGTGGATCACACCGACCGTGAGCCCGAGAAAGCGGTGCACCCGGCCCATGTTCTCCGCGTCCCGCTGGGCCAGATAGTCGTTGACGGTGACAATGTGCACGCCCTTACGGGACAGCGCGTTCAGATAGGCCGGCAGCGTGGAGACGAGGGTCTTGCCCTCACCGGTCTTCATCTCGGCGATGTTGCCCAGGTGCAGGGCCGCCCCGCCCATGATCTGGACGTCGAAGTGCCGCTGGCCGAGGGTCCGCCGGGCCGCTTCGCGTACGGCCGCGAATGCTTCGGGGAGAAGTTCGTCGAGGGTTTCCCCGTCGTCGATCCGCTGCCGGAACTCGTCGGTCATCGCGCGCAGCTCGGCGTCGGTGAGCCCCACGAAGTCGTCCTCGAGGAGGTTCACCTGCTCGGTGATGGCCTTGAGCCTGCGCAGAATACGGCCCTCGCCGGCGCGGAGGATCTTCTCGAGTACCACGGGTGAAACTCCTCGGGCGGCTTGTCGGCTGGGTCACCTACACAACGAGACTAGGCTAGACCCCCGGTGCTGATCGATCCTCCCCGTACGGCGGGTCGGACATCCTTGTGACAGGCGGGACGCTTGTGACAGGCCGGACGCCGCACCAGGCGGCCTCACCCGTCGAAAGGGCCGGCCCTCCCTCCCCACCAGCGGGGCGGTACGGAATCGTGCTGCCGTGCCCGTGCCCGGCCGCGGATCCTCGTGGCTGCTGGCGGATCCGCTCCCGGCCCCGGGGCCCGCCCATCAGAACGTACGGGAACCGCGGTCAGTGCCCGGCCGCCGACGCCTCCCGCGGGCTCGTAGGCGATCCTGACCAGATGCCGAAGCTCGACCCCGTGGAGATCACGGCTGGCCGGATCCACCTCCGCCCGTGGATCCCCGCCGACATCGACGACGTCCACCGTGCCTGCCAGGACCCGGACATCCAGCGCTGGATAAGGATTCCCTCGCCCTACACCCGGCAGGACGCCGAGGCCTACATCACCGGGTTCGCGCCCCGGCAGTGGGACGACGGCCGGGGTGCCCCGTTCGCCGTGCTGGACGCCACGTCGGGGTCGGTGCTGGCCTCCGTGAGCCTGACCGAGGTGACCGACGACGGCCTGGCCACGGTGGGTTACTGGTGCGCGCCGGGCGCACGTGGCCAGGGTGTCGTCAGCCAGGCGGTCGGTGTGGTGAGCCGCTGGGCGTTCCAGGTCCTCGGGGTCGAACGGCTGGAATGGACGGCCGGGGTGGGCAACTGGGCCTCCCGCCGGGTGGCGGAGAAGAACGGGTTCACCATCGAGGGCACGCTGCGCCGGGGCCTCGTCCTGCGCGGCGTCCGGATCGACTGCTGGATCGGCTCCCTGCTGCCGGACGACCGGCCTCCGTCGTGACGGTCAGCAACCATATGGCCGGGCAGCTTCATGCCAGCCGGCCACGACCGACCGGCCGGTCGCGACCGCGTGAAAACAGTCCGGGAAACACGGCGTACGCCAGGAGGAACACGGCATACGCCAGCCCGGCGTGTCCCCGGCCGGGTGGCCGCCACGGCGACCGCCAGCAGGCTCAGGCAGCAGGCGCGGACGGTGACGGATTCAGGTGATTTCCAGCAGCTTCTCCCTGACCGCGTAGACCACCGCCTCCATCCGGGAGTGCAGCTGAAGCTTCTCCAGGATGTTACGGATGTGATTCTTGACCGTGTTCTCACTGATGAACAGCTGCTTGGCGATGTCGCGGTTGTTGAGCCCCTTGGCGACGAGCCGCAGGACCTCCATCTCACGATCGGTGAGCCTGGGGGTGGGCAGCTGCGGCCGACTGTCCGCCTTTTTGATCATTAGTGCGAACTCGCTGAGAAGTTTCGAGGCCATCGACGGGCTGATCAGGCTCTGCCCCCCGTGCACGGCGCGGATGGCGGTGGCAACCTCGTCGATCGAGATCTCCTTGAGCAGGTAGCCCATGGCACCCGCCTTGATCGCGTCGTAGAGGTCGCCCTCCTCGTCGCTGATGGTCAGCATGACGATCTTTGCGCTGGGCACTGCCTGCTTGATTGCGCTGGTCGCGTCGATCCCGCCGCGACGCGGCATCCGGACATCCATGAGGACGATGTCGGGCGCGGTGTCGACCGCCATCGTGACGGCTTCGGAGCCGTCCGGTGCCTCACCGACCACCTCGATGTCCTTCTCCTGCTCAAGGACCATCTGTAGGCCACGCCGAAACAGAGCATGATCGTCAACGACGAGCACCCGGATGGGATCCGGCGACAACGGCTCTTCCCCCGGCTGGCGCCCATCCCCCGTCATATGACCTCCCTCACGTCGCGGCGGACCCCTGCCAGGTGTCCGTGCCGGTGCACGGGCCACCTGGCAGGCGGCTGAAGACATCCACGGCAGATGGTCCCACGTCAATTGGACCTGCATGCCTTTACACCGTTGCGACCATGTCACGAGGCTGGTCGTGGCCGGCCTCCGGATCCGCCTGCCGGTGGCCCGGATACGGCCTATGCGTGAACCGCGGAGTCCTGGTGAGGATCCTGAGCCGCGTCCGCACCCGTATCCGCCTCAAGCCGGATCAGGCCGTAGTCGTATCCACACCGTCGGTAGACGACACTCGGCAGGCCCGTGTGCACGTCACGGAAGAGGTAGAAGTCGTGGCCCACGAGCTCCATATTGGACAACGCTTCGTCAAGAGTCATGGGCGTGGCTCGGTGGACCTTCTCACGGACGACCATGGGGGACGGATCCGCGACACCGTAGTCCGCGTCGCCGCCGGCAGCCGCCGAAGCATCGAGCACACCGACGGCCGGGCTCCCGTCCGGCAGACCGGACGGCCGGTCGGGGGCGGTCTGCGCCAGTGAGGCACGGCCCGCGCCGTTGTGACGGCTCCGCCTGTCGGCAGCCCGCCGTAGCCGTTCGGCGAGCTTCGCCGCGGCCAGGTCGAGCGCCGCGTAGGGGTCGGCCGCGGCAGCCTCCGCGCGGATGACCGGACCCCGTGAGAACACGGTCAGCTCGACACGCTCGCGGACATCCGCCATGCGCGGGTTGCGCTCGCGGGAGAGCTCCGCGTCCACCCGGAACGCCTTGTGATCAAACCTCTCAAGCTTCGCAATCTTGGCCTCGGCCTGCTCGCGGAACCTTTCAGGAACCGCGGTGTGCCTTCCCTTGACCACGATGTCCACTCGTTTCACCTTCCTGTAGACCGGAAGTCGCGACCATCGGGCAGTCCCGACGGATCGGGCCAGGCCCCGCTTCCGGTGTCGTGCCGTGCGCCAGGGCTTATCTGCTGCCTCGTTCCTTCCGCTCGGGCCCCCGGACACCTGGGCCCTCGCCCCGCCTGTCAGTCCCCGTGGTGCCGGTACGGGTGACGACAGTTTTATCCCTCCGGTACCCTGATCGCAGGCAAACGGACAGCTTGGGGCCGGTCATCTCGAGTAGGGCGTCGGTGGGCCAACGTCGCGGCGGCGACCGCCGCCACCGATACCGGTACCGCGCCGGCACGCAGCACCCGAGTGGCTTCGGACAGCGTCGCCCCGGTTGTCACGACGTCGTCGATGACGATGAACAACGCTCCGGGCGTCCCACGGCCGTCCCAGCCGACGGAGGCATCCGGCGGGAAAGACCCGGCCGCGGAAGAAACATGGTCGCCCGGCCCCCGGCCCCCTGGAGCACGGCGCAGGATGAACGCGCCGTCGACATTGGCCGCGCGTTCCGCGGCGCTCAGGCCCGCCTGGTCCGCCACCGGCCGGGCGGGGCGCAGCATCGGCACCACCCGTGCCGGCACGCCCGCTCGGCGCAGCACCCGGGCGGCGCCGTCGCCGAGCCGGCGTACGTGGTCGAACCCGCGCTGACGCACCGCGGCCCGGGTCGACGGCACCGGCACCAGAACGACCGGGCCGTCGTGTGCTGACGCGGCCCTGGCCGCGACCACCGCGCGGGCCAGTGCCGACACGAGTGGCCCGGGGGCGTCCAACCTGCCTCTTTCTTTGAAGGCCAGCAGGATTCGCCGGCACGCGCCGTCGTAGACGGCGCCGGCGAAACACGGTGGCCCTCGCCGCTTCGGGGTGGCCGTCTGTCCCGAAGCGGCGAGGAATGCGGGCCGATCGACCGCGGCCTCACACACCGCGCAGACAGCCGGGCCGGGACGGCCACAGCCGGCACAGCTTCGCGGCAGGAGAAGATCCAGCAGGACCTCGAAAGCGGCGGACAGGTACGTAGCGGACATGTTTCGTATGGTCACCCCGCCGGCCCCGGCCTGACCAGCACCCGGCCCGTCCTGTGGAAAACCCTCGTGGGGCGGGACCTGCCTGTGGACAACGCCCGCCCAGGACGCCCACGACGTGCATGCTCTGTGAGCGCGGCCTTTCCGCAGACGCGAAAAGAAATCGAATGAATACAAATAGTCATCAAAGATGGGCTTTCCTGTCCGCCTGGCACCCAACATCGACAGATCTGGCACGATCGCACTCACCGGGTCCACCGGCAGTAGGGCACGCGGCAGTACGGGCACGCGGCAGGCCGGGCCGATCGTTGGCAGCGCGGATCCATCCATACGGCGAACCGGTCACGGCGGCACGGGTGCGCCGGCCCCGGACAGCGCGCCGGGACACTGGCGCGGCCGCCTCCATCCGGACCGCCGGAGGCCCGAGAAGGTGAGGAGACCGACATGACCGGCGGACCAGGCTGGGGCGACCCCCAGCCACCCGGCGGGCCGAATCCCTCGGACGGCCGGCAGCAGCCGCCGCCACCCGGCTGGGGGCAGCCCCAACCACCGCCGTCCGGCGGGAACCAGCCGCCCTCGCATCCTGGCGGGAACCAGCCCCCATCTCCTGGCGGGAACCAGCCCCCGTCTCCTGATTGGAACCAGTCCCCACCTTCTGGCTGGAACCAGCCGCCATCGGGCTGGGGGCAGCCACAGCCGACGGGAGGAGCGGGCCAGTGGGGGCCTCTGCCGCAGGCCGAGAAACCGGGGATCATCCCGCTACGGCCGCTGGCCGTCGGCGAAATACTCGACGGCGCCTTCGCCGCGCTGCGGCGCAGCCCCGCGGTAATGATCGGGCTGACCTTCGGTGTCACCACCGCGACACAGATCGTCGCGGCGGCGCTGACCGCGATCGGCCAGCGCGGCTCCACCGGTCTCGCGCTCTCCCTCAGCATCGTGGATATAATCATCAACTTCGTCGTCATCGTCGCGCTGACCGGCGTGCTCAGCGTGGCGGTGAGCGAGCTGACAATGGGTAGCAGCATCCAGATCGGAGAGGTCCTGCGGCGCGTCCGGCCCCGGCTGCCCGGCCTCGCCGGGCTGTCGGTCGTGGTGGCGCTGCTGACCCTGATCGGGCTCATCGGGCTCGTCATCGGCGGCATCTTCGTAGCGGTCGCGCTGGTCCTGGCGACCCCCGCGTTCGTCCTCGAAGGCGGCACGATCAGGACGGCCATGCGGCGCTCGTGGACACTGGTCCGCGGCGCATGGTGGCGCACCTTCGGGATCCTGCTGCTGACGAGCATAGTTGTCGCTGTCCTGCTGTTCGTCCTCGCCTTCATCTTCGGGCTGGCCTTCACCGCCGCCAGCGGCGCCCTGACCGATCCGGTCAGCGGCGACTTCACCGGGCCGGGCCTCGCGCTCAACGCGATTATGAGCATCATCATCGACACCGTGATCATGCCGGTCATGGCGAGCGTGGTCGTGCTGCTCTACGTCGATCGCCGCATCCGGCTGGAAGGGCTCGACATGACGCTCGCCCAGGCGGCGCGGGAGCGCCGCGCCGCGACCGGCCAGGGCTATCAGTGACGGGAGCACGAGCATCCGCGGCGGGAACGCGGGCGTCCGGGGCCCCGCGGCACAGCAATGGGTGAACCGCGATGATCGGGCCAGTGGTGACCCGTGACGCGGCAGCGGAGGAAGCCCGCCGCGAGCTGTCCAGGGCGATCTACCACCGGGCTGGGCCAGGCTGGTTCGAACGGGTGGTGAACTGGCTCACCGCGCGGCTCGGCGATCTGTGGGCCGGCGTCACCGAGCCGTCCGGCGGCGGCCTCGGCATCGCGGCCCTCGTCATCGTGGCCGCCGTGGCCGCCGTGGCGGTGCGGCTGCGTCTCGGCCCGCTGCGGCGGCAGGCCCGGATGGCGTCGACGGATCTCGATCTGACCAGTCCGCTGTCGGCGGCGGCGCTGCGGGCCGAGGCCGACGCCGCGGCCCGTGCCGGCGCGTTCGCTGACGCGGTGCGTTCCCGGCTGCGCGCCGTCGTGCGGATGCTGGAGGAGTCAGGAGTGCTCGAGCCCCGGCCGGGACGGACCGCCGGTGAGCTGGTCGCCGAGGTCGGCCGGATCGCGCCCGCTCCCACCCCCGCCCTGGCGGCGGCCGTGACCGTGTTCAGCGAGATCTGGTACGGCGGGCGGAGCGCGTCCGAGGCCTCCTACCGCACCGTCGTACGGGCGGACGAAGCGCTTACCGGGCTGCGGCCACGGCCGGGAGCGGGCGACGCCAGCCCGGCTCCCACCTTCACGGTGCCGGCTTGAGCGCCCTGGCCGGCCGGCGGCAGCGTAACCACGCGTCCGGCACTCCGCCACAGGCTGTACCGCCACGAGCCGCGCCGGTGCGGGCCGCCGGCCCGCCGGCCGTACCCTCGCCGGACGTACCCTCGCCGGCTGTGTCCCCGCAGAGCGTGTCGCCGCAGGATGTGTCGCCGCAGGATGCGGCCTCGCAGGCCGCTGCCCCGCGGGCGCCGGGCGCCGGGCGCCGGGGGCTCGATCCGCGAGCCCGCCGTGGCATCCGCGTCACAGCCGTCCTTTTACTACTTATCGTAATATGTATAATACTTGTGGTCATGTCTGCAAGCTCGAACGGACGCCCGCTCGATCCTGGGTCGGCCGATCCGGACGGGACCATGGCCCTGGCGCGGCTCGTGCGGGCGCACGGCGTCACAGTCACCGCGACGAACGACCCGGCCGAGACGGCGAACGAGCCGGATCCCGCCGACGTCACGATCGTGCTGGCCCACCCACAGCGGGCATCCAGGCAGGCGCTCGACAGGCTTGCCCAGCTGGCCGGCCAGGGCAGCGACGTGGTGCTCCTCGAGCCGGACGCGACTGTCGTCGACGCCCTGGGCCTGCCGGTCACCGTCACCGGCCGCGTCCCCTCCGGGACACCCTCGCCACAATGCCAGCTGTCTGAGGCCACCACGGCGGGGGCGGTCACGCTCGGTGGCCGGTCTGCTTTCCGGGCCACCGGGCCGGACGCGGCCGAGCTCACCATGTGTTACCCGGTGGAGTCGGCCTCGGTCCTGGTAGTCGTGCCGGCGCCCCGAGCACCGGGCCGGCCGCGGGAAGCGGCCGGGCCTGGACGGTTCGTCCTGATCGGCAACGCCGGTTTCATGACCAACGACCGACTGGACGAGCAGGGCAGCGCGGCGCTCGCGATCGGGCTGCTCAACCGGCACCGCACGCTGTCCTGGGTGACCCCGCAGCTCGGCGCCCCGGACGCGGTGGCCCGCAGAGGCCTGCTCGACCTGCTGCCCGACCGGGTGCCGCTGGCCTGCCTCCAGCTCGGCCTGGCCGCGGTCGTCCTCGCCCTGTGGCGGGGCCGCCGGCTCGGCCCGCCGGTACCCGAACCGCTCCCGGTCGTGGTGCGCGCGGCCGAGACCGTCGAGGGACGAGGCCGCCTCTACGCCGCCGCGCAGGCCCGGGACCTGGCCGCGGCGGTGCTG
>NZ_CAKKTM010000106.1 GCF_920888515.1 Protofrankia sp. CiP1_Cm_nod1 | reverse complement strand
GCGCTGGGCGCCGCGGGGCCGGGCGGCGCGGGGCCGGGCGGCGGGCCCGGGGCCAGGGGCTCCGAGGTGCCCGAGGCCGGGCTGTCGTCCCCGGTCGAGCTGTCCAAAGCCGAGCCATCCGGGACATGGGCGTCGGCCCAGGCCGTCGCGGGTGACCCGGAGACGGCCCGCCAGGCGCTGATCGCGCTGCGCGAGGAGGTGGCCAGGGCCGTGGTCGGCCAGGACGCCGCCGTCAGCGGCCTTGTCGTGGCCCTGCTCTGCCGTGGCCACGTGCTGCTCGAAGGCGTCCCGGGGGTTGCCAAGACCCTGCTGGTACGCGCCCTGGCCGCGGCGCTGTCCCTGGACACCAGACGGCTGCAGTTCACCCCCGACCTGATGCCCGGGGACGTCACCGGGTCGCTCGTCTACGACACCCGCACCTCGCTGTTCACCTTCCGGGAGGGGCCGGTGTTCACGAACCTGCTGCTCGCGGACGAGATCAACAGGACGCCCCCGAAGACCCAGGCCGCGCTGCTGGAGGCGATGGAGGAACGCCAGGTCAGCGTCGAGGGGACGGCACGCCGGCTGCCGGTGCCGTTCACGGTCGTCGCCACCCAGAACCCGGTCGAGCACGAGGGCACCTATTCGCTCCCCGAGGCGCAGCTCGACCGGTTCCTGCTCAAGCTCACCGTGCCACTGCCGCCACGGGATGACGAGATCGGGATCCTCACCCGCCACGCGTCCGGTTTCGACCCGTCCGACCTGGACGCGGCCGGGCTCCGGCCGGTTGCCGGGCCGGCGCATCTCGCCGCCGCCCGCGACGCCGTCCGCGCCGTACAGGTCCGCCCGGAGGTGCTCGGCTACATCGTCGATCTCGCCCGCGCCACCCGGGTGGCGCCCTCCGTGCAGCTGGGCGTCTCGCCCAGGGGCGCGACCGCGCTGCTGGCCACCACCCGGGCGTGGGCGTGGCTGTCCGGACGGGGATACGCCACCCCGGACGACGTCAAGGCGCTGGCCCGGCCCACGCTGCGGCACCGGATCTCCTTGCGGCCCGAGGTCGTGCCCGACGGCGTCACCACGGACACCGTCCTCAACCAGGTACTGGCCACCGTGCCCGTCCCGCGGTAACCCGCGGTGGCCATCACCGGGCGGGCCGCCGGGCTCGCCCTCGCCGGCGTGGTCGCCGTCCTGCTCTCCCCGGCCCCGGCGGCGGCCCTGCTGCTGGTCGACGCGGCGCTCGTGCTCGCGGTGGCCGTGGACGTCGCGCTCGCCGGCGCTGTGCGCGGGCTTGCGTTCACCCGGTCCGGCCCGACGCAGACGCGGCTGGGTGAACCGGTGCCGCTGGTCCTCACCGTCACCAACACCGGGCGGCGCACGGTCCGGGCCCTGGTGCGTGACGCGTGGCCGCCGTCGTCCGGCGCCGCGCCCCGGGTGCTGCGGCTGACGGTCCCGGCCGGGCAGCGACGGTTCGGCGAGGTCGTCCTGCGCCCCACCCGCCGGGGGGACCGCCATCCGTACCGCATCACGGTCCGTTCGCTGGGGCCGCTCGGCCTCGCCGGCCGGCAGGGCCGCCACCACGCGCCGTTCCAGGTGCGGGTGCTGCCCGCGTTCCCCTCCCGGCGGCAGCTGCCGGCCGCGTTCGCGCGGCTCCAGGAGATCGAGGGAAACGTCACGCTCCGTATCGGCGGCCAGGGCTCGGAGTTCGACAGCCTGCGGGACTACGTCCCGGGCGACGACGTCCGCATGATCGACTGGCGGGCCAGCGCGCGGCACGGCACGGTGGCGGTCCGGTCGCTGCGGCCGGAACGGGACCGCCGGGTCATCTGCGTCCTGGACACCGGACGGACCAGCGCCGGCCGCATCGGCGACACCCCCCGCCTCGACCACGCGATGGACGCCGCCCTGCTGCTGGCGACCGTGGCCGCCCGCGCCGGCGACCGCGTCGGCCTGCTCGCGCACGACACCACGGCCCGGGTCGCCCTGCCGGTGGCCGGCGGCGGGAATCCGGTGGTCCGCATGAGCGCGGCGATGGCGCTGGTGGAACCCGTGCTGGCCGAGGCCGACCACCAGGCGATCGCCTCGGCGGTGCTGCGCGCCGCCGGGCGGCACTGCCTGGTCGTGCTGTTCACCGAGCTTGCTCCCGCGGTCGTCGAGGAAGGCCTGCTGCCGGCGCTGCCGGCGCTGACCGCCCGGCACACCGTCGTCGTCGCGGCGGTGAGCGACCCGCGGCTGGCCGAGCTCGCGGCCGGCCGGGGCGATGTGCACGCGGTCTACTCGGCCGCCGCGGCCGGGCAGACGCTGCTG
>NZ_CAKKTM010000105.1 GCF_920888515.1 Protofrankia sp. CiP1_Cm_nod1 | reverse complement strand
CAGACGCTGCTGCGCCGCCGCCAGCTCGCCGGGCTGCTGCGCGGCCGCGGCGCGCACGTCGTGGACGCCCCGCCGGCGACCTACGCGGCGGCCGTCACCGACGTCTACCTGGCCCTGAAGTCCACCGGAGGCCTGTGAGCCCGGCGCGTCAGAGGGCTCGGCGCGTCAGGAGACCAGGCGTCAGAGGGGCCAGCGCGTCAGGAGACTGGAGCGAGGTCCGCGGAGAGCTCCCTGTCCAGGTCGCCGGACTCGCCGGCGGCCACGGCCCGGGCACCGTAGATCTGGATATACCCGACGAACATCGCCAGGGCGAACGCGCCGATACCGATGCGGACCCCGGCCGGCAGAGAGGACGGCGTCACGAACGCCTCGATCAGGCCGCTGACCGCCAACGCGGCCGCCAGCCCGAGCGAGATCGCGACCGCGGCCCGGCCCTCGGCCGCCAGCGCCTCCACCCGCCGGCGCGGCCCCGGGTCGATGATCGACCAGCCCAGCCGCAGGCCGACCGCGCCGGCGGTGAACACGACGGCCAGCTCCAGCATCCCGTGCGGCAGGATCAGGGTGAAGAACTGCGACGACTCGCCACAGCTCGCCATGTAACCGCCGACGATCCCCAGGTTGACCGAGTTGAACAGCAGCACCACGAGGGTCGGCAGGCCCAGCAGCGCGCCGGAGGCGATGGCCGACGCGGCCACCCAGGCGTTGTTCGTCCAGACCTGCGCGGCGAACGAGGACGCGGGATTCTCCGAGTAGTAGCGGGCGAAGTCGCGATGGCACAACTGCCGCACCTCGTCCGGCGGGAGCAGGCCGCTGTGGGCGGCCGGGCTGTGCGCCACCCACAGGCCGAGGGCCACCGCCACCGCCAGACAGGCCGCGCAGGTGGCCAGCACCCACCCACGCCGCGCGTACACCGCCGCCGGGAAGGTGACGGCGACGTACCTGCCGGCGACACGCCAGCCCGGCTCCCGCGTCCCGACCACGACGGAGCGCGCCCGGGTGACCGTGCCGGCGAGACGGTCGACCAGCACCGGGTCCGGGCCACGGCTGCGGATCACCGACAGGTGGGTCGCGACCTTCTGGTAGAGCTCCACGAGCTCGTCGAGCTCCGCCGCGGGCATCCGGCGGGGCCGCGCCGCGCGCCGGACCAGCTCCTCCAGCCGGGCCCACTCGCCGCGATGGCGGCCGACGTACGCGTCCAGATCCATCCGTACCGCCTCCCACCGCGCCCGGCACCCGGCAAAGATCACTACCCGGCACACATCGGACGGGCGGGAACAGGTGGATGTTATCCCCGCACCGCGCGGCCGACACGCTCAGGCCGCGGCCCGTGGCCGTGCGGGAAGAACCATGATCATACAGCCTTCCGGCGAGCGGGAAGGAGGACGGGAGCGCATGGCGGCCGGGCGGGCATGACACACCATCGGGCCGGTGCCGGACATCCACGGGCCGGCTACCGGACATACTCGGCACAGCGCGCGTGCACGGAGCAGGCACAGCGGCCGGAACAGCCGAACAGCCGGAACACGAACAGCCGGAACAGGCAGAGCGGGACGGACGTGAGCGGGACCGGAGCTATCGGGAATGGAGCCGCCGTGTGAACCGGCTTGTCACGGGTGAGGCGGTCACGATCGACCTGCGGGTCGCCCGGCTCGGCTCGCGGATCATCGCCGGGCTCATCGATCTCGCTCTACAGGCCGTCGTACTGGTCGTCACCGCCTGGGCCGCCTTCACCACCGTCGCTCCAGGTGACGAAGCACTGGCGTCCGCGCTCTATCTGACCGTCGTGGTGCTGGTCGTGGTCGGCTACCCGACGACGACGGAGACGCTGTGGCGGGGACGCAGCATCGGTAAGGCGGCCATGGGGCTGCGGGTCGTGCGGGACGACGGCGGGCCGATCCGGTTCCGGCACGCGTTCGTCCGCGCTCTGCTCGGCGCCGTGGTGGAGCGGCCCGGTGCGCTGCTGGCGGTCCCAGGGATGATCAGCATGCTGGTCTCCGGGCGGTCCAAGCGGCTCGGGGACCTGCTCGCCGGAACGGTCGTCCTCCAGGAACGCATCCCACCCGGCGCGGCGGTGCCCGTGATGATGCCGCCGCAGCTCGCCGGCTGGGCCGCCACCCTGGACCTGTCCTCGTTCGAGGACGCCCTGGCGCTGGCGGTGCGCCAGTTCCTCGGCCGGGCCCGGGAACTGTCGCCGCAGGCACGTGAACGCATCTGCAGCCAGCTCGCCGCGTCGGTGTACGCCGTCGTCACCCCGCCACCGCCGCCGGGTACCCATCCCTGGGCGTATCTGTCGGCCGTCCTCGCCGAACGCACCGCCCGCGCACGCTGGCAGGCCGAACGCACCGCCGGCGCGCAGTGGCAGGCCGAACGCACCGCCGGCGCGCAGTGGCCGCTCGCCGGGGCCGGCACACCACCGGCACAGCCGGCCCCGCCGTGGGGAGCCGGCCAGCCGTGGACGTCCGGACAGCCGTGGGCAGCCCACCAGGGGCAGGGGATCCAGCCAGGTCCGGACGGCCAGCCGGGAGCGGCCCAGCCGTGGGCAGCCCAACCGGGAGCGGGCCAGCCGAGGGGAAGAGAGTCCTGGGTAGCCCGGCCGAGCGATCCGGACGACGTGGCTGAGGCCCCGGCGCCGAGCCCTTTCGTACCCCCGAGCTGACCCGGCCGTTCCGGTCGCGACGGCCGGGCCCGTGGCGCCCGTGGCCGGTGCGGCCGGGGAACAGAACTTCCACCGACGAGGCACCCGCTTCCGCCCGGCGGGCCGCCGGCGGAAACGCGCGCACCCGTCCGCGGGCATTGCGGCTCACAGGAACGAGTACGCAAGTGGCTGCCACAGCAACCACTTGTTCTCTCACTCTCATGATCTGTCAATATTTGATCATGAAGGGTTGTGGCGGCGGGAGTGCGCGGAGGATGTCTGGTGGTGGCTGTGGTCAGCGCTCGCGCTGACCGTGGCGGCCTGCCAGGGGCAGGGCCGCCACGGTGAACGGGGTGGCTCCTGGGTCAGGAGCCGGCGGTCAGGAGCCGTGCTCCCAGGAGTTCAGATACTCCTCCTGGGCCGGGGTGAGGACGTCGATCGCAAGCCCCATGGTCTCCAGCTTCAGCCGCGCGACCTCCTTGTCGATCTCGAGCGGGACGTCGTGGACGCCCGGGGCCAGCGACTGCCAGGTCTTCGTCAGCCACTCCGCGGTCAGCGCCTGGTCGGCGAAGGACATGTCCATGACCGCCGCCGGGTGGCCCTCCGCGGCCCCCAGGTTGACCAGCCTGCCCTCGGCGAGCAGCAGCAGGCGCCGGCCGTCGGCCAGCACGTACTCGTCGGTCTGGTGGCGCACCCGGCGCGGGCCGGCGACGGCCAGCTCGGACAGCGCCCTGATGTCGATCTCGATGTCGAAGTGCCCCGAGTTCGCGAAGATCGCGCCGTCCTTCATGGCCTCGAAGTGCTCACGGCGCAGCACGTCCCGGTTGCCGGTGACGGTGATGAACACGTCGCCGATGGCGGCGGCCTCGATCATCGGCAGGATGCGGAAGCCGTCCATGGCCGCGTCCAGCGCCTTGGTCGGGTCGATCTCGGTGACGACCACGTTGGCGCCCAGCCCCTTGGCCCGGGACGACACCCCCCGGCCGCAGTACCCGTAGCCGGCGACGACGACGGTCTTGCCGGCGAGCAGGGTGTTGGTGGCGCGGAAGATCGCGTCCAGGGTCGACTGGCCGGTGCCGTAGCGGTTGTCGAACATGTGCTTGGTGTCGGTGTCGTTGACCGCCACCATCGGGAAGCGCAGCGCGCCGTCCTTGCTCATCTGGCGCAGCCGGATGACGCCGGTGGTCGTCTCCTCGCACCCGCCGCGGACGCCCGGGAGCACCTCGGTGCGGGTCGTGTGCAGCGTGTTGACCAGGTCACAGCCGTCGTCGAAGACGTAGTGGGGGGCGCCGTCCAGCGCCGCGTTGATGTGCGCATAGTAGCCGTCACGATCCACGCCGTTGCGGGCGAAGGTGGAGATGCCGTACTCGGCGACCAGCGCGGCCGCGGTGTCGTCCTGGGTGGACAACGGGTTGGACGCGGCGAGCGCGAGCTGCGCCCCACCGGCGGCGAGTGCCCGCATGAGGTTGGCGGTCTCGGTCGTCACGTGCATGCAGGCGGCGATCTTCACCCCCTCGAACGGGCGCTCGACGGCGAAGCGGTCACGGATCTGACGGAGCACCGGCATGGACCTGTCCGCCCACTCGATACGCGTCTTGCCCTGCTGGGCGAGCGCAAGGTCGGCGATGTCGTTCTTGGGCAGCTCTGCCATCGGAATCTTCTCCTGTCGAGGGGCTCGCGGACCCCGGGCAAGGGGAGACCGCCTACGCGGGCGAACCGGTGGGCCGGCAACGACACGATCATAGTTCCTCGCCCCGCCGGCGGCCCTGATGTCCGGATCGCCAGAGCGACCGGTGGTAGGAGCGCTCTGCATCGACGTTACGACATCCGCCTGCGCGATCCATCCTTCGCCCTGTGTGTCCGGCGAATCCGGAAGTGGTCGACGACCCCCGGGACCGGTTCAACCACCGGCCGGCACCCCGTCTCCCCTGACATGCGCGGCCCCGTCCCGCGCGCGGCCGCCGACGGGTGGATCGCCCACTCGGCCCTCGTCCGCCTCGGCCATGGAGGGCGACGAACGAACACAGAAGACGAACTATCGTAACTGTTTCAATAGGAACGATAGCAGGCAGAATGGAAAATGGTTATAAAGGGGGTGTAAACGGACGGTACCCGACGGTCTGGCAGTCCGCACAGGGACGGGTCGACCTGATCTGGCACGGCTCCCCGCCCAGGCTCGCGGTCTGGACCACGCTTACCCGCCCCAGGCCCTCACAGATGGGGCAGAGCATGTTGATCTCACGGGTGACCGGCTCGGGCCGGTCACCGGAGGCCGTAGAGCTCACCGGGCACGTCCCGCGACGCCACCCGTCACGTCGCCCGCCTCCGCAGCTCGCCCATCTCCGCAGCGTCACGGAGCAGCCCCGCTTCCACGAGCCCCGCTTTCACGAGAGCAGTTCTCGTAAGATCATTTTCTATGAAACCACTTTACGTAGCATGATAAACACAGTCCGGACACCCGGAACCTTTGACCTCAAAGAAATCACAGCAAGACCACTGGAGCGCCGCTGAAGGATCATCTACGAACCACCAACAGACCATCAGCAGGACACCAACAGATCGCCGTACGGACGGGCTGGCGCGGAACGGCCAGTGCGCGGGCCAGCTGTGCCGGCCGACCAGAGTGACCGCCCAGCCGGCCGGACCGGCCTCGAACGGCACCCTCAGAACGGGCATCCCGAACGGCATCCCGAACGGCATCCCGAACGGCGCAGCGCAGGCCGGACAGGCCCATCGGACACAACGCCAGCAGGCATGTCAGCCAGGTACAGTCGGCCAGACACGTCGATCAGGCACAACGTCGCCACATCCGGCAGCGATCGAACGCGGCGAATTCCGATCACACATACGGGCCGGCGACAATCCAGTGGGGCGTCACCGCCCCCAGCGCCACACACCTCCCTGATCTCGTGCGTGTGACATCGTGAGGACAGGCCGCAGGTGTCCACCGGCCCCGCGGGCCAGCGGCGGCATGATTATTTTTGTGCCGGCCAGCGGGCCCGACGGGTTCGAGCCCTTACGGACCGCCGTCCGGCCTATCACAGGAGGTGACCTCAACGGCCGTGCAGAGAGAGCCCACGTTCCGTGCACGACCGCGCCGTCGCACGGCAGACGCCCGTCTCACCTCGGCGCCACGCCCGCCCGCCGACACCGCCGGCCCGTCCGGCGCCCGGTCTGCCGGCACCCCGGGCGCCGGCACGAGCGGCTGGGACGCCCGGTCCGACGACGACGCCCCGGCCACCGCCGACGGGTACCGGGGCGGCCCGGCCGGCGAGGGGCCGGGCCGCCCCCCGGACCGGGGCGCGCTGCTCACCCGGATCGGGATCATCGCCTGCGCGGCCGGTGTCGGTCTCGCCCTGTTGCTGCTTCCCCTGGTCGGCGCGATCGGCCTGTTCGCGAAATCCTCGGCGGACCACTACCTGAGCCTGCCGGACGAGCTGCTCACCCCGCCGCTGCCGCAGAGCTCCCAGATACTCGCCGCCGACGGCAGCCTCATCGCGACGCTGCGCGGAGAGACGAACCGCACCGTCGTCGACGGCAAGGACATCCCGGTGGTCATGCGGCAGGCCATCGTCGCCATCGAGGACTCACGCTTCTACAGCCACGGCGGGGTGGACGTGAAGGGCGTCGTGCGGGCCGCGCTGCGCAACAGCGAGGCCGGGGACGTCCAGCAGGGTGCCTCGACGCTGACCCAGCAGTACGTCAAGAACGTGCTGCTGCAGAACGCGCACACCAGGCAGCAGCGTGAGGATGCCGCCGGCACGTCGCTCGAGCGCAAGATCCAGGAGGCCCGGTACGCCGTCACCCTGGAGAACAAGATCTCCAAGGACGAGATCCTGGAGCGCTACCTCAACATCGCCTACTTCGGCAACGGCAACTACGGCGTGGGTACCGCCGCCCAGAACTACTTCCAGACCCACATCGCCAAGCTGACACTTCCCCAGGCGGCGCTGCTCGCCGGGCTGGTGCAGAGCCCGTCCCTGTACGACCCGGTGAACCACCCCGACGCCGCCCGGACGCGCCGGGACATCGTGCTGGACCGGATGGCCGCTCTGGGCTACGTCGCCCCGGCCGATGCGGCCGCGGCGAAGGCGGCGCCGGTCCAGGTGGTCCACGCCGCGGCCGCGGCGGCGCGGGACTCGTGCGAGACGTCGAGCGCGTCCTTCTTCTGCGACTTCGTCCGCTCCCGGCTGCTGGCCGACCCGGCGCTGGGCACGACCGATGCCGAGCGCGCCCGGCGGGTCTACGAGGGCGGGCTGGTCATCAGGACGACGCTGCAGCCCAAGGTCCAGGCCGCGGTGCAGAACACGGTCAATGCCGTGATAGCGCCCGACAACCCGGTGTCGGCCACCGAGGTGGTGATCGAGCCGGGCACCGGCAACATCCTGGCGATGGCGGTGAACCGGGTGTTCGGCTCCGACTCCGCCACCAACCAGACCAAGGAGCCACTGGCGACCAAGGCGGTGTTCCAGCCCGGGTCGACGTTCAAGACGTTCACCCTCGCCGCCGCGCTCGAGGCCGGCTACGGGCTGAACACCCAGTTCTACTCACCGTCGTGCTACAGCACGAAGAAGTTCCCGCTGGACCGGCGGGACGGCAGCCCCTGCGCCACCGGCTACTCGAACGCCGACCCGGCGGAGAGCGGGGTCTACGACCTGTCCAAGGCGACCTGGGACTCGGTGAACACCTACTACATCCAGCTCGAGGAGAAGATCGGCGTGCCAGCCGTCGTCGACATGGCGGTCCGGCTGGGCATCCCCGCCTCCTACCTGGAGGACGTCCACCCCACCAAGGGGGACCTGACCATCGGCTCCGAACGGGTCACCCCGCTGGACATGGCCAACGCCTACGCCACGCTGGCCGCGCACGGCATGCGCTGCGACCCACGGTACGTCCTGTCGGCCGCGGACTCCAGCAACCAGAACGTCGACATCGCCCCCGAGCCCGTCTGCAAGCGGACGGTGACCGCCGGGGTGGCCGACACCGTGACGAGCATCCTGGCAGGGGTGATCACACAGGGCACCGGGTACCCGAACGCGGCGGCGATCGGACGCCCGGCCGCGGGCAAGACCGGTACCACGGACAACTACTCCGCCGCGTGGTTCGTGGGGTACACCCCCCAGATGGCCGCCTCGGTCGCGGTCGGCAACCCCAAGGGAGCGCAGGGCAACCCCCTGAAGGGGATCGTCGCGGATGGCCGGACATGGTCCCGCGTGTTCGGCGGGGACCTGCCGGCGATCATCTGGGGCCGGTCGCTGCGGGCGGCCCTCAGCGGCGTTCCCGCCATGCCCATGTCGAAGGCCAATCCCACCGTGGCCAAGGGCACCAAGGGCGGGCTGCTGTCGACTCCGCCGCCGCCCCCGCCGCAACCGACGGCCCCCGCCACGGCCACAACGGACACGCCGGCAGCACCGACCGCGGCGGCAGCACCGGCAGCGGCGCCGGACATCGTCGAACCCGTCCTGCCCCCCGGCAGGTTCCCGTTCCAGGGCTCGGGCGGTGACGAGCGGCCGGGCCGGTGACGGCCCAGAGCCGGCTGTGTCCCGCGGGGCGCCGTGCCGCGGGCGGTGCCGTGCCGCGGGCGGTGCCGTGCCGCGGGGCGGTTATGTCTCGTGCGCAGCCGGCGTGGGCGAGGCGCTCAGGTCGCGCACGGCAGCCACCGGTGTCGGGTCCACACCGAGCGCGAGGGCAAGGTAGACGCTGGTGTAGTCGAACAGGCCCACCAGGGACGCCAGCCGCTCCAGGCGGCTGGCCCCCTGGGCGGACAGCTCGGTGACCGCCACCGCCCGCTCGGCCGCGGCCGTGACGGCGGCCTCCGCCTGCCGGGTCACCGTCGGATGCTCGGCCTTCTGGTCGCGCAGCAGGACCAGCCGTAGCCGCACCGGCCCGGCCTCATCGTCAGCCCGGTCACGGAAGAAGTCCTCCGCCGGGCCACCGTCGGCCCCACGGACCCCGAACGCCCCGTCCAGAACGCCCGCCTGCAGGCTTGCCGCGTCGGGAAGGGCGCCCAGCAGCGCCGGGTACCCGGCGTTCGCGGCGAGCTGGCCGGCGGCCCGGCCGGCGGCCGCGGCGGTCAGCGCGGTGGTCCCCCACAGCAGGGGTAACGAACCGGCGAGCTCGAGCGCCAGCACCTTCGCCGGGCTGATGAACGTCTCGCTGGCGGGCCGGCAGCGTATCGCCAGGTCCTCGAGGCGCACCGCCGCGGCCTCGACCGCGTCCGGGCCCTCGGCGGCGGGCGGGAGAAGGCCGAGAGCCCGCACGACAGCGACAGCCGGCAGCAGCAACACCCAGTAACCCGCCCGGGCCGGCCGGCCGTCCACCACGGGGGCGGGCAGGAACAGCGCCCGCGCGCGCCCGGCGCGATGCGCCAGCGGCGAGTCGGGCGGGCCCACCGCGACCGTCCGGCAGCCGCGACGGTCGGCCTCCTCCAGCGCGGACAGGGCCGCCTCGTCGCGTCCCGAACCGGATATCGCAATCACGACGTCGGTCACCCCCACCCAGCCGGGCAGGCCGAAACCGTTGTGGACGAGCACCGGGACCGGGCAGCGCGGCCCGGCCACCGCGGCGAGCGCGTCACCGACAGCCGCCGACGTGCCCGTCCCGACGACGAGCACCGCCCGTGGACGGCCGTCGGCGGCGAGCGCGTCGGCGCCGGCCTCCCGCGCCAGCGCGGCGGACTCCCGGACCTGGCGGGCCGACGAGGCCACCTGCGGCAGCATGCCGGACGGGTCGGCGGCGTCCAGCCGGACGGCGTCATCAAGGATGCTCTCGTCCACGCCCGCGTCCCACATGTCCTGCACCATCGCATGCCCGGACCCGCCCGGGCACATCGGGGCTCACGTCCGGCCTGGCCGGGCGCGTGTCAGAGCCGTACCGGAGCGTCGGGCGTCAGAGCCAGGGCAGGACGCCAGAGCCAGAGCCGTACCGGAGCGTCGGGGCGTCAGAGCCGGGGCGGGGCCGCGGACGCCGCTGGGCCCGGCCGGATCAGGCGGAGCCCGCGTGGGAGCCCTGGGGAGCAGGCCGGGCCATCGGGCCCCGCGGGGCGGGCATGGCCCGCACGCCGCGGCCAGCCGGGCTGCCCTGCCGCCACCCCACCCTCCGGCACCCACCGTCCGGCGGAGCTGTGGGTACGTCGGCGCCCGCCGGGGCCCCGCCAGAACCCCGCCAGGGCCCCGGGCATGGCGGGACCAGGGCTCACGACAGGCCAGGGCTCACAACGGTGCGGGCACCGACGGCCGGGCCTCCCCGCCGAACGGGACGGCCTCGTCGAGCAGCATCACCGGGATCTCGTCCCGTACTGGGAACGCCAGGTCGCACGATGTGCAGACCAGCACCGGCTCACCGCCGAGGGTGTCCTGGCGCAGGGGGGCGTGCGCCGGGCACGGACAGGCGAGGATCTCCAGCAGGAGCGGGTCGAGACTCAACAGCCGACCTCCTTTTTCACAGCGGCTTCATCACAGCGGCTTCTCACAGCGGCTTCTCACAGCGGCTTCTCACAGCGGACGCGGGCGAGGACGTCGTCGCGCACCCGGGCCATCGTGGCATGGTCGGGGGCCTCCACATTGAGCCGCAGCAGCGGTTCGGTGTTCGACGGCCGCAGGTTGAACCAGACCCCGCCACCGAGCGTGACGGTGAGCCCGTCGAGATGGTCGATGTCGGCCGCGTCCCCGGCATACGCCTTCTCGATCCCGGTCATGGCCGCGGCGGCGTCGGCGACCGTGGAGTTGACCTCGCCGGAGGCCACGTAGCGGGCGTAGCCGGCGAGCAGCTGCGACAGCGGCCGCTCCTGCTCACCCAGCGCGGCCAGGACGTGCAGGGCCGCGAGCATCCCGGAGTCGGCCCGCCAGAAGTCACGGAAGTAGAAGTGCCCGGAGTGCTCACCGCCGAAGACCGCCCCCGTCCGGGCCATCTCCGCCTTGATGAACGAATGGCCGACCCGGGTGCGTACCGGCACCCCGCCGAGCTCGCGCACCAGCTCCGGGACACCCCGGCTGACGATCACGTTGTGGATGACGGTGGCGCCGGGCTCGCGGGCGAGCTCCCGCTCGGCGACGAGGGCGGTGATGGTGGACGGTGAGACGATCTCACCGCGTTCGTCCACCACGAAGCAGCGGTCGGCGTCGCCGTCGAAGGCGAGCCCGATGTCGGCGCCGGTGGCCCGCACCGCCGCCTGCAGGTCCCGGAGGTTCTCCGGTTCGATCGGGTTCGCCTCGTGGTTCGGGAAGGAGCCGTCCAGCTCGAAATAGAGCGGGTGGACCGACAGCGGCAGCCCCTCGAACACCGCGGGGACCGTACGTCCGCCCATGCCGTTGCCCGCGTCCACGGCGACCGTCAGCGGCCGGATCGCCGACAGGTCGACCAGTGCGCGCAGATGCCGGGCGTAGGGCGCGAGCAGGTCCTGGCGGGTGATGGTGCCGCGGGGCCCGATGGTGGGCGCGACGCCGGCCTCGGCCAGCGCCCGGATCTCGCCGAGCCCGGTGTCCTGGCCGATCGGCGCCGCGCCCGCCCGGCACAGCTTGATCCCGTTGTACCTGGCCGGGTTGTGGGACGCGGTGAACATCGCGCCGGGCAGGCCCAGCGAGCCGGCGGCGAAGTAGAGCAGGTCGGTGGAGCCGAGGCCAGTCATGATCACATCCGCGCCCTGGCCGGCCGCGCCGTCGGCGAACGCCTCCGACAGCGGGACCGACGAGTCACGCATGTCGTGCGCGACGACGATCCGGGGGGCGTCCAGCAGGCGCACGAACGCGGCGCCGACGCCGTGCGCGACGTCGGCGTCGAGCTCGGACGGCACGACACCCCGGACGTCGTACGCCTTGAAGATCCGCGACAGGTCGTGCACTCGTCCGCCTTCCCGATCCCCGGGCTTCCCGGCCCATAGGCTTCCCAATCCCCGGCTTCCTGGTCGCCGGCCACTGCCGGCCCCGCCGGCCCCACCAGCGCCGCCGGCGGTGGCCGTCCACGGGGCCCCGCCGTCGGCGGTCGTCCGGGAAACCCGGCCATGGCGGTGCTGACGGCAGCCATCAGCTGCCGGCGGCGACGCCGACCTTACCGACACGCCGCCGGCCTGGGCGGAACCGTTCGGATAGCCGACACCCTGCCCGTCACCAGACGCACCGAACCCGTCACGGATACGCCGGGCCAGGCACGGACGGGCCGGCCGCCAGGCGCCGGGCATGCCAGCCAGCCGGCTCGGGCGGGCCGGCTGGCTGGCATGCCCGGGC
>NZ_CAKKTM010000104.1:1202-5859 GCF_920888515.1 Protofrankia sp. CiP1_Cm_nod1 | reverse complement strand
GGGCGGACCGGTGGGCCGGCTGGGCCGGCGACGGCAGGCCGGGCCGGGCCGGGCCGGGCCGGTATCAGGCCGGGCGGCGGGCCGGGGCGGCTCAGGACGGCCGGGGAAGGACCCGCAGATGGCCGCGCCGTCCTGGGGTGGGCGGGCCGGGCGGGTCGTCACGACCCGTGGGTCGGGCCACCTCACGAACCGCGTCCGCGAGCGCCTCAAGATCGTCGGAGGCCGGGCTGTGTCTGGACTCGCCCTCGATACGCACGACCGCCCAGCCCAGTGGCACGGTGAGACGGTCGGCGTGCGTCCCGCACAGGTCGTAGGAGTGCGGCTCGACGTAGGGGGAGAGCGGCCCGAGGACGGCTGTCGACTCGGCGTAGGCGTACGTGAGTGTGGCGACCGCAGCCGCTGAACATGCCGAGCGGGAGCAGCGCCGAGGCTTCACGTTCCGGACGGTAGCCCCCGGAACGGGCGACGGCCACAACCGCCCGCCGTGTCGCATCCATCCACAGAGAAAACGTAACAGATCTACGACACTTCGCATTCGCACGGTCGTCCCAACGGGACACCGGAACGCGGATACCGGCGGGCTGTGGCGGACGGTACAGCAGATCCCCCCGGGGATCCCCGGGGGGATCTGCACACTCCGCCCGGAGAGCCGTACGCTCACGACATGGCGGACAACGCCTCCACCGGCACCTCCTGGGGAACTCCCGCACCGGCCTTCCCGTCCACCCAGCCGCCGATACCCGCGGCACGTCGGCGTGACCGGCGTGGGCGCGGCCTGCGCGGGCTGCTCATCCCGCCGGAGGTGCCCGCCTACCGCAGCCGCGGCGAGCGGTTCGACGACCTCGTCCTGGACGCTGTCGAGCACCTTGAGCACCGCTGGTCGGCCGAGCTCGCCGGGGTCGAGTTCGCGGTCGAGGACGTCCCGCCCGTACCGGCCGTGTTCGGCCCGGACGACCCGGTGCCGCTGGCCCACCACCAGCCCCCGGCCGGCCGGGGGCGGTCCGCGACGCCGGACCGGATCATCATCTACCGCCGGCCACTGGAAGCCCGCGCGATGGACACCGACGACCTTGCCGAGCTCATCCTGGACGTCCTCATCCACAAGATCGCGGACATGCTCGGCATGGAGCCCGAGATCATCGATCCCGAGGGCCACGGCTGGCACGAGGACGAATAGCCAGGTGCGCCACCCGTGCTGCGACAGACGCGACATGCCGGCTTTGCGACCACCCCTGGATGTCCGCGGCGGTGCCGCGTCGGGTAGCCTGACAATCAGCCGGATCGACCGCGTGAATACCGGCGGCGACGCCGGCGGCCAGGCCAGCAGTGACGTGGGCGATAACATCGGCAATAACGTGGGTAACAACATGGGCAGCGCCGCGGGCGGCACAAATCCAGGCGGCCTGGAACACGGGGCGCACAGCGAAGGAATACGCACCGCGAGAATGTGACCGGCGGGTGCATCATGCCGCCAGCCACGGCCTCCGGCGCCGGGCCGCGTCGCTGTCAGGCCATGTCAGAACCGGCCGCGGCGCTGTAGGGGATCTTTTTCCGCCAACCGTGCCGATGGTCACGCGATACGGGGCCGGTCGCCGGTATCTTTTCCGGCCCGGCTGGGGACATCCTGCGGGAGAGGAGCGCGGAAAGGCTTTCAGCCGGCCGGCTGCCGAGCGGCGGCGACAACGACGGCTCCGGCCGGCGGCCCCTTCCGCCCGACGGAGGTCGAATAATGGTGACGAGGCGGTGAGCAATAGTGACGGCTGATCGGCCCGCCGGGATTCTGCGTTTGTTCGGGCGGGTGCGCGACTACGACTGGGGCTCACCCACCGCCATCTACGGCCTGCTCGGCGAGGCCCCCGCCGGCCGGCCGGCCGCGGAGCTGTGGCTGGGCACCCATCCGAGCGCGCCGTCCGAGACCGAGACCAGCGCCGGTGGCCGGCGGCAGCCGGCCGAGGACGCCGTGGGCCGGCTGCCGTTCCTGCTGAAGGTGCTCGCCGCCGAACGGGCGCTGTCCCTGCAGGTACATCCGGACCGGGCGCAGGCGCGGGCCGGTTTCGACGGCGAGGAACGGGCCGGCGTGCCACCGCAGGCCCCCTGGCGCCGCTACCAGGACCGCAACCACAAACCAGAGCTGATCGTCGCGCTCACCCCCTTCCGTGCCCTGGCCGGTATCCGTGACCCGCGGCACACCCTGCGCCTGGTGCGGGCCCTTGGCCATCCCCCGCTGACCGCCGCGTTCGAGCCGCTGCGCGCGGACCCCGCGGCCGGGGCCGCGGCCGTCCTGCGCACACTGCTGACGATGCCCGCCCACCAGGCGCGCGGCCTTGTCGCCGGGACCGTCGAGGCCGCCACCATGATCGCCGCACGGGCGGCGGCCGACGCGGCGGCGACCGGCAGGACGGCGACCGGCAGGACGATGGCGGGCAGAGCCGCGGCCGGCAGGACAGCGGCCGGCAGAGCGGCGGCCGGCAGAACGGTAGCCAGCGGGGCGACAACGCCCAGAGCGGCGGCCAGCGCGACGACAGCCATGACGGCCGACATAACGACCGACGTGGCCACGGCCGCCGACCTTGTCATCCGGCTCGCCGCGGCGCACCCCGGCGACGTCGGTGTCGCCGCCGCGCTCCTGCTCAACGACGTGCTGCTCCAGCCGGGGGAAGCGCTCTTCCAGCCGGCCCGCCTGCTGCACGCCTACGTCCACGGCATCGGCGTCGAGATCATGGCCACGTCCGACAACGTGCTGCGCGGCGGGCTGACGTCGAAACACGTCGACGTGGACGAACTGCTGCGCGTCCTGGATCCGACGCCGACCGGGGCACCCGTGCTCACCCCTCGGACGGTGGGCGGGACGGCCGGGATCATCGTGCGCACCTGGGATGTGCCGGTCGACGATTTCGCGCTGACCGAAGCGATCTGTGGCTGGACGGCTCCCGACCGGGCAACGCCGGACTGGACGGCGCCAGGCTGGACGGCCTCCGACCGGACGGCCTCCGATTGGAAGGTGCCCGGCTGGGCCGCGCCCGCCTGGACAGCTTCCGGCGGGCGTGTCGGCCACGACGACATCCCCGCCGGAAACGCCTCCCGCGCGGGCGCCCTCGACGCGAGCGCCTTCCGAGGAAGCGCCGCTGCCGGAAACGTCTCCCGTGGAAACGTCTCCGGTGGCAGTGCCGCTGGCCGGAACGCCCACGGTGGACGGAACGCCCACGGTGGGAACGCCCGTGACGGGAACGCCCTCGGCGGTGCGGTCACCATCCGGTGTCCGGCCATCCTGCTGGTGACCGAGGGCGCCGTCACGGTGGAAGGCGTGGGTATCCGCCCGGTGGGGCTTCGCCGGGGGCAGGCGGCCCTGGTGCCCCCGGCCCCGACCAGGGCACCGGCAGCGGACGGGACGCTGACCCTGAGCCTGTGGGGGCGAGGCAGGGTGTTCATCGCCTCACCCGGCTCGCACCCGCCACCACCGCCCTGACCGGCCGGCTGGCTGCCCGCCCCCTGGAGGCCGGCCGGCCTGGGCGTCAGGGGCCGGAGGTGGGGCCGGGCTGTCGGCGGAAGGCAGCCCGGGGGTCCTGGAACAGGGTGGGGACGAACACCGTCCGCGGCGCCGCCGACAGGGTCAGCGGGGCGACCCAGTCGGTCGTACCGATCGTCTGCGCCGCGACCAGCGGCCCGCCGCGGGTGACCATCCGCACGGCACCGGCCGACCCGACGGACACCGTCCGACCGGCCGGGATGCGCAACGGGCTCCCATCAATCCATACTGTCACCATGCTTTCCGGTGCGGTGAGCACCAGCGCGGAAAGTGTCCGATCAGGCGCGACAGGCAGCCGTATGGCGGCTGTAGCGTCAGGTTCGATCATGTCTGCCGCGCCGACCCAGCGGTACTCCCGCGCCAGCGGCACGGCTGTCACGGCCGGTGGCCTCCCGGCCGGCCGCGCCCCTGCCAGGGCTGGCGCGGCTCCCACCGCGGGCAGCCCGAGACCGGCGACCACCGGCCCGCCCGAGAGCACGGCCACCCGCACCGCCGCCGTGCCGACCCGCTCCGGTGACGCCACGGCGCCGGGCGTGAGCGCCGGTAACCGCAGGACACCGCCGCCGGGCACCCGTACCGCCGCCAGGCCCGGCGGGGTGAAGCGTGCGGACGCGGTGAGCAGCTCCAGACGGATCACCGCGTCCGTCTCGGGGGCGGCCACCACGACCTGCGCGCCCGCGATCCCAGCCGGTATCCCGGCCGTACCGGCCAGCACCAGCGAACCGCCGGCTCCGGAGCCGGCCGGCCCAGGCCCGGTCACTCCAGGCCCGGCGGTCCCAGGCCCGGCAGCCCCAGGCCCGGCAGCCCCAGGCCCGGCAGCCCCAGAGCCGGCAGCCCCGGCCTCGGAGTCCGCTCCCCCGGCACCAGCCGCCCCTGAGCTGGCGGTCCTGGTCTCAGTGCCGGCGGCCGGGGCGCCGGCGGCCGGGGGCACGACGACCTGCTCCCGGGTGAACGGGGCGCCCGCGCGGTCCAGCATGGCGGCGGCCAGCCGCCCGTCCCGTACCCGGATCCGCACCGCCGTGGCTTCCGCGTCGGGTACCCAGTCGGTCAGCCGGCGGATCACCCGTGCCATGGGCGGTACCCGAACGCCGTCGCTGGCCATGCCGTCACTGGCCATGCCGTCACTGGCCA
>NZ_CAKKTM010000104.1:0-1019 GCF_920888515.1 Protofrankia sp. CiP1_Cm_nod1 | reverse complement strand
TGCACCATCGCCGAGCGCACCAGCGGTGGCCGCACCGTCACCCGCGCCGGGACCGGTGGCCCGCGTGGCGGCGCCCGCCTCCCCACGGCCGGCCGGCCCGAACGACGTGATCTCCACGCGCGCGGGCGCTGTCTCGGGGTTGGTAAGGACGATCACCGGGTCACGGCCGGTACCGGTACCCGGGCCGACGAACCAGAACTCGCTCCTCGGCGGATCGCAGCGTGCCCGGGACGGTGCCCGGCCGGGCCCGCCCGGGACGGTCACCGTGGCGCTCAGCCCGGCCGCCACCGGGCCGCTGGCGTGCACGGCCAGCGGCACACCACCGTTCGTCTGGACCAGTACGCCCCGCGCCCGGGCCGGACCGGTCGGGACGTCACGCACCGCGCCACCGGTGGACAGCCAGATCCGCCCGTCCGCGCCCGGCCTCCCACCCACCACGCCGCCGGCGGTCACGACGTCCACCGTCACCGGGGCGCCTGCCGGCGGGTCGAGATCCGGGCACAGCAGCATCGCGGACGCCACCGGTACCCGTGGGCCGGCTGTGGGCAGGACCGTCTCGGGCCGGCTGCCCGCCGTGGGCCGGCCGAGGACGGCCAGGGCCAGCACGCTGGACAGGGCGGACATGACGGCAACCGCGATCACCGCCGCCGGGCGCGCGCGCCCGGCCCAGCTCGCGGCCCGCACCTCCCGGACCGGCTGTCGCCGCCCAGCACGCCGGCACCGGTTCCCCAGCACTGCCAGCATGACCCGGATCGGCTCGCCACGGTCCTCGGGACGCGGCGCGCCGGCAGCCGCCGTCCGCACGGCCCGGGCCAGATGGCCGGGAAGCTCCCTTCGAGTATGTCGCTCCGCCCGGACCGGCCGCTTCACCTGAACCGGCCGCTGCGGGCGGCCGGACCACTCAGGACGGCCGGGCTGGTCCGGGCGGCCGGGCTGGTCCGGGCAGCCGGGCTGGTCCGGGCAGCCGGGCTGGTCCGGGCGGGCCCCCTGCGTCCCGGTCACCGTGGGGAGCCCGTTGC
>NZ_CAKKTM010000103.1 GCF_920888515.1 Protofrankia sp. CiP1_Cm_nod1 | reverse complement strand
CCAGCACGCGGGCGTCCGGCCCGGACAGCCGCGCCGCCGCGAGCGTGGAAGCCGCCATCCCGCCCGCGCGGACCGCGGCGCCGGCCGCCACCTGGCCGGCCTCGGCGACCATGAACGCGCCGGTGAACGGGCCGGCCGCGACCGCCCCGCCGAGGGACAGCGCCGTGACGTGCCGCCAGCCGGGCGGGTGACGGCGGAGCATCCCCCGCACTCCTGTCACTGAGAGTGCGCAAGCCGCCAGCATGCCGGCGACGGCGACGGCGAGCTGCGCGGCGGCGGGCTCCCCGGTGCGCCCGGCAACCCCCAGGCAGCTCTCGACGGCCGCGCCGGCCAGGCCGACGACGACCACGCCCCATGCCGCGAGCACCGGCCCGCGGGTCTCTGCCCGCACGGCCCCGACCGCGCCGGCGAGCGCGGCCGGCACCAGTACGGCCGCGAGGCCGACAACATGCCCGCCGGCCGGCCCGGCGGGCGACATGGCCGGCCCCAGCCAGCCCGACAGCGCGTCGGCCATGGCGCCGGTGGCCTCCCGCCCGCCCGCGCCCACCCCGGGCAGGGTGTCCGGGACGTCGACGGCCACGCCGGTGAGCCACCGCCACCCGGGTAGCAGGTCACGCCACGGCCACCACGGCAGGCTGGCGGCGACGGTCACGGCGAGTACCTGCGCCAGTCGGTGCGGCAGGCGCGGCCGGCGCAGCAGCACGACCGCGCCGGTAAGCCCGGCGATGGCGGACAGCAGCAGCGCCGGCGCGCAGGCGACCACGGCGAGCAGCCGGATCGCGAGCCGGCGGGCCGCAGGCCAGGTGGCGCGGCCGGTGCCCGGCTGCGCCACCAACGCGGCCGCGGCGGTGAGCACGCCGGGGAGCAGCACGAGCGCGAACAGCACGTCGACCCGGGCCGCGGCAACCGCCCAGATCATCGGCGGGGACAGCGCGTAGCCGGCCGCGGCTACGACCCGGACCGGCGTGCGTGGCGTGCGCGGCCCGCCGGTACCGGAAGCCCCACGGCCGGAGACCACTTCAGCGGCACCACCGCGGAAGACAGCGGTGGTGGGGACAGCGGTGGTGGGGACAGCGGTACCGGCAACGGCGCCGCCGGAGGCGGTACGGGCAGAAGCGCTACGGGCGGGGACGGTGCCGACAGGAACGGTACGGGCAGGAACACCGGCGGCACGACCCAGGTGGCCGCAGGCGGCGTAGGCGGCAAGAGCGGCCAGCGCCGGTCCGCCCAGCAGGACGACATCGGCCGCCAGCCACGGCCTGCCACCCAGCACGGTCGCGAGAACGGCCAGCGGCAGCAGCCACAGCCCGGCGTCCGTCGGCCCGGACACCGCGGGACCGGCGGACGCCGCTCCGGCGGCACCACCAGGCCACCCGGACAGGACGACCGACCACAGATCCCGGGCACCGTCGGGTAACGGCAGCGACACGTCCGTGCCGGGCAGCCGGCAGGCGGCCGTCC
The DNA here is from genome assembly GCF_920888515.1 of Protofrankia sp. CiP1_Cm_nod1. Classification (GTDB taxonomy): domain Bacteria; phylum Actinomycetota; class Actinomycetes; order Frankiales; family Frankiaceae; genus Protofrankia. Next base: position 5,834 of record NZ_CAKKTM010000103.1, on the reverse strand, counting down.
CCGGCCCCCATCCCGGCCCGAGCATGAAACGGGCCGCTATCAGGCTCACGACGGCCAGCGCCCCGGCGAGCGCCAGAGCCGGCCGCCCCGCCCAGGCCGGCGGGCCGTCACGGCCACGACGGCGGGCAGAAGAACGCGGGACGAGCGAAAGTGCGCGCAGGAACGTCCGGACCGCGCCCAGCGGCCCGCCCCGGGACGCGAGCAGCGGGCGTAACGTCCGACCGGGTACCCGCGCGGACGCCGCCCGGCTCCGGCGCGCCCGCCACAGCCAGCCGGGATGGCCCATCACCGCAACGGCCGCGGCGACCTCGTCCAGGCCCTGGCGAAGCCGGCCGCCGGCGGCCAGCGCGGCGCCACGCCCCAGCGCCGACGGCACGAGCCCAAGCCATGCCGGTACCAGCGGGCCGGCCGAGATGTTGGCCATCCGGACCCGCAGCTCCTCCCGCCGCAGGTCGCGGTAGCCATCCCGCCCGCTGGGGCCATCCCACTCGCTGGGGCCGCCCCGCCCGCTGGGGCCATCCCGCCCGCTGGGGGCGTCCCGCTCGCCGGGGCTGTCCTGTTCGCGGTGGTTGGCGGCACGTTCGCGGAGCCGCCGCCCGCGGACCGGGGCGCGGTGGCCGCCGGGACGGGCGACGTGGATCACCGCGGGCGGGACGACGACCACCCGCATCCCCGCGCGCCAGGACCGCCAGCAGAAGTCGAGGCCGGCGACGGCGCGTAGCCGCGGGTCGAACCCGCCGAGCCGCCGCCACGCCGGCCCGCGCACGAGCGCGCCCACGGCCGCGACCGCCAGAACGTCCCGGACGGCGTCGTGCTGGCCGGCGTCGATCTCGCCGGGGGCGATGCCGGTCACCCGGCGCCCGGCGCCGTCCACGGTGGCTCCGGCTTCGACGATCAGTGTCGGGTCGGCCCAGTCGAGCACCTTCGGGCCGAGCACGGCGGCGCTGGGATCCAGCGCCGCGTAGGTCAGCAGCCGCTCCAACGTGTCCGGAGCCGGTGCCGAGTCGTGGCACAACAGCCAGAGGAAGTCCGGTGTGCCGGTGGCCTGGCCTGCCTGGCCTGCCTGGCCTGCCTGGCCTGCCTGGTCCGTCCGGCTCGGCAGTGCCGCGGCCACGGCCGCCCCGTAGCCGGTGCCCGGCGGCATGGTGCGGACCGACACATGCGGGCCGTCCGGGATCCGCGCCCGGCGGGCCGTGGGCCCGCCGCCGACGTCCACCACGACGACCTGGTCGGGCCGGCGGGTCTGCTGGCCGAGCGCACGCAGCGTCTGTGCCAGGCCCGTCCCCGCCGCGACGCCCGGCGAGACATGATCGGAAAGTTCTCGGCCGGCCCCGCCCCGGTCGCGGCCGGCGGCCACCACGATCGCGACGACTTCGGCCGTGCCGTGCTCGCCTGCGGCCTGCCCGCCGGCGGGCCCGCTGGTGGCACGGCCCGGGTTGCCGGTGCCGGTGCCGGTGACCGGACGCCCGGCGTGCGGCGGGGACGGGCCGGTGGCTGTCACGCGACCGATGCCGGGCTACCGGCTTCCCCGCGGGGCCCGGACATCCCGGATCGATACGCGGACCATGGATCCGGTGGGCGGGCCGAAAACATGATCGTCCCAGCTTCGGCGGCCCGGCCTGGTCCGACGGATGTCAGGCACCGCCCGCACGATCGAAGATCCATCAGATGCGGACGAGGATCCATCGGAGGTGGTCTAGACCGCCTGCCGGCGTAGCCGGCGCCGCTCCCGCTCGGACATCCCACCCCAGATACCGAACCGTTCGTCCTTTTCGAGCGCGTATTCCAGGCACTCGCTGCGGACCTCGCATCCCGAGCAGATGCGCTTGGCCTCGCGGGTCGACCCGCCCTTCTCCGGGAAGAACGCCTCCGGATCGGTCTGGGCGCACAGCGCGCGCTCCTGCCACTCCGGTGAGTCCGCAAAGATGTCGTCAAGACCGAGAGTGACGACATTGGTCAGGCTCGCGCCGCGTGACTCACCGGCCACGGCACCGCCGGCCCGCGCGTCACCGGTGGTTGCGTCACCGGTCACCGCATCACCGGTCACCGCGTCACCGGCCCGCGACCGGCCGGCAGATGACCTTACCGATATCGATTCAGTGAATTCATCTTCTTCTTTGCCGTCATTACCATCATCATGAAAGTCAATATCAAAATCGACATCGAACTCGGCGGTGGTCAGCTCCCGGCCCTCGCGGCGGCCGGGATCCGGCCGCCCGGCCCACTCGGTGGCCGTGGGCTGCGCGGGCAGCCCGGCACGTGACCGGTGTGTTTCGGCGAGGACGATGTGGACGCCCGCGTCGGTGCGTTCCATGTGGACTCCTCCAGACCCGTCGCGGTGCGGTCGGCCACCCCCCGGGCGCCGGCGCGCAGGTGACTGGTGTCCACACCGGCTGGGCAGGCGCTTTACCGCACCTTCCCCACCGGCGGGGGAAATGACACGCCGGTAATTACACGCGCCGAAGACCGCCGCGTCAACCCCACCAGCGCAACATCCTCTACAACCAGCGATCAAACAATAGCTCACGGTAGCAGGACGCTGTTACAGAGGGTCCCCGTCCAGCGCACTGAGCGATATGCGAGAAGTCCCCGAGAGCCCTGACCGGGTCATCTTACCCTCCGAAATCAGATAAAGCCGACATCGACTGTCCTTCTTGTGACATCTCCTCCTATCTGCCGGACTTCCACTTTCGCGGATATCCGTCCGGACAGTAGCAACGAACATCGACAAACGGACATCGACAGTTGTCGGAGCCGCACCGGCCGCTGACACAGCCGCGATCAACCTGATGACCGGGCACCGTCGGGACGTCGACGGGACGCCGTCGGGACGCCATCGGGACGCCGTCGGACATCCGTCCACCGCCCATCCTGACGGGCGAGCAGGAGCGGCTGACAGGCGGGACCGGCTGACGGGCGGGCAGAACCTGCCCGTCACGCGACGGCACCTCCACCGGTCGTGATCCAGTGCAAGTGATCCAGTGAGAGCCCGGCGGAAGTATTGTCCAGCGGAACCACCGGCCGAGGTGCCACCGGACGAAAGTCAGGACTTCAGGCCCGGTCAGGAGACGATCGGCAGGGCCCTGCGCACGGCCCCGGCGCCGCCGGGAGGAAGATCCACGGCCGCGCCGGCCCCTCTGGCGGGGATGCGCGCGTCGGGGCGGCCATCACTCCGCGTGCCTGCGCCGACGTCCTGACGGGCCGCGGCCAGCCGCTCCGCCGGGACCGGCCCGTAGGTCGTCGTCCGCTGCCGCGCCGGCCGTCCGGCGGCGCGGGCCAGCGCCTCCAGCTCCGCGACGGAACGGGCCGACCCGTGCTGGGAGCCGGCCATCCGGCTGATGGTCTCCTCCATGAGGGTGCCGCCGACGTCGTTGACCCCGCCGCGCAGGACCTGCTCGCAGCCGTCCGGCCCGAGCTTCACCCAGGAGCACTGGATGTTGTCGATCGCGCCGTGCAGGAGCAGCCTGGCCATCGCGTGTACCGCCCGGTTCTCCTGCACGGTGGGGCCGGGCCGGGCCACCCCGGCCAGGTAGATCGGCGAGCTGTGGTGGACGAACGGCAGTGCCACGAACTCGGTGAACCCGCCGGTGGACTCCTGGATGCGGCGCAGCAGCCGCAGGTGGGCCACCCAGTGCGCCGGGGTGTCCACATGCCCGTACATCATCGTGGCGGACGACCGCAGGCCCACCTGGTGCGCGGTCGTGATGATCTCCACCCAGGCCGAGGCCGGCAGCTTGCCCTTGGTGAGCACCCAGCGCACGTCGTCGTCGAGGATCTCGGCGGCCGTCCCCGGGACCGAGTCGACACCGGCCTCGCGGGCCGCGGTCAGCCAGTCCCGGATGGACAGGCCGGTCCGGGTGACGCCGTTGACGACCTCCATCGGGGAGTAGGCGTGCAGGTGTATGCCGGGGACCCGGTTCTTGATCTCGCGGGCCAGGTCGAAATAGGCGGTCCCGGGCAGGTCCGGGTGGATGCCGCCCTGCATGCATATCTCGGTGGCGCCGGCCGCCCACGCCGCCTCGGCCCGGGTGCCGACCTCCTGCTGGGAGAGCGTGTAGGCGTCGGCGTCACCCCGCCGCTGCGCGAACGCGCAGAACCGGCAGCCGGTGTAGCAGACGTTCGTGAAGTTGATGTTCCGGTTGACGACGTAGGTGACGTCGTCACCGACAGCATCGCGCCGCAGGTCGTCCGCGAGCCGGCAGAGCGCTTCGAGCGCGGGGCCGGCCGCGCCGAACAGGACGAGGGCGTCGGCGTCGCTGATGCCCGCCGGATCGTCGGCGGCGTGCCGCAGCGCGGCTCTCATCTCGCCGTCGAGGCGCGGCGGCGCGGCGGCGGTAGCCGCGGCCAGCAAGTCACCACCGGACGCGGCACCGCCTGGCGCGGCAGTGCCTCCCGGCACGGCCTCGGCCGGATCGCCCGGCACGGCGTCGCCCGGCACGGCGCGGGCGCCTGTGCCGATCACTCCGTCCGCGCCGGTGCCCGCGGCGCTGACCTGGGCGCGCAGGACGTCCCAGTCGCCGTAGACCGAGGCGAAGTCCGCCCGCCGGTCGCCGCGGCGGCCGGCGACGTCGATGGCCGCCTGCAGGTCGACCCGGCCGCTGTCGGCGAGCCCGCCGTCCGGCTCCTGCCAGGGGCGGCCCACGGCGGCCGCCCCCGCGCGCAGCAGGCCGTCCGGTCCGCTCAGCGCGGCCACGTGCGGGCGCAGCCTGGGGTCCAGCCATGGCTCGTCCAGGTAGGGCGGGTAGGCGGTCAGCCGGGGCCGCAGTGTGAAGCCGGCCGCCGCGGTGACCGCGGTCAGGGCCGCCAGCGCCGGCCAGGGGCGTTCCGGGTTGACGTGGTCCGGAGTCACCGGTGACACCCCGCCCCAGTCGTCGATGCCGGCGGCCAGCAGCAGCGCGCACTCGTCCGGGTCGACCAGGTTCGGCGGCGCCTGCAGCCGCGGGGACGGGCCGAGCACCAGCCGGGCGACGGCGGCCGCCGCGGCGAGCTCCTCGGCGCCGACGTCGGGCGCGTCCCGCATCGCCGTGTCGTCCTTGGCCCGGAAGTTCTGGACGATCACCTCCTGGATGCCGCCGTAGCGGCGGGCCACCGCCCTGATCGCGAACAGCGTCTCGGCGCGCTCCAGGTAGGTCTCGCCGATACCGAGCAGCAGGCCGGTGGTGAACGGCACCGACAGCCGGCCGGCGTCCTCCAGCACCCGCAGCCGGCGGGCCGGCTCCTTGTCGGGCGAGCCGTAGTGCGGGCCGCCCGGGGTGGACCACAGCCGGGTAGCGGTCGTCTCCAGCATCATGCCCATGGACGGCGCGACCGGCTTGAGCCGGGCCAGCTCCTGCCAGGACAGCACCCCGGGGTTCAGGTGCGGCAGCAGCCCGGTCTCCTCCAGGACGGCGATGGCCGCCGCCCGCAGGTAGCCGAGGGTGGAGTCGTAGCCGTGGCTGTCCAGCCACTGGCGCGCCGCCGGCCAGCGCTCCTCCGGACGATCACCCAGGGTGAACAGCGCCTCCGCGCAGCCCGCCGCCGCGCCTTCGCGGGCGATCCCGATGACCTCGTCCAGGCTCAGGTAGGGCGCGGGCAGCCGGTGCGGGACGGTCGCGAACGTGCAGTAGTGGCACCTGTCCCGGCACAGCCGGGACAGGGGGATGAACACCTTCGGCGAATAGGTGATGACGCCCGGGCGCCCGGCCGAGCGCAGGCCGGCGTCGCGGACCCGCGCCGCCGACGCGGACAGGTCGACGAGATCGTCCCCGCGGGCGGTCATCAGCACAGCCGCCTCCACCGCGTCGAGCGGCACGCCGTCGCGGGCCCGGCGCAGCGCGCGCCGCAGCGCCGAGCCC
>NZ_CAKKTM010000102.1 GCF_920888515.1 Protofrankia sp. CiP1_Cm_nod1 | reverse complement strand
GCGCCGAGCCCGTGGGCGCCAGGCCGGCTCCGGCGCCGGTGGCTGCTCGGTCACGCGGCCCGCGGCCCGGCCGGGCGGCCGGCCGTACCGGCCGCGCGGCCTCCTGTCCGGCCTCCTGTCCGGCCTTCCGCGTCACCGGCGGTGTGGCGTCGCTGTCCGTACTCCGGGACGGGCCCTGCGCGGGCTCCCGCGATCTCGTCATCTACCCATCCGAATCCCAGCGATCAGATACCGGGCGAGGCCCTCAGTGGCACGATCATGTTCTTCGCGCCGTCGGCGGCCATCGCATCCGGACGCGTCCGGGTACCTCTACCGGACGTGTCCGGGTCAGCAGGTGGTGCCAGCGTGGCGTCAGTCAGGTGGTGATGGCGCGCAGCCGGCCGGCGACACCAAGAATGTTGTATGTCCGGGTACGGACGACGAGCCGGTCACAGCGCCGGGCCCCGAAGTCGTCCGGCGGCGCCGGGGACCTGCCCGCGTTACGGCGTACCTGCGAACGGGTGGCGGCCTCGACCTGTGGATGGCGCGCGTCGGCCAGCGCCCGGGCCAGCGTCGCCGTGAGGACGTCGAGGCTGTGACGCATCACGAGCGGCTTCGGCTGGGACATGAATCGTCCTTTCTGTTACCGCACCGCATGTCGGTGGCACATCCAGTCTCCCCACGCTCTCTAAGCAGAATCAAGAGATACGGCGCATCCAATACGATCCGCCATCTTTTCAAGATCACAACTTGGCGTGACGGAGCGGACCGGACAAATGGCGACCTTGACGGGTGGATACACCGATAACGGGCGACAACCGTTGACATCCATCACGTGCCATCGCCGCGGGGACCTTCCGCACACCGATGGCAGCGCCGGTCGTTAGGCTGATCAGGTGCCGCGTAACCGTCAGGAGGTCCCACGCGAGGAGCGAATAGACGCGCTGTTGGCCATTGCCGAACAGCAGTTCCTCGCCCGCGGCTTCGCCGCCACCTCCGTCGCTGAAATCGCCCGGGCCGCGGGCATCGAGCCGGGCTCCGTCTACTGGTATTTCCGGTCGAAGGACCACGCCTTCGCCGCCGTCCTCAACCGGTTGCTCGACGGTGAGGTCGACCGCATCGACGCGCTCGACGGCGATCCGGCGCAGAAGCTGTTCGCGGCCCTGGATTCGGTCGAGCGCCGGCGTTCCCTGCATCCCTGTGTGGCCGAACGCGCGCCGCACTCCCCGATGGTGATGGAGTACCACGAACGGCTGCGCTCCTGGCTGCACGACCTGGCGCTGGCCACGGTCGCCGACCATGTCGACGCAACGGAACAGGACATCGCCGCGGACACGGTCGTGGCCACCATCGAGGGCGGGCTGGCCGATCCCGCTCCTACCCGGCCGACCAGCAGCCTGGTGCGCTACCTGCTGGCCGCGTTCACCACCCACCACCGCGCGGCCGAGGCCGGCACCTCTCCACCGCCCACCACCCCACCGTCCCGGCCGACGAGCCCGCGGCCATAGGTTTTTGCCGGTCTCCGCGAGTTCTCGCGGTCCGGTTCCCGCGCTCCGGGCACCTGTCCGGGCCTGGCAGCCGCGAGGAGCCGGCGGCCCTGGGACGCGGCCCGCGGTGCCCGCGGCGGCCGGCCCGGCCGTCACCGGTGACGGCATGCGGATAGGGTCGAACGGTGACACAGTCACGGGGCGTGAGTGCGCGGGACGTGAGGGCGCGGTGAGGATCACAGCGCTCGCGGGCGGCATCGGGGGATCCCGTTTCCTGCTCGGTGTGCGGGCCGCGTTGCCCGACGCCGACATCACGGTGATCGGCAACACCGGTGACGACATCACCCTGCACGGCCTGCGCATCTGTCCCGACCTCGACACGGTCATGTACACCCTCGGCGGGGGGATCTCCACCGAACGGGGCTGGGGCCGGGAGGCGGAGACGTTCACCGTGGCCGAGGAACTGGCGGCCTACGGCGTCGGCCCGGCCTGGTTCGGGCTCGGTGACCGCGACCTCGCCACCCACCTCGTCCGCACGCGGATGCTCGACGCCGGCTACTCGCTCACCGACGTGACCGCGGCGCTGTGCCGGCGGTGGCAGCCGGGGCTGCGCCTGCTGCCGATGAGTGACGACCGGGTCGAGACGCACGTGGTCGTCGATACCGACCAGGGGCGGCGGGCCGTGCACTTCCAGGAGTGGTGGCTGGGGATGCGCGCCGCCACCCCGGCCCAGGAGATCATCTCGCTCGGGGCCGAGCGGGCGCGGCCGGCGCCGGGGGTGCTCGACGCGCTCGCGGACGCCGACGTCGTGCTGCTCCCACCGTCGAACCCGGTGGTGTCCATCGGGTCGATCCTCGCCGTGCCCGGGCTGCGGGCGGCGCTGGCCGCGACACCCGCGCCCGTCATCGGAGTGTCCCCGATCATCGGTGGGGCCCCGGTGCGCGGCATGGCGGACGCCTGCCTGCGCGCGATCGGCGTGGCCACCACCGCGGCCGCGGTCGGCGCCCACTACGGCGCCCGCCGTACCCCCGCCACGGGTGAGGGTGGCGGCGAGGCCGGCACCGGCGAGACCATCGATGGCACGGCCGGCAGCGACGCGATCGGTGGGGCCAGTGGTGCTGGGGCTGGCAGCCATGGGGCCGGCGGTGCTGGGGCTGGCAGCCATGGGGCCGGCGGTGGCACGGCCGGCGCCGATACCGGCGGGATTCTCGACGGCTGGCTGGTCGACACCGCCGACACCGGCGCGCAGGTGCCCGGCGTCACGGTGAAGGCCAGGCCGCTGCTGATGACGGACATCGACGCGACCATCGGGATCGTCCGCGCGGCCCTGGAGCTTGCCGGTGTCTGAATCACTGTCCGTCACCGCCGTCACGGGAATCGGCGAGATACGCGCCGGCGACGACCTCGCCGCGATCATCGCGACCGCGTTCGCCGCTCAGAATGTCACGTTACGCGATGGCGACATCCTCGTCGTCACCTCAAAGATCATTTCAAAGGCCGAGGGACGGCTGGTCCCCGCGGGCGGCGACCGGGAGGCCACGCGGCTGGCCGCCATCGAAGCCGAGACCGTCCGCGAGGTCGCCGCCCGGGGGCCGACCCGCATCGTCGAGACCCGGCACGGTTTCGTACTCGCGGGCGCCGGGGTGGACGCGTCCAACGTCCGCAAGGACGAGATCGCCCTGCTGCCGCTCGACCCGGACGCGAGCGCGCGGGCCCTGGTCGACGGCCTGCGGGCCCGCCTGGGCGTGTCCGTGGGCGTCGTCGTCAGCGACACCGCCGGCCGGCCGTGGCGGGCCGGCCTGACCGACCACGCGATCGGTGTCGCGGGGCTGGCCGCGCTGCGCAGCCACATCGGCGACGTCGACCCGTACGGCAACGAGCTGGGCATGACCGAGATCGCCGAGGCGGACGAGCTGGCCGCCGCGGCTGACCTGGTCAAACGGAAGCTTTCCGGGGCGCCGGTGGCGCTCGTGCGCGGTTTCCGCGCGCTCACCGACGACGGTCGCGGGGCCCGGGCGCTGGTCCGCCCGGCGGCGGAGGACATGTTCCGGCTCGGCACCGCCGAGGCCCGGCGCTCGGCGGTCACCGCCCGGCGGACGGTCCGCGAGTTCAGCGACGCGCCCGTGGACCCGCGGGCGCTCCAGCGCGCCTTCGCCGCCGCCGTGACCGCCCCGGCCCCGCACCACACGACCCCGTGGCGGTTCGTGGTCGTCACCGATGCCCGCGACGAGCTGCTGGCGCGGATGGCCGAGGCGTGGGCGGCGGACCTGCGCGCGGACGGCTTCGGCCCGGCCGCGGTCACCCGCCGGCTGGGGCGGGGCGACGTCCTGCGCCGGGCGCCCGTCCTGGTCGTGCCCTGCCTGGTCACCGACGGCGCCCACGGCTATCCCGACCGCCGGCGGGCCGCCGCCGAGGAGCGGATGTTCCTGGTCGCGATGGGGGCCGGCGTGCAGAACATGCTGGTCAGCCTGGCCGCGGAGGGCCTGGGGTCGTGCTGGGTGTCGAGCACCCTGTTCTGCCCGGACGTGGTCCGCGAGGTGCTGCGCCTGCCGGCGGACTGGCAGCCGATGGGCGCGGTGGGGGCCGGCCACCCGGCACGCCCGCCCGAGCCGCGCCCGCCGCGGGACGTCACGCCGTTCGTCGTCACCAGATGACCCGGGCCGCGCGGCCCGGGCCGCCGGGCGGACAGACGGGCGGACGGGCGGGCCAGGTGACCGGGACCGCACCCCGTGACCTGGCTCCCGTGACCTGGCTCCCGTGACCTGGCTCCCGTGACCGGGACCTCGTGGCCAGGACGGGGTACAGCGTGATATTCGGACCTTCGTAGGATGGTGCGCCGTGGGTAAGAAGAGCGCGGAACGCAACGCACGGCTGGAGGCGCTCCGGCGCGAACAACGGCGCCAGGAGCGGCGCCGTTCCTGGCTGATCTACGGTTCCGCCGGTGTCGTCCTGCTCGCGGTGCTGGCCGGCATCATCATCTACGCCGTGCTCGACAACAGGTCGAAGAACGAGACCCACAAGGTCGGCTATGTCGCGGCGGCGAGCAAGGCCGCGGCGGCGGCCGGGTGCACCGGAGTCGTCAACGACGCGCCGCGCGGCAACACCCATGTCGCGGCGAACGAGACCGTCAGCTACGACGCGGCCCCGCCGTCGTCCGGCAACCATGACGCCGACCCGCTGCCGGACGCCTACCGCTTCTACGAGCGCATCCCGCAACTGCGGATCGAGCGCGCCGTGCACAATCTCGAACACGGCTTCGTCATCGGCTGGTACGACCCGAAGCTCGCCGACGACCAGGTCACGGCGCTGCGTGCCGCTGCCGAGAACGCCGGGAACCGGTTCATCGCGGTGCCCTGGGAGCGCGGCGACTTCCCCGGGGACAAGCACTTCGTCCTCACCGCCTGGGACCGCACCCAGCGATGCGCGACCGTCTCCGAGGCCGCCATCAAGGAGTTCGTGTCCACCCACGCCAACCCGAATGCCGCCGGCGCGACCTGGGACTCCCCCACCGCGGCCGAGTCGGGTGCCGCCGGCGGCACCCTCAACCTCAGCCCGACGATCGCGGGCACGGTGGCCGCACTGACCGCGGGCGCGGCTCCCGCACCGGGCGGGGCGGCCCCCGCTCCGGGGACGTCCGCCGCGCCCGGTCCCGCGGTGCCGCGCTGAGCGCTCCGGACAGGGCCCGGGGCACCCTGAAGCGGGGTCCCCGGGCAGGCATCCGGGGCACGCTGGGCGGCCCCCTCAGGGCGGGATTCGGGGCGCCGCGGGCAGGGCACGGACGGGCAGGGCACGGGTGGACGCCGCCGGCCGGCCCGCCCCGGCCGGTCGGGCACGGCCGGTCAGGCACGGCCAGTCGGGCGCGGCCGGTCAGGCACGCTCAGTCAGACGCCGGTCAGACACGGTCGGAGCTGAAGCGGATCGCGCCCGCGGTCAGCACCGCGTCGGGGAAGACGCGGGCGCCGGCCCGCAGCTCGTTGCCGGCCCCGATCCGCGCGCGGTCACCGATGACCACCCCGTCCAGCGACACCCTGTTCCCGACGACCGCGCCGGCACCCACCACCGAGGTGCGCACGGTCGCACCCTCGCCGATCACCGCCCCGTCGAAGAGCACCGCGCCGTCGACGGTGGCGCCGGCACCCACCGTCGCGCCGGCACCCACCACCGTGCCCCCGCCGATCTTGGCGTCGACGGCGACGGCGGCGCCCGGCAGCGCCAGCCAGTCACCCACCGGCCCCGGCAGCGCCGAGGAGGCGATCCGCCCGGTCACCAGGTCCCGGGAGCCCCGGATGAACGCGTCGGGCGTGCCCAGGTCCAGCCAGTAGGTGCTGTCGATGTAGCCGACCACCAGGAGGCCGGCGTCCAGCAGCCCGGGGAAGGTCTCCCGCTCGACCGAGACCGGGCGTCCCACCGGAATGCTGTCGATCACCGACCGGCGGAACACATAACAGCCCGCGTTGATCCGGTTGGTCGGCGGGTCGGGCGTCTTCTCCAGGAACTGGGTGACCCGGCCGTCGGCGTCGGTGGGGACGACACCGAACGCCCGCGGGTCGTCGACCTCGGTCAGGTGCAGGGTGACGGCCGCGCCGGCCTGGCGGTGACGCCGCACCAGCGCGGCGATGTCCAGCCCGGAGAGGATGTCACCGTTGAAGACGACCACCGGGTCGTCCGGGCCGCCGCGCAGCCTCGACGCGACGTTGCGGATCCCGCCGCCGGTCCCCAGCGGCTCGGCCTCGGTGACGTACTCCAGCTCCAGCCCGTGGGCGGCGCCGTCCCCGAAGTACTCCTCGAACACCTCGGCCCGGTACGAGGTCGCGAGGACGACCCGGGTGATCCCCGCGTCCCGGGCGCGGGCGAGCATATGGGCGGTCACCGGCACCCCGGCGACCGGGAGCATCGGTTTCGGTGCCGACATCGTCAACGGGCGCAGCCGGCTGCCCTGCCCACCGACCAGCATCACAGCGTCCATGGCGGGTCAGTTTCGCAGAGGCGGCACCGCCTGGTGCACGATGTTCGCGTATTTCGGTGACGTCGCGTCGCGGACACCGGAGCGCAAGGAGCGGGTCAGCCGGCCGCGCGGTGTGCCGGAGTGCGCTGCCCGGCATTTCTGGCGATGCTGAAAGGGTGGTACGCCCGTCTGATCGCAGCTACCGGCTCCTCCACGACGGCACCCTGTCGGGCGCCGAGACCGCCCTGGCCGGGCTGGCCCAGGGCGGGGAGCCGGGCTTCGCCGCCGCCCGCACCGACGACGGGACCGCCACGCTGGCGGTGTGGCTCGCCTGGCAGGCGCACGAGCCGCCGATCGCCGACGTGATACCGGTGCTGGCCAACCTGGGCCTGCGCGCGCGGACCCACCGCTGCCTGCCGAGCCGTCCGGGCCCGGACGGGGGCATGGCCAGCCTGGACGAGTACCACATGATCGTCTCCCCGGAGCTGGCGGAGGCGGCGCTGAAGCAGATGGACGGGCTGCGCGACGTCCTGGGCGGTCTCGCGCTCGGGGACGTCGACAGCGACAGCCTGGACTCGCTGGTGCTCACCGCCGGGCTCACCGCCCGTGAGGTGCGGCTGCTGCGGGCGCTGTTCCGTTACCTGCGCCTGGCCGGGACGTCGCTGGGTGGGCGCTACGCCCACCGCGTCCTGACCGCCCACCCGTCCTACGCGCACGACCTGGTGGCGCTCTTCCACGCCCGGATGGATCCGTTGCGGGCGGACCCGGACAACGCCGAACGGCTGCACGCCGCGCTGGAGGACGCGCTCGGGTGGGTGACGGGCATCAACGACGACACGGTCCTGCGCCGGCTGCGCGACGTCGTCCTCGCGGTCGTCCGGACGACGTTCTACGCAGCCCCCGGCTCGGCGCCCGGATCGGCGCCGGATCGGATCCAGATCCAGCGGCCGCTGCCCGACCGGGCGGCGGGAGCCGGCCGAGCACCCTCCGAGCGTGCCGAGCGGACGGTCCACGCCGGCTACGGCCAGGGGTACGAGGGCCGCGGGGACGAGGTGGGCGGCGGCGGGGACGCGCTGGCCTTCAAGCTCGCCCCGGCCGGGCTGCCGTGGCTGCCCCGGCCGCGGCCGGAGGCCGAGATCTTCGTCAGCTCCCCCCGGTTCGACGCGGTGCACCTGCGCGGCACCCTGCTGGCCCGCGGCGGCATCCGCTGGTCCGACCGTCAGGAGGACCTGCGGACCGAGATCCTCGGCCTGCTGAAGGCCCAGCGGGTCAAGAACGCCGTCATCGTGCCGGACGGGGCCAAGGGCGGGTTCGTGCTGCGCCGTCCACCGGCGGAGCCCGGGGAGCTCGCCCGGCTGGCCGAGGCCTGCTACACGCGGTTCATGGAGGCGCTGCTGGCCCTTGTCGACAACCGGGCCGACGGCGAGACGCACCGCCGGGCGGGGATGGTCTGCCACGACGGGCCCGACAGCTACCTGGTCGTCGCCGCCGACAAGGGCACGGCCCGCTTCTCCGACCTGGCCAACCAGGTGGCGGCGACGAACGGCTACTGGCTCGGCGACGCGTTCGCCTCCGGTGGCCGCAGCGGGTACGACCACAAGGCGCTGGGCATCACCGCCCGCGGCGTGTGGGAGTCGGTGCGCCGGCACTTCGCCGAGCTCGGTGTCGACGCCGACCGCGAGCCCCTGACCGTCGTCGGCATCGGTGACATGTCCGGGGACGTCTTCGGCAACGGGATGCTGCTCTCCCGTCATCTGCGGCTGGTGGCCGCCTTCGACCACCGGCACATCTTCCTCGACCCCGACCCCGACCCGGCCCGGTCGTTCACCGAACGCCGGCGGCTGGCGTCGCTCCCGTCGAGCGGCTGGGACGACTACGACCGCGGCGCCCTGTCGGCCGGCGGGGGCGTCTTCCCGCTGTCGTCCAAGCGGATCGAGCTGACCGAGCCGGTCCGGGAGCTGCTCGGTGTCGGCGACGACACGCTGCCCGCCGACGCCCTGGTCCGGGCGATCCTGCGCGCGCCGGTCGACCTGCTGTGGAACGGCGGCGTGGGCACCTGGGTGAAGGCCAGCGGGCAGGAGCACGCCTCGGTCGGGGACAAGGCCCGCGACGGGATGCGGGTCGACGCCCGGCAGCTGCGCTGCCGGGTCGTGGCCGAGGGCGGCAACCTCGGCCTCACCGACGCCGCCCGGATCGAGTTCGCCCTGCGCGGCGGGCGCTGCAACACCGACTTCGTGGACAACTCCGGCGGCGTCGACTGCTCCGACCGCGAGGTCAACATCAAGATCGGCCTTGAGCTGGCGATCGGGACGGGCGCGATCGACCGGGCCGAACGCGAGAAGCTGCTGGCCGCCGCCACCCGCGGCGTCGTGCGGGCGGTCCTGGTCGACTGCGCCCGCCAGGCCCTGGCGCTGAGCGCGGCGGAACGCCACGTCGTGACCGCGGCGGACGGGCTGACGAGGTTCGTCGAGCACCTGGTCGACACCGGCGAGCTCGACCTGGGCGTCGAGACCCTGCCGGACGCCGAGGAGCTGACCACCCGGGTCGCCGCGGGCCGCACCTACACCCGGCCGGAGATCGCGATCCTGCACGCTTACGCGAAACGGACGGTGACCCGCGCGCTGCTGGACTCGCCGCTGCCCGACGACCCGGCGCTCGAGCCCGTCCTGGACGCCTACCTGCCGGCGTCCCTGCGGCCGGTGCTGCGCGAGCACTTCGGCCGTCACCCGCTGCGCCGGGAGATCGTCGCGTCCCGGCTCGCCAACTCGATCATCGACCGGGTCGGGGCCGGGTTCCTGCACCGCCTGCGGGAGCTGACCGGTGCGGACACGGTCCAGTGCGCCCGCGCGTTCGTCGTCACCGGCAGCCTGCTCGGCCTGACCGACATCTGGGACGCCCTCGACAGACACTGCCTCGGCGAGGGCCCCGGGGGCGGCTCCGCCGGCAGCGCCGGGGGAAGCACCGGCGCTCCCGGCGCCGAAGACGCCGGCACGGACGCCGGCACGGACGCCGGCACGGACGCCGGCACGGACGCCGGCACGGGCGGGGGCATGGGCGGGGGCATGGGCGGGGGCGCCGGTGAGGACGGCCGTCCGCGCCCGGCCGTGGGTTCCACCGACCCGGCCGCCGAGGCCCTGTTGCACTGCCATTTCGTCCAGGAGGAGGCCGCGCTGTGGCTGCTGCGCTCCCGCCGGTCACCGCTGGACATCACCGCCGAGACCACCCGCTACGCCGAGGGGATGGCCGAGGTCGCCGCGGCACTGCCCACCGTGCTCGCCACCGTCGGCTCCGACCAGGAGCTGACCGCCGTCCTGCGGTTCGCCGAACAGCTCTACGAACGCGGCCTGCCCGCCCGGCTGGCCGAACGCGTCGCCTGGCTCGACGCGATGAGCCCGGCGCTGGACATCGTCGACGTCGCGCTGCGTAACGACCTTGAGCCGAGTGACGTGCTGCACATCCACACCGCCATCGGGACGAGGCTGGGGCTCGGCCGCCTCGGCCTGGCGCACCTGATCGGCCGCGGCGCGCAGCCGCCCGGTCAGTCACGCTGGGAGCACATGGCCGCCGCGGCGCTGCGGGCGGACGTCGCCCGGGCCCGCTCGGCGCTGACCGAGGCCGCCATGGCGGCGTCCGAGCCCGACCTGGACGCGGCCGTCGAACGGCTCACCACCGGTGCCCGGGCGGACCGGGTACGCGCCATCGTCGAGGAGGCGACAGCGGCTCCCCGCCTCACCAGCGCCATGATCTCCGTCGTGGCCAGCCGCCTGAACGAGCTCATCCCAGGCCGCTGAGCCCCCCGACCACCACATGTCATGATCGTAGTCGGCGAGAGTTCACGCGGGCTGAAGGACTAACCTCATGGTTGCGATGGCTGCCGCCTTAGGAGAGGACAGGAGCCAGTGAGTGTCGACTACGACTACGGCTACGGGCCCTACACCGTCGAGGATCTGCACGGGCTGCCCGATGCTGGCCGGTCCTTCGAGCTCGTCGATGGCTGGTTGATCGAGTTGGCGCCCAGTACACGTCACGACTTTCTCGCCAGGCGGCTGAGCCGGATCCTGGAACGCGCCGCCGAGGACGCGAAGGCTCGGGTCTACGTCCAGGCACCCATGGACATCGCCACGCCCGCGGGCGCGCGCAAGCCCGACGTTGCCGTGATCGACGCGACCGCCGCCAGCAGCGCCCGCAGGCTCGGCCGCTCGCTCTACCACGGGGCGGACGTGCTCCTGGCGGTCGAAGTCGTCTCCCGCGGCTCCGGCAGCGAACGCGAGGACCGGGGACGCAAGGTCACCGAGTACGCGCTCGCCGGTATCCCCCAGTACTGGATCGTCGAC
This sequence comes from Protofrankia sp. CiP1_Cm_nod1, assembly GCF_920888515.1. Classification (GTDB taxonomy): domain Bacteria; phylum Actinomycetota; class Actinomycetes; order Frankiales; family Frankiaceae; genus Protofrankia. Next base: position 3,791 of record NZ_CAKKTM010000102.1, on the reverse strand, counting down.
TTCGACCCCGAACCCCGCCTCCAGGTGCTCCGCGTCGCCACCGACCAGGGGCGTTACGGAGCCCCCCTGGCGTTCAGCGGAGACGGCACCGTCAAGCTCGAGGACCCGTTCCCGATCTCGTTCCCCCTGTCCGACCTGCTGGACTTCTCCTAGAACTCACCGCGACGCGGTGACCGGCCCTGGTTCGGGCGCGGGTTCGGACCAGGACCGCGCGTGGGCAGGGTCAGCGGTCCGGACCGCGTCCGCGTCACGGGCGGGCTCTGTGTCACGGGCCGGTGCCTCGTTCTGGGCGGGTTCGGTGCTTCGGGACGGGTCGGTGCCGCGAGGCGGGTCGGTGCCGCGAGGCGGGTCGGTGCCGCGAGGCGGGAGGGCGTCGGCGGAGCGGGTCGCGCGGGCGCCGGCGCTGTTGTCGGCGAACGCCACGGCCGCCAACAGGCGCAGGGCGAGCCCCAGCCCGAGCAGGATTCGCAGCGGCAGGTGGCGCGCGTCCGGGTACTGCCGGGACAGGTAGCGGAACATGCTGCGGTGGTGGGCGACGACCATGCGGCGGGAGGACCGCCTCGTCGAGTGGCCGCCGAGATGCTCCACGACCGCGGTCGGCACGTAGACCCGCTGCCAGCCGAGCAGGCCGAGCCGGCGGCCGAGGTCGACGTCCTCCATGAACATGAAGTACGTCTCGTCGAACCCGTCGACCGTCTCGAACGCCTGGCGCCGCAGCACCTGGCACGCCCCGGACAGCCAGCCGGCGGTCGTCTCGACCAGCACGCCGCGCTCGCGGCGGTAGGCCGTCGTCCACGGGTTCGTCGGCCAGCACCAGCCGAACAGGGCGTGACCGATCCCCCGCCGCAGGGACGGCAGCTCACGGGCTGACGGATAGAGCACGCCACCCGGATTGGTGATCGCCGGGCCGAAGGCGCCGGCGCCCGGCCAGCGTCCGGACGCCGCCAGCAGCTCGTCGAGCGACCCCGGCGTGAACGTGATGTCGGGGTTGGCCACCACCAGCCACGGCGCGGCGCTGCCGGCCGCGCCGCGGTTGACCGCCGTCCCGTAGCCGAGGTTGCGCCCGGTGCGCAGCAGGCGGACCTCGTCGCGTCCGGCGGCGGCGGCCGTGCCCGCGTCCAGCGCCGGGGAGTTGTCCACCACGACGACCTCGTAGGGCAGCGACGTGGCCTTGGCCAGGGAGTCCAGGAAGGGGCCGAGCACCTGCCCGGAGTGGAACGCCACCACCACCACCCGCAGGTGCGGCCGGGTGTCCGCGGCGGCCGGGCCGTCCGGCTTACCGTCGGACGGCGACTCACCGTCCGACGGCGACGACGGCTGCCGCGACGCTGGCCGCGACGCTGGCCGCGATGACGCCGATGCCGGCCGCGACCGCGACGCCGGCTGTGTCGATGCCGCCTCGTTCCGTGCGCTGTTGTGCTGTGCGCTCACTGACCGCCCTCTTCGTCCCCGCTCGCCGGATGCACAGGTGATTGCCGCACCCGGGTCAGGATGCCACTGGCGGTGCCGCGGCCGGCTGTCGGGGTCAGGACGCGGCGGCCCGCGCGTAGCTCGCCAGGTGCGCCTCGGCGCTCGCCGCCCAGGTGAACTCCCGGGCCCGGGCGAGACCGGCCTGCGCCAGCGACTCGCGCCGCGGTGCGTCGTCGAGCAGCGCGCTCATCTCCCGGGCGATCGAGTCGACGTCGGGCTGGGTGTAGGCGACGGCGTCACCGCCGACCTCCGGCAGGGACAGCCGGGGGGTCGTCAGCACCGGCGCGCCGCAGGCCATCGCCTCCAGCACCGGCAGCCCGAAACCCTCCCCGTGGGACGGGTAGGCGACCAGCGACGCCCCGCCGAGATACCCGGGCAGGTCGGAGAAGCGCAGGTAGCCGGGCCGGACGACCTTCAGGTGGGACGGCACCGAGGCGACCGCCGCGTCCACGTCGTCGTCCCAGCCCGAGCCGCCGGCGAGCACCAGCGCGGGCGGGGCCACCCGGTCGTGTACGGCCTCGGCCCAGCCACGGATCAGGTTCGGGACGTTCTTGCGCGGCTCGAGCATCCCGAGGAAGGCGACGTACCGGCTGTCCCCGAGGCCGAGCCGCAGCCGCACCCGGCGCTTGTCCTCCTCCGTCGGCGGGTGGAAGGTCGCGGTCTCCACCCCGTGGTAGGCGACGTCGGTCGTGGTCGAGTCGCCGTCGAGGACCCGGATGAGCTCGTCCCGGGTGGCCTTGGACGGGACGATGATCCGGTTTGCCTTGCGCACGGCGGTACGCATCGCCGACCGGAAGAACGTTCCCTTCACGGCGGTGTGCATCTCCGGCTCTGTGAAGAACGTGACATCGTGGATGGTCACGCACACCGGCTGGGAGGTACGCAACGGCATGGTGTAGTGCGGCGAATGGATGACCTGTGCGCCGACCTGGTAGGCGACCAGCGGCAGCCCGGTCTGTTCCCAGGCCAGCCGGGCGGGCCGGTGGGCGATCGCCGCTGGCCCGGCCACCACGTTGGCGTGCGGGGCCATCCGGCCGTACCGCTCGTAGTCCGATCGTTGACAGACCAGGGCGAGGTCGGCGCCAGCCGCATCCAAGGCCGCCACCAGCCCGTCGACATAACGACCGACGCCACCACGGTCGGCTGGAACCGCTGTGGCGTCGACGAGCACCCGGGGAGACACGGCGCTCCTTCCGACTGGCGGCGTGTTACTCACCGCTAGGTTCTTCGAGACCACCGACGCCGCGTGAAGCCGTCCCCCGGCGGGTCGCCCCCGACCCGCCCGGTACTGCCGATCACGTCGACCTCGGTCCGCAGGCAAGCCTACGCCCGCACCGGATCCTGAGAGTCACCCCGTCGAGAACTCCCGAGAGCCGCTAAGTCGACGGTAAAGGGACCAGACCGATTCCGCTGCCCCGTTCCAGGTAAATGCCGCCGCTCTCGCTCGCCCGTCCACGCTCAGCCGACGATGTAACTCTGTGTCACCAACAACGGACGTGACGGCGCGGGCCAGCGCGGCGGCGTCGCCGACCGCGACGGTCACGATCGCGGGCCCGCCGACCTCGACGAACGCGGGAATGTCAGAGGCGATCACGGGGACACCGTGGGCCATCGCCTCGACGACCGGCAGCCCGAAGCCCTCCGAACGGCTCGGCGCGAGCAGCGCGGTGGCCCGCGACAGCACGACCGCGAGGTCGGCGTCGTCCAGCCGGCCGAGCAGCCGCAGCCGGGCCGGCTCGAGGCCGAGGCGGGTGGCCTCGGCCCGCAGGTCCAGCCCGCCCCAGCCCGGCGCGCCGACGTGCACCAGTGGCAGGCCGGGCGCGGCCGGGTCGCGCAGCGCGGCGAGCACCGTCTCCAGGCCCTTGCGCGGCTCCAGGGTGGCGAGGGTGAGCAGGTAGCCGCCGGCGGGTAGGCCGAGGCGCCCGGCGCGGGCGGCGGCGTCCGCCGGGACCCGCCCGACCGCCTCGCTCACCCCCTCCCCGACGACGTGCAGCCGCTCGGCCGGAATCGGCAGACAGGCCCGCAGGCCGGCCGCGACGGCCCTGGTGGGGACGATCACGGCGTCGGCGTGGCGGGCGACCCGGACGCCCATCCGCCGGTGCCAGCGGGCGCCGTGCGGGGTGAGGGTGTGCGGGTGGGTCCACGGCACGGCGTCGTGGACGGTGACGACCAGCGGCACCCCCGGCCGCCGGGGCGGGACGAGCAGGGTGGGGGCGTGGACGACGTCCACTCCTGTCGGCGCCGGGCCGTGGCCGCGCTGCCAGGCGGCGGCCAGCCCCTGGCGGGGCAGCGGCAGCCGGATGGGGCCGAGGACGCCCGGC
>NZ_CAKKTM010000101.1:2093-3540 GCF_920888515.1 Protofrankia sp. CiP1_Cm_nod1 | reverse complement strand
TCTCCGCCACGCTCGCGGCGGAGGTCGCCGCCCGCGAGGCCACCGGCACACCGCGCAAGGCGGCCCTCGCGGCGGTGGCGGCCGAGCACGGCGTCCCCCGCCGTCTCGTCTACGACGCCGTCCTCGCCGCCAAGAACGACCGCGGCCGAACCGACCGGGGACATCAGCGCGGGTGAGCGCCGGCCCGCGCCGGACGCCGGCTGGCTGCTCCGGCCATACAAGGGTCTGGACGTCCTGTCGCGGGCGCTCGTCGCTGGCCCACCCGACGTGCGCCCGAGCGTCGCCGGGAGTTCTGGGGCGGGCTTGAGGGAGGACGGACCCGGCGACCGCGAAGGTCTCCGCGCAGGCCCGCTGGTACACCCCGACGCCGGTGTCAACCGGTTACGTCTATGCCAACGCCAACCCGCTGACCTACAACGACCCCGACGGCCATTTCGCGCTTGCTATTCCGTTGATAGCTGCTGTCGGCTGCGGGTGAGCATCCGGGCTGCCCGTTCGGCGAGGAGGCGGATCTCGCCTGGCACGTCGGTACCGTCGACAATGAACTCGAGCATGCCGGGGTCGGTGTAGTGACGATAGATCAGCGCTTCGAGCTCGTCGGCGGTCGCGTCGGTCGTGCCGGTGCGCGCGGCGAGTTCGCGGATATCGTCGGCGTCCCTGCGGCGCTGGGCGATCAGCTTCGTGGCGAGAAGGAACTCGTCAGACGCGTACCTCACGTGGAGTCCGGGGGTAGGGACGTGCGCGAGGGCAGCCGGCGGTAGTGGCGGCATCCACATGGCCGCGCGGGTGTTGAGCCAGTTCTCCGGCAGACCGTCCTCGCGGGCGATCGCCCGGGCCTCGTCCAGGACGGCCTGGTCGCGGGTGATCGCGTCGACGTCTTCCGTGCGCCGCAGATCCCGGTTGGAGGTCGCCGCGATGGCCGCACCGCCGACGATGAACACAGCGGCTGAGACGCCGCGTGCCCGTAGCCGTTCGTCGAGCCTGGCCAGGAGTGAAATGATCTCCGTGGCGGAGAACTCGTGCCGGTCGTTCACGCTGTGACCAGGTCACGGGCTGGGACGAAGATATTGAGCCTCTTCAGGTAGTCCGGAGTCCGGGTGATGATTTCCGCTCGGTCGAGGAAGGGATGCTCGGGAACCCAGGGCTGAGGCAGACGCGTGGGCTCGCACCACGTCGGCGGTTCAACTCCGGCCCGCTCGAACTCCCGCCGCGCCAAGACGGCCAGCAGGGCATCGAAGCCCGCGCTGCCCGTGGTCGCCGGGACGGCCTCCCAGGCGGCAGCCGATCCGTCGCGCCGCTCCAACAGCAGGCGTAGATGGTCACGGCCCTGAAGGAGCATCCGCCACGCCCACTCCTCGTCGTCGGCGGCGCGGACAGCCTTGGCGGTCACCGGCGCGGACATCAGCCGTGAGGCGCGCGCGACCGCCAGCGCGCGGGCGATGCGCCG
>NZ_CAKKTM010000101.1:0-1580 GCF_920888515.1 Protofrankia sp. CiP1_Cm_nod1 | reverse complement strand
CGCCCGGAAGCAGAACACGGCGGCCGGCTTCGTCCCGCCCGAGCGGTAGGTGGAGAACCTGGACGCCGACGTTCCCAGCGCGGCCGCGAACTCGACCTGGGTCAGACCACTGTCAGCCAGGGCGGCGTCGAGCAGCGCCATGACCTCACGAGTGTCCTGATCGAGCTTCACAGACCCCACCCTACCAGCTTCTTTATCTGATCAGATAAAAGAACGGACAGTGATCCACCGAGCTCGCCGCTCCGCCCTCGAGCAGCGCCGCGAGGAGATCCGCCACGGCATGGTCGAATCGATGAAAGTCCTCGACGGCTCACCCACCGCTTCCGTCGCAGCCCTGACCGGCCTGTTGGCCGAGCGGATCGACCAGCTCAGCGGCGCCGGCGGCTGGGAGGGTGGCTGATGGCCGGGGTCCCCGTGGCCGGGTTCGGGGAACAGCCGCACGCCGTAACCGACCAGCAAATGGCGAAAGGGCACCCCTCGGGTGCATCTTCGTCTGTTGCCCCAGGGAACGGTGGGCGCACCGATCGCGTGTAGTGCAGTAAGGTCGGTGCTCTTAAGATCCGACTAGCCCGAAGGAATGACGGTGCTCGACCTGCGGGAAACCCCAGTCCCTGATGTGATAGACCACTGTTCAGCGGCACTCTCCATCGATCTCGATATCGAGAATCCGGCCTTCGGATGGGGTGGAAAGTCGATTGGGTGCGGGACTGATCGGGGCACTTGGGTCAAGATTCTCTTCCGGCCTGCGGGTCAGATCAACGAGCGCATGTGGACAGGGGAAGAATGCGCCTCCGTTCTCACTGGCGTGTCGAAACCGCAGCTTCTCGGCTCCGTACGCTGGCTCGACGCCACGCGAAATCTAGTGTGGAGGGCAGACGAGACGACCCGCGTAGAGTCCCCTGCAATCAGCTCGACGCCGGAAATCCACGAGGAACCGCAGAACCTCTCCGGGGAGTGGTGGAACACCCTACGCGGATCGCTCATCGCGCTTGCCGGGACGAAGACGACCCGCGTAGCCGTCCGACAAGACCTGATCAACAGGAGGATTCGCGAGTATGCCGGCACGGCTGTGGACCCGACCGTGGACGAGTGGTTGCCGGCTCATGCTGATATCCACTGGGCGAACCTGACTGCGCCGAACATGGTCCTCTTGGACTGGGAAGGGTGGGGCCTGGGGCCGCGTGGACTTGACGGTGCGACCCTGTGGGCGTTCTCGCTGCTCGTTCCCGCCGTCGCCGCGCGAGCGTTTGACCTGTTCGCCGATGACCTGTCCTGCCGATCCGGCACGCTGGCTCGCCTGTTCATGTGCGCCGAACTGATCCGGATGACCCGCAACTTCGACGATCATCCGGACTTGGCCGAGCCGCTGATCCGCGAAGCTGACCGGCTCGTGATCGAACTGGCAGGGGCGAAGTAGCGCGCCCCGCGGTCCGGCCGCTGTCGACTCCGCAACAACGATCGGTACCTGTCGATCATCGTACGGTCAACGCTGAGGCGTGTCGCCTCGACCAGTTCGCGGAGATGCCTCGGATCATTGACGCTGACCGCGACCCGCCCGACCTTCGGCAGCTCGTAGGAAG
>NZ_CAKKTM010000100.1:24546-30609 GCF_920888515.1 Protofrankia sp. CiP1_Cm_nod1 | reverse complement strand
TACTGTTTACGAACGCCTCCCTGTATGCGGTTCATTTCTCTCGAGCGAGGACCGCCTCACCTATTGCTTGACCGGCAGGCGTCACATCCAGCCATACAACCGCTCCAGGAGTAAGATCCTCATCCCCCCACGCAAGCCAGTCCTGCGTGATTCGAACTATCGCCTCCCCCGTCGAACACTCCCACTGACGGAAACCAGAACCATCATATTCACCGGCAACCATCAGACCAGACGTGAGCACCTCGGCTATCAGACCGATTGAGAGCGCACGCAGATCCCTGGGCTCCACCAGACCACTTCGTTGCGCAATCTGATACAGCCATGCCGCGTAGACCCAGTCATCGACTCCGTTCGCAAGAATATCCTCAATGAGTGTGCGATCGTCCCATGTACTCATCGAACATGGACCTTTCTTTTAGCACCGTTCGGCAGGCGGATGTCGATCGCCGAACCTCCACTCCTCGAATCCGAACGGATGGCAACTGCCGTCCCGTCAGCATGACGTACGGCCGTACCCTTGTAACTGCCCCACTCTACAGGGGTCCCACCTCGGGCCAGCTCGTCATAAAGTGATCGCAATTCAGCCTCCGCGCCAACCGTACGAACGTGTCCATTCACGGGTGCGACCCGTTGTGATGTTGTTTTAGGCGGTGGTGGCGAGGGCGGGGGCTGGGATGTTGGTCCGGGGTACGGGGAGCCAGGGCTTGCCCGCGAGGGCCGTCGTGATCGCTTCGATGGCGCGTAGGCCGTGGTCGGAGGCGGAGACGAGGTAGGAGCGCACGCGGCAGTAGGCGGCGAGGGTCGCCGGGGTGTGCCAGTAGCCGGAGACGGCCTGGTGGCGTTTCGGGAGCCGTAGCGCCTGCTCGCAGGCGTTGTTCGTCCACGGAATCCTGACGTTGGTGGCGAACAGCCAGACCCGGTCGGCGATGGTGGCGAACCGGGTCGCCAGCACGTGGCCGGGATGGTGGGCACCGTCGGTCCAGTCCCGGCAGCGGTTGGTCAGCCGGCCCCACTCGACGTCCTTGTCGTAGCGGGCGCGCAGGGCGGCGAGCAGGTCCGCGTCCAGGCGGTCGTGTCCGGCGGCGCGGGCGGCGGCGACCTCGCGGTAGGCCTCGCGCAGCAGGTCGATGAGCCGGCCGGCCCAAGCCTGGACCTTCGGGTCGAGGTTCACCACCCCGCGTAGGTGGCGAATGAGGTGGGCGCAGCATTCCTGGACGCCGGCGAGCTGGGCGTCGCACTGGTACCAGCCGGCGTAGCCGTCCCGGACCAGGTAGCCGCGGAAGCCGGACAGGATCTGCAGGCCCTCGATCGCCTCCGACGAACGGGAGTGGGTCGGCGCGTACCAGACCAGTCCGGGGGCCGGGGTGCGCACGGTGACGATGTGCGGGGTCCCCGCCAGCGCCCTCCCGGCGTCGTCGACGTCGCGGCCGAGCACGTTGACCGCCCTCTCGTCGCCGCACAGCACGTCCTCGGCGCCGAGCGCCGTCCTCATCGCCGCGTCGAACCCGGCCGCGTCCCGCGTGGCGGCGAGCCGTTCGACCGCGCGGGCGACGAACCCGGACGACACCGGCACGCCCAGCAGGGCGGCGATGAGCATCGCGGCCCGCTCGACCGGCACGTTGCCCTCGGTGGCCAGCAGCACCGCGGCGGCGTTCAGCCGCGGCCCGTAGGACACACAGCCCGCCCTCGCGTGCGGCACGACCGCGGCCGTGACCTTCCGGCAACAGACGCACCGCCGCCGCGGCAGCGCCCACTCGACCTTCTCCAGCACGGGTTCGAGCACGTCCCACAGCTGCGCCCAGCCATCGCCCAGCACCTCAGCCTCGGAAAGATCCGCCTGGCACGACGAGCACTGGTCCGGCGGGTCCGCCCGCAACGATCGGTCCGGATCCGCATCCCGGGCCAGCCCCGACCCCGGATGACCCGGCTGCCCACCTGGTTTCCGGTCCTTCGACCGGACCCCCGCTCCGAGGCCTGCCGTGCCCGACGCTGCGCCTTCGCTCCGATCGGCTCCCTCGATGGCGGCGTCGAGGAGTTCGTGCTGTCCATCCCGAGGCGCCGCCGCAACTGCGCGACCTCAAGCTCCAGCCGCCGGCGTTCGGCCCGCTCCACGGCAAGCTCCGCCTCACGGCCGGCCAACTCCACCGCATGCCGCTGGGCCGCGTCCTCGACCACCCGACGCAGCCGGCCGTTCGTCTCCGCCAACCGGCCGTGCGCCCCGGTCAGCCGCGCGACGGCCTCCGTCAACTCCCCGACCCGCGCCTCCGCCGCGACAGCCCGCGACTCGAACGACGCGAGACGCGACTCGAACGACGCGGACGGGTCAGCCACAACTCCAGATCATGCCCAGCCGGCGGCCACGATCAAGCAACACCCGCGACGGGTTTCCTCAACGCGAACACCCAGGTCAGCGGACCACGATCCGTCACCCGTGAATGGACACTCCTGTAGTCGTCCGGCTACAGGTTCCGGTCAACTGCGAAGACCTGAAGTCTGACGAATCCTCGTTCACCAAGACTTTTCGCGGCGAAGTCGCTCCAGCAACAAAAAGTTTGAATTACTACTGTCAATTTCAAAAGACTCAATTATTGCCCCAGAATGATCCGTTCTTACCGAGGAAACCAGTATCCCATATTCATACACGGCATCAAAGCGAAGGTTTCCGCCTTCGTCGAACTCCCGGAATGCCCCATGGGGGACATTCTCCCTAAAATAAGATTCTCCCTTTATTTTACCCGAAGGGTACCAATCCCGCGCAGGCCTTTCTTGCAACCCTCGACGATAGCCGATCTCCGAAATTCCCCGACCGGGAACTTCTTCGTACCCTATACCCGTAAAAAGAGCACCGCGATGGGTGTACACCATATTTTCATCGAAATCAAGTTCTGCGTCGGGAACTCTCAGCACGCCCACTTCACCGTCTTCGCTCATGGAATTTCCTCCGCGCCTCGCGTGAGAAATGAACAGTAGGAACATCTGCCAATCGATGCTCCCTGCTCTGCACCGCGAAGACGCACATTATAGATCAAAAAATCTTCGATGCTAGAGCCAGCCCTCGCCCACAACCCCTGGTTGATCGCATTTATTTCAGAGTGAGCACCCGGGATACCTTTTCCTGATACGTAAGAACCTGTTTTGAATCTTGTAAGCATGCATGGAGCGTGCCCTTCGCCGGATGATCGACATGACTGGGCGAAATTTGATCATTACTGTCGGGGTATGTCGCGGTCGCATCATTACCCATCAGATCTGTCCGACGGCGAGTGGGCGCTGGTCGAACCGCTGCTGCCGCCGATAAGCAAGGATGGTCGGCCTGAGGAACACCCCCGCCGGGAGATTGTGAACGCGATCCTCTACGTGGCGCACAACGGCGGAGTGTGGCGGTCGCTGCCGTCGGATTTTCCGCCCTGGCAGACGGTCTACGGTTTCTTTTACCGATGGCGGAAGAAGGGGGTGACGGTGAAGTTGCACGACGCTCTGCGTGACAAGCTGCGCACGCTGGCGGGCCGGGACGTCGCACCCACCATGGGAATCATCGACTCCCAGTCTGTCAAGGGCGCGCAGACCGTGGGCAGGGGCTCCCGAGGCTACGACGCCGGTAAGAAGGTCAACGGCCGCAAGCGTTTCTTCATCGTCGACACCCTCGGCCTGCTGCTCGCCGTGCTGGTCGTCCCAGCCGGCGTCCAGGACCGCGACGGCGGCCGGCGCGTCCTGGTGGACCATTACTTCGCTCACCGGCGCTGCCGTCATCTGTGTGCCGACGCCGGTTTCGCCGGCTGGTTCGTGGAATGGGCCGCCACCATCATGAGAACCACCGTATCGATCATCCGAAAGAAACCCGGACAGAAACACTTCGAGGTCCTCCCGAAAAGGTGGATCGTTGAACGCACCATCTCCTGGATCACCGCGCATCGTCGCCTCGCTCGAGACTACGAACGCGAACCCGCCACCTCCGAATCATTTATCCATTGGGCGATGATTCGTATCATGACCCGCCGTATCGCGCGCCAGACGCCGATCAAGCGCTGGACGCCTCTCGCAGTTACACACAGTGAGTAAAATCAAGATTCAAAACAGGTTCTTATACGACTGCGCAGGCTGATCGATGGGCGGCACACGATCAACCTACGGGGTGTCACCCACCGCGAGCACCGCACAGTCACAGCGCTTGTCACCCAAACGACCCGACCTGCGTCAACACGAGACAATCAAGAGACCTGGCCGGTTACATTCTAAATAACCCAGAATGACTCGGTTTGTTGTCAGGGAGAAGCTTCTTTCGGAAGATCTTCAAAAAACTGTGCAATAGGATAGTTTGCAATCAATCGAGCAAGCCCGACCGGAGTCTGGCCATAATTATTGACCCTCCATGGATCAGCTCCACGCTCTCGCAACAGGGTAATGAGTTCACCCCGACCACGCGAATAAAAAACAGCATTCGACAAAGGCGTATTACCGAACTTGTCCACGCCATCGATCACGGCCCCGCCGTCCAGAAGTGCGCGCGCTGCCTCAACGGAGTACTCCTGGGCAGCGAAATGCAAAGGCGTATACCCTTTGATATCTACAGCATTAGGATCATACCCCTCCGCAAGAAGCTCTGCGATCTGTACGGCATCGTTATCTATTGCCGCGTAATGCAGCGGGGTACGCTTCATCCGATCCATCTTTCACCTCGAATCCTCATAGCGATGAGACCTATTGGAAGAACGATCCTCCAACTGGTAGATATCCGGATTGTTCTGATGTTCGATAACCTCCTCACGAGTCCACCCTTCCCGCCTCGCCCGTTCCTGCGTCCGCCTCCATTCATGGCCCGGCTTGTGACCAATGTCAGGCTTCCCCTTGATAGGCTGGCGCGTATTTGGATCAATTAGATTTCCGTCAGCATCCCGCTCGGCATTCTCATAGATCTTCTCCTTCACTTTTTTTCGTAGCGTAACCCGGTCAGCCGCCGGATCATTGCTCTTCTTGCGAGCTTCAAGGATAGTAACGCCATCTAGTAGCTCATCAAGACCAGGGAAGATCGCAATCGTCAGGTCCCGCTCGTCCGCGGGGAAGACCGTGGTCAGGGCATCCGCGGCGAGACCCGGGAAGATCAGGGTGAGGGGTTCCGCCGGATCCGCGGGGAACACCGGCAGCGGCGGCATACACGCCCCCGCCAGCGGCTGCGCACCCCCGGAGGCGGCGCAGTTGGCCTCCGCGAAATCGGTTATCCCCGGCCCGGCGTCCCCCGCACGAGCAGCCGCCGACAGCCCATCCGCGCAGCTCCCCGACGCACACGCCGGCACAGTGAACGGCCCACCCTGCGGCGACCAGCCCGCCTGGGAGGCGATAGCCGACGCCGACGACCACACCACCCCCACCGGCGGCAACGGTGCCGGCGCCGGAATCGCCGGAATCGGCGGCCGCGGCTCCGGCCTCACCTGCGGCGGCTTCGCCCGTGTCTTCGGAACAGCCCGCCCGCTAGTCCCGCCCGACTTACCCGTGCTCCCACCCGATGAGCCGCCACCAACTGGCAGACTCCCACCCCCAGGCAGCGCCGGAGCCACACTCAGGGAAGCCCCCGCCGACCAGCCATCCACCCACGGCCTCGACACCGACGACACCGCCGGAACAGCAGCCGGCACCGATGCCCCCCGTGAATCACCCCGATCCAAAACATGATCAATAGCCCGATCGGCCGCGTACGCCACAGCCGCCGTGACAACCGCACCAGCTACAAGACCAACCACGCACCCGAACAGCCCACCAACCGCACACCCAACCTCCCCGCCTATAACAGCAGCGTTATGACCACTGGGGTCGCTGTACGTCAGCGGGTTGGCGTTGGCGTAGGTGTACCGGTTCGCTGACACCGCCGACGTCAACGGCAACTGCGCGCTGTCCCGGGAAACAAACCCGCCGGTGGACGGGGTGTACCAGCGGGCCTGCGCGGAGACCTTCGCCGTGGCCGGGTCCGTCCAGGAGCCCTGGAAACCCACCCGCACCTGCGCGCTGCCCGCGGTCGTCGGCACCCCGAACGGGTCGAACGCCTTCTGATCCGCCAGCCCCGACCCGCTG
>NZ_CAKKTM010000100.1:0-24135 GCF_920888515.1 Protofrankia sp. CiP1_Cm_nod1 | reverse complement strand
GGCGTAGGACAGCGCGGTTCCGGCACGCACCGCGAGACGGTCCAACCCGTCGTAGGTGTAGGACACCCCACCGCCGGCCGTGTCCGACACCAAACGGTCGAACGCGTCGAACCCGGTGGTGGTCGTGCTGCCACCCGCGGTCCGCGCCGTCAACGTGCCCCGCGGGGTGTAGGTGTAGGTCGCGGTCCCGTCCGAGAGCAGCCGGTTGCGCTCGTCGACACTCGCGGTCGCACCGTTCACCGACGTGCGGTTACCCGCCGCGTCCCAGCCGTACGTCGTGGTCGCCCCACCCGGGCCGGTCCAGGAGACCAGCCGGTTCGACCGGTCGTAGCCGTAGCTCTGGTTCCCCGACCCGGACAGACCCGACGGAGACAACGTCTCGGTCAGCCGGTTGTCGTTGTTGTCGTAGCCGTAGGTCGCCGCCCGTAGCACCCCACCTGGACCGGTCAACGTGTCCGTGCTGGTCCGGCCCAGGTTGTCGTAGCCGAAGCTGCGGACCGCCCCACCCGCGGCGTAGGTCACCGAGGTCAGCTGACCGGCATCGTCATATGCCAGGCCGCGGGTGCCGCCGGTGGCCGCACCGGTCGTCGACGTCAGATCATCCCGGGCGTTGTAGCCGAACGACGACGCCCCGGCCGCGTCCGTCCGCGACACCATCCGGCTCGAACCGTCATAGCCGAACGATGAGCTCCCCGCCGGCCCCGCACTACCGATCAGCAAGTCCCGGTCGTTGTAGGTGAACGACTGGCTGCCTGACGGATGGTTCACCGACGTCACCCGGCCGGCCAGGTCATAGCCGACCGACCGTGACGCCGCCGCCGCACCCCCACCGGAGCCGGACTCGGTGGTCAGCCGGCCCAGCGCGTCGAACGTCCGCGACCGGGTCACCCCACCCGGCGCCAGCACACCCACCGGCAGCCCACCCGCGTCATACGAGGTCTGCCAGGTCCGGTCCGCCGCCGCCGGATACGCCGTGGTGGACGGCTCGATCGTCTTCTCGACCAGCCCCAGACTGTTGAACGTCGCCACCGTGACGTTCCCACGCCCGTCGGTCAGCCGGGTCCGGTTCCCCGCCGCGTCATACCCCACACCCGTGGTGATCGACGTTGACGCGGTCACCGGCTCCACCAGCGTCCGTAGCTGGTCCAGCGCGTCGAAGGTGCGGGTCGTCGTCCAGCCGTTCCCGTCCGTCGACGACGTCGCGTTGTCCGCCGCGTCATAGCCGACGCTCACCGACCGCAACTGGCTGTTCGATGGGGAGAACTGCGCCACCGTCGTCCGCCGGCCCGCCCGGTCGTAGGTGTAGCGGGTCGAGCGGCCCAGCGGGTCCGTCACGCTCGCCAGCCGGCCGGCGAGGTCGTAGGTGCGGGTCGTCAGCTTGGTCAGCGCGTCGCGTTCCTGTAGCAGGCCGCCGGCCGCGTCGTACGTCCCGGTCCACGCCGCCTGCGTGGCGATGTTCGCCGGGCGGATCACTTTCGTGACATCACCGGCGTCGTCGTGGTCGGTGTAGGTGGTGAACGTCGCCTGTGGGGACCGCTCCGTCGCCGTGGTCGCCCACACCCGGTCCAGGTCGTCGTAGGCGGCGAACGCCCACACCCCGACCGGGTTCACCGTCGCGGTGACGTTGCCGGCGTCGTCGTACACCAGCCGGCTCACCCCGGCCGCCGGCTGGCCGGCGACCTGCGGGTCGGTGACCGCCACCGGCCGGTTGCGCCGGTCATACACCGTGGTCGTGGTCTGCCCACGGGCGTCGGTGTAGGTCAGCGGGTTACCGTTGGCGTCGTACGCCCACGACCGCGTCGGGATGAGCGCGCCGCCGCCGGGCGGGGTGTAGGACGGCTCGGTGACCTGGACGGTCCGCCCCCGCCGGTCGTAACCGGTCGTGGTCACCAGGCCGCGGGCATCCCGGGCGTGGCTGACCTCCCCGAACGTGTTGTAGCCGAGGTCGGTGGCCGGCCGGGCCGCGCCCGGCGTACCGCCGTTCTCCTCCACCTGTACGGACGGGGCCTGCACCTGGGTGACCCGGCCGGCGGCGTCCACCGTGGCGTTCGTGGTGTACGCCGGGTCCGGAGGGCCGCCGGAGACGTAGCCGCGCGGGTCCGCCGTGCCGGTCACGAACCCGCGCTGGTCCCGCAGCGTTGTCGTGACAAAGCTGGCCGTGCCGTCACCGAACACCGTCTGTGAGGTCGGGCGGGAGGCGTTGTCGTAGCCGACGTCGACCCGTGCGGTCGCCGACGTCCCGGCCGCCCCGGCCAGCGTCGAGGTCACGTTGCCGTTCGCGTCGTAGGTGTAGTCGACGGTGCGGGCCAGACCGGCGGGGTCGAGGGTGGTCCGGGTCAGCCGCCGGGCCGCGTCGAACACCCCGGCGACCGTCCGCAGGCCCCCACCGGTCACCGTGGACGTCGGGTTCCCCGCGCCGTCGAAGGCCCGGTCGGCCAGCACGATGTTCCGCGCGCCGGCGGTGGACAGGGTGCCGGTGACGGTGTCCGGCGGGCGGTAGCCGACCAGGATGTCCTGCCGGGGCAGGTCGTCCAGCCAGTAGGTGAACTGCCGGGTCCGGCCCAACGCGTCGGTGACGGCGGCCAGCCGGCCCGCCGGGTCGTAGGCCCGAGACTCCGCCAGCATGTCCCGCGGCGTCGAGCCGGCCACCGGGTCGTCCACGAAGTTCTTCACGGTCGTGGTGGCCAGCAGGTTCTTCGCCGTATAGGTGAACGCGGTCACCGTCCCGACCGGGTCGGTGACGGTCGCGACGTTGCCGTTGTCGTCGTAGGCCCAGGCGGTGGTCGCCGCCTCGACGGCGCCGGCCGCCGCCGTCGTCGACGTCACCCGGTCGTCGTTGTCGTAGGCGTACGTCGTCGTCCGCGACGCGTCCCCGCCGGTGGCATCCGACACCACCGTCTGGGTCAGGTTCTCGTTCAGGTCGTAGCTGTGGGCCGTGACCCGGGTGTGCGTCGTCCCGGAAATCGGGTTCTGTACACCGGGTTCGGTGACCTGCGCGACCCGGGACAGCGTGTCATAGCCGGTCGTGGTGGTGATCCCGGACGGGAAGGTGTCCGAGGTCTCCTTCGCCGTGACCCGCCGGCCCAGCTCGTCGTAGGTGTAGTCGTGGGCCAGCCCGGCCGGGTCGACGTCGCGGCGCAGATCCCCCTTGCTGTCATAGGAGAAGCCCGTCACCTTCCCCCGCGGGTCGGTGGTGGACAGCAGCACGTCCCGCGGCACCGTCCCGCCGCCGACCGCCGCCTCGCTGCCGGCCGCGTACGCCCAGGTCGTGCTCCGCCCGGACGGGAAGTCGGCCGTGGCCGGGGTCGTCGTCGCCAGCAGATCCCCGAGCGGGCTGTAGCTGAACGTCGTCGCGTAGGTGGCGTCCGTCGCCGACACCGACCGGCCGTCACGGGCCACCGTCATCAGATCGTTACGCGGATCCCCGGGCGCGCCCAGGAAATAGCCGTAGTACTCGGTGTGCGTCACCGGCGTCCCGGAGACGTTCGCCCGCACCGTCGTACGGGCGCTGATGTTCCCGCGGTCGTCGGTCAGCAACGTCAGGACGTTGCCGTTCTCGTCGGTGACCTGCGCGAGGAAACCACGGTCGTTGTAGGCGAACCGGCGGTCCCCCAACGCATCCCGATGCGAGATCAGCTGGCCGAGGTCGTACTCCCAGTCCTCGGCGTGCCCCCGCGGGTCGGTCACCCGCACCGTCGTCGTCGGTGACGTGCCCATCACCGTGAACGTGGTCCGTTTGGCCAGGCCGTCCTCGCGCCAGGCCACCGTCCCGTCGAGGTTGTACCCGACCGTCTCGGCGATGTTGCCGCGCGGCAGCACGATCTGCCCCAGCATCCCGTTGAACGCGTACGCGTACGTCGTCGGCGTCGCCGACCGCGGCGACACCACACTGGTGAGATTGCTGCCGGTGTAGCCGTACGACCACACCAGCGGCCCGCCGTGCGCCGCCACCGTGCCCGTCGACACCTGGCTGACATGCCCACCCGACCAGGTGAACGTCAACGCCCGGTTCGCCGTGACGTTCAGCGCCTGGGTGAGCCGGCCGCCCGCGTCGTAGGTGAGCTGCAGCGCCCGGCCGGCCACGTCCGTCACCCGGGTCAGCCGGCCGTCGGAGCGGAACGCCGACACCGTCCCGGACTTCTCCGTCAGCACCGCCGCCGCGGTGAGCACGACGTCGTCGAGCCGGCCCGAGCCGGTCCCCTCCGTGTACGGGCCGGCCCGCGTCCCGAACATCACCGCCGGGTCCGACACCGACATGACCTGCGTGCCGTTACGCAGCACCGTGATCGACGGGCCGTTCGTCACCACCGTCAACGTGTCCGAGGTCGTGCAGCACGCACCCGACGCGTCCGCGACCGTCGTCTCGACCCCACCCACCCGTTTGATCAGCCGCCACTTGCTCGACGACGGCACCGCCACCAGCCGCCAGTAGTTCCCCGCGTCCGCGACCCGGAACGCCAGACCCATGTCCGCCTGCGTCACCGGCTGGGTGAAACTGAACGTCCCGTCCGCCGCCGCCGGCGCCACCAGCAGGTTCCGGTTCCCCGCCGCGGCCGCCAGGTAGACACGGTTGCCCTCGACACCCCAGGTGCCGGCCAGCGGCGTCCAGGCGGCACCGCTCTCCGCGGTGCCGGCGGTGGTCGCCGCGTTCGCCCGGGTGAAGGAATCCCGATGCTGGCCATCGACCACGGCGAACGCGCCGACCCGGCCGGCGCCGGTCGCCAGCGCGTACACCCCCGCCCTGGTCGCCGTCTGGAACGCGCCGTCGGTGGCGGCCGCCACCACCCGGTCGTTCCGGGACACCGCGATCGACGTCCCCGCCGTCGTCACCGCGAACACATCCGACGCCGCACAGCAGGCACCCGACGCCGTCGCCACCGTCGTGGTCACACCCCCGACCCGCTTCGCCAGCACCAGCTGGTTCGCGGACGGCTTCGCGTACAGCACCCACAGGTTGTCCGCGTCCTGGACGCGGAAAGCGACCCCGACATTGTCCTGCGCCACCGGCAGGGTGAACCGGACCGTGCCATCCGACCCCGCCGGCAGCACCGCCACACTGCGCCCCGACCCCGCCGACACCAGATAGGCGTCGTTACCCGCCACCCCCCAGGTACCGGCCAGCACCTGCCAGCCCTCACCGGTATCCGCCGTACCCAACGACGACACCGAATCCGCCCCGGTGAACGACGCCACCCGCGGCGACGGCGCCTGCAACGACGAATAGTAGCCACGCGCCGACACGAACGAACCATCCGGGTTACGGCCGAACCGCGACACCCGCCCATCCGCATAACGGACCGCGATATTACCCTCACCGGCGAGATCCGGCGCCGCCGCCATGTCATACGGCGACGACCAGCCCACCCCGAACAGACCATCAACCGGATTCCGGTTGTTATAGGTACGCGTCACCCCCAACGCCGGACCCACACCCGCCACCGACGCATCCGTCGTCGACGTCACATAATTCCCCACCACCGGCGTCACACTCGCCACCGCCGGCGCATACGGGTCGAATCCCAGATGGCCCTCCGGGCCGGTCAACGGAACCCGGGTGGTCAGATGGGCCACCGATGTCGGCTGGCTGGGAAGCTGGAAATCCCCCACCCAGCCCTGCCAGTAGTAGGTCTGATCCCAGGACAGGGCTCCCTTGGGCGGGCTCCACGTGTTCGAGCTGATCCACCCCGGCGACTCCCAGCAGGTCCCCGAGTTCGCGTCCGAGCCGGTGCACAGCTTGAAGTAGTAGTTCACCCCCTGCCCCGGATAGTTGTCCGGGTCCGTCCCGGTCAACGTCAGCGTCGGGGTCAACGAATACACCGCCGCGCCGTTCGCCGGCCCCGCCGACGTCACCTGCGGCGCCACGTTCGGCACGGTCATGGACTGTGCGAAAGGCGATATCCCCTCGTCCATGAAATAGGTGACACCGTAGTTCAGCATGTCCCAGCGCAGCGTGTAACTGCCGGGCGGCAGCGGATTCACCGTGGCCAGCATGTCGACGCTCTGCCCCGGGTTCACCGTCACCGGCAGATGCGTCGCGTACCCGTTGTAATCGATGACGTTGCTGTTCGACGCGTCATAGACATGGTAGGCGAGCATGTAACTGCCGTCCGCCGGCCACGCATCCCGGCCGGTGTTCTTCACCCGCACCCAGATCTTGCCCTGCTGATTGTTCGTCAGCTGCTGCTGCCACACCGGGCTGCCCGACGGGTAGGAGTACTCCGCGCCGTACGGCGTGTACTGGATCGACATCTGCGGGCGGTTCGCCGCGGTCGCGGTGTTGTTCGACAGGAACTTCTTCCACGCGTAGTTGTCCGTCGAACTCGCCCGCACCGACGTGCCGGTGTTCACCTTCCACCCATGCGTCCAGGCGTTCACCAGATCCTTCAGCCGGGTGTCGTTGAACACCCCCCAGTTCGCCGGGCAGGACCCCGAATAGCCATAGGCGAAACTGCTGCGCGCCACCTCCGGGCCGACCGCCGCCCCCGGCCACAGCATCGTCGTACCATCCCAGGACTGGTTCACCTCATACAGGCTCACATCCCGCGCACTGCACGACCACGACCAGCTGTTCAGCAACGCCACCTGCACACCCAGCACGTTGACCTGGTTGACCGCGGCCGTGCCCTGCCAGTTGATATACCCGTGGTTCACATCGGCGCCACCGTTGTAGGTACCCACGTGAATATCGCCCAGAGTGTTGTAATGCGAGTTCGGGAACGCCGAGGACACATACGTGTCATCCGCCCACGCCTGCAGCACCTCCACCGACGGATCCACCCGCACCGGGAACACCCGCGCCGGATCCGCCAGCCACTCCTCGTCCAGATCCACCCGCAACGCGAGCCGGCCGTCCGCCCCCGGCACCAGGGAATAACGCACACCCTCCGAATACGCCCCGGCACCCACGTGCGGGTCGACCGCGGAATCCTCCATGGACCCACGCGGGATCACCGCCTTCACCACACCCTTGGCGTCGGCGAGGGAAACCTGCTGGGACGTGGCATCCAGGGTGGCGGTCAGACCCTCCAGCGCCAGCGGGAACGTCCAGCTGGCCGGGGCGTCCGCCGCGTGCAGGACCAAGGTCTCCTTCAACCCCGACAACGTCCCGGCCAGCTCCACATCCGACGACGGCCGCACCCCCGCGTAGGAGGCGGCCGGCCCGTCCACCACCGCCCGCGCCGGCCGTGCGTCGGCGATCCCGAACGACACCGATGCGCCCGCACCCACCTGGACCGCCACCAGACGGGGATCATCCGCACTGTCCGCGACATCGACGGGATGCTCAACCGCGGCCACCCGATGGCGGCCACCCGCCGCCGCGACCAGGTTCGTGTCGATGTCCACCCACCTGCCACCGGCATCGGTGAACCGCTTCGGCGCCGAATACACCCGGGCGGTATACGTCCCATCGGGATTACGGAACTCGTCGCTCCACGCCGTGCGCCGCTCCGGCAGCTCCACCTGACCCGGCCGCAGTGCCTGCCCCGGCAGCACACCCCACTCCGGCGTGCCCATGTCCATCGTCCAGGCCGGGCCGAGCTTCGCCGCGCCGGCGGCCGGATCCGGTTCCGGCAGCTCCACCGGGCGCTCCGGCTCCCGCGGCGTCGTGGGCACCGTACCCGCGACCGGCGGGACCTGGGCGCGCACCTGCTCCGCCGACGGCGCCGGCCCGGACACCGCCTGGGCGCGGGCCGTCGGCACCTGGGTCTCCCGGCCCGCCGCGCTGCCGCTCGAGCTCTGCGGCAACGCCACGTTCCGGAACGGGTTGATCAGCGGCGCCGGCCGGCCCGCCCCGCCGGCCACCTGGATGACCGCCAGCGTGGTCAGCACCACCAGCGGCACCAGCCCGATGGAGATGGCGGCCAGCCGCCGGCGGGTAAACCGTCGCTGGACACCACGCAACATCCGCCGAGACGGAGCGGAACGCCGCCGGCCGACCATGGGCGCACTCCCGAGAACTCATCAACCAAGGAGCCGCATGCATGCCGAAAAACAGGCACGGACACGGCGCGACAACAGCGCGGAACCCAGGGCCCAGCGGACCGTACCGACCCACGGCACGGTCCGAGGAAGGACCTGGGTGACCTACGCACCCGAACGGGCGCACAGCAGAAGAACAGCAGGCGAACAGCAATGGAACAGCACAGGGAAGAACAGGGGGAAGAACGGAGAAAATGCGGCGGGAAAAGACAGGACAACGTGGGCCCGGCATCATCGCAAGCAGGCGGACGTCACCCCGTCGTGTTTACGGCGCTCACCATTCCACACCGTCCGGTGCCACGTCACTACATCCCGGATATCACCTGCCGATGTTGCGTGAGATTTGTTGCGGACACGGCCGGCCAGCGGCCGGGGAGGCCGTCCGGTGCCGAACCCGGACGAAAACCTGCCGATACACAACCGGAAAACACAGGCCGACGCCCATTGACATGGATGCCCTCGGCGGCCCAACGGCCGCCCGTTCGACCGGAGGATTCGACATGCGGTGGCGGAATGTTTTGTTCCGGTGGACCGACACACACCGACAACTCCCCCGGAGCACCCCGGGACACAACGCGTCAGCGACGGCCGAGCGCCTCGTGGAGCACCGTCAGGTAGCGCTCCCAGGCCGCGTCCGCGTCCGGCGGGACGATCCCGGCGCGCAGGGTGTCGAGCACGCCCGGCTCGTACAGCCGGCGCAGCGCGGCGGCCAGCGACCCCGGGTCGTCCGGGGCGGCCAGCAGGCCGTCCACCCCGTCCCGCACGGCCTGCCCCAGCATGCCGACAGCGGTCGCCACCACCGGCAGGCCGTGGCGGTGGGCGAGGTCGACGTTCTGGGTCGCCGTCGCCGACCGGTACGGCAGGACCAGCGCGTCGGCGGCCGTGAACAGGGCCGGCACCTCGGCGGCCGGCACATAGCCGGGACGCAGCTCCACCCGCCCGGCCAGACCGAGCTCGCCGACCAGCCGCCGGGTGTCGTCAACCCCGCCCCAGAACTCCCCGGCGACGGTCAGGCGCACGTCGGGCGGGCCGGCGGCGAGCGCCCGCAACAGCACGTCCAGACCCTTGTACGGCCGGACCAGGCCGAAGAACAACAGCCTCCGGCCACCGGCGGCGCCATCGCGGGTACGGCCGGCAGCGCCGTCGCGAGTACGGTCGGAGACAGCGCCGCCGGCCGCGCCCAGGTGCGGGGCCATCGGCGCCACCCACACCGGGCGGGTGGTGAGGCCGCGGGCCCGCTCGGCCTCGGCCGGCGTGTGCACCAGGACCCCGGACACCCGGCGCAGCACCGCCCGCACCAGCGGGACGTCCAGGGCTCGCCGCTCGTGCGGCAACACGTTGTGACACAGCGCAAGAACCACCGGCCTGTCCTCCCGCCCACCGATGGTTGGGAGGCCCCGGCCCACACGGACGGCGCGACCGTTCTCCGCCGGCACCCCGCCCGCCGGCGCACTTCCCCGCCCCCCGCCCGCCGGCGCGTTTCCTGGCCGCGGGGCCGGCGGGCGCAGGCCGGCGAGGACGCCCAGATAGGCCGGCGCCTGGATCGGGGTGACCACGACGACGACCACGGCGTCCACCGCGTCCACGCCGGTGCGCAGCCGGCGGCCCAGCCGCGGCCAGGTGTCCGGCCGCCGCCATGACAGCGGGTAGGACGTCGCCGGGAACGGCCGCGTCTCGGGGGCGTCCACCCGCTGCCGGCCCGGGTAGAGCCGGGCCGGGTACTGCGCCGACCAGGACTCCAGGCGGACGTCGTGGCCACACGCCGCGAGCCGGTGCGCGAGCTCGGTGGTGTGCTGGGCGACACCGCCCTTGTAGGGATGGGCCGGGCCGACGATCGCGATCCGCGACCGCGCCGGCGCCGGCGTCCCGGCGTGCCTCTCCGGCCGCTCACCTGTCATCTCGTCCGTCCCTGTGGAAGGAGCCTCACCGTGAGGGATGAAAGATCCGTCAGCATGGGGGAACGTCCGTCACCATGGAGCATCCGTCACCGTGGGACCCGGCGGGACGGCAGCGCAGTCCGGCGGGGCATCAGTCGCCGCCGCGGGAGCGGGCCACGAGATCCCCGATCAGGGCGAGCACGACGATCTGGAAACCGACCAGGATCGCCAGCAGCGTGGACGTGGTGACCCGCAGGTCGTAACGGATCAGGTCGGCGACGAGCTTCACGAAACCCAGCCCCATGATCCACAGGGCGATCGGCATCAGCACCCGGATCGGGTCGAAGTACATCACCATCCGCAGCACCTGCAGGATGTAGCGGCGCGCGTCCCGGAACGGGTGGAACTTGCTCTTGCCCGAGCGTTTCGCGTAGTCGATCGGGATGTAGTCGACGGGGTGCTGGTTCGACAGGAACGCCATCGTGATCGTCGTCACGCAGGAGAACCCGGGCGGCAGCAGCCGCAGGTACGGCAGGGAAACCTCCCGCCGGAACGCCCGCAGCCCCGAGTTCAGATCGGGGATCTTCATGCCGGACAGCCGCTGCGCGATCATCCGGATGAACCACTTGGCCGGCACCCGCGCCCACTTGTGGGTGCCCTCCTCGGTCGTGCGCGCGCCCACGACCTGGTCGACGTCGGGGCAGGCGTCGAGATGGCGGACGAACTCCGGGATGCGCTCGTTCGGGTAGGTCATGTCCGCGTCGGTCCAGACCACGATCTTCCCGCGGGCGTCCTGGGTGCCGATCCGGCGCGCGGTGCCCGACCCGCCGTTGCGGCGGAACGCGATCAGCCGCATGTTCGGGAAGCGGTGCATCACGCCGCGCAGCAACGCCAGCGTGTTGTCGGTCGACTTGTCGTCAATGACCAGCAGCTCGTAGCTGTAGCCGCTGGTGTCCATCGCGGCGGTGATCCGCTCCAGCTCGTGGACGATGTGATCCTGCTCGTTGTAGCAGGGCAGCACGACCGTCACATAGGGCGGGGCGGGTGCCTCCGCCACCGTCCCGACGCCGCTCTGCTTCCTGAGGACGGGTACGCCGGGGCTGACAGATGCGCGTACAACGCTGACACTCACGTCGATGTGACTCCTGATTTCCGCCCGGGAACGGGAGGTTCGCCGGTGCCGTCGAGTTGTGGCCGGACCGGCCGGGCCGGTCAGGTCGAATGATCACAACCTCCTCCGCGCGTGCTTCGGCTGCCCCGTCCGCATGCCGGGGTCACAGGACGCCGGGGTTACCGGATGCCGGGGTTACCGGATGCCGGGGTTACCGGATGCCGGGGTTACCGGATGCCGGGGTTACCGGATGCCGGGGTTACCGGATGCCAGCGTTACACGCCGCGGCCACCGGCCGGTCACGGAGGTCCCGCGACGCGGCGGCCCACCCCTCTCACCACGTTCGCCGGCCGGCCTGCCGGTCGTGCGGGTGGCGGCGGTACGGGCCGGGACCGCACCCGCCGGTACGGACGCGCTGCTGGCGGTACGTCTCAGCGCCATCATCGATGGCAGGCGGCGGCGCACGGAGGTCATGATCGCTCCGTGCCGACGGACTAGGATTTCCGGCCATGGGTGGGCTCATCGAGCGTCTCGGCAGTCAGGTCAACCGGCTCGACCGGCGGTTCGTCGGCGACGCGCGCGAGTACGCCCGCAACGTCCGGGCGCTGCGGGCCGGGCGGGAGACGTCGGCGCGGTCCTTCGTGGCCGGGCTGCGCTATCCGCTCGCGTACGGGCAGCCCATCTGGACGGGTTCACCCACCGTGCTCGAAGGCCGCGAACGGATCGAGTTCGCCGACGGCGCGGCGCTGCGGATCGGCCTCGGCCCGTTCGGGATCTCCACCCGGCGGGACGTCTCCGTGCTGCGGATCCACCCCGAGGGGCGGCTGCGCTGTGAGGGGGTCGTCTCAGTACAGCGCGGCACCCGCATCGTGGTGGACTCCGGCCTGCTACAGCTCGGACACGGCGTCAACATCAACGGCTTCGCGAAGATCCTCGTGCGGGAACGGGTCAGCATCGGCGCCGGCTGCACCATCTCCTGGAACACCCAGATCCTCGACAACGACTTCCACCCCATCACCGTGGACGGCGTCGAGCAGCCGATGAGCGCCCCCGTCGTCCTGGAGGACCGGGCCTGGATCGGGACCGGCGCCATCATCCTGAAGGGGGTGACGGTCGGCGAGGGCGCGGTCGTCGCGGCCGGTGCCGTGGTGACCAGGAACGTCCCCACCAAGACGATCGTCGCGGGCAGCCCGGCGAAGGTGGTCGGCCAGGTCGGCTCCTGGCGCTGACCAGCCGCGTCTGACGCGCCGGCGGTGGCTGCGCCGGCGGCTGAGGTGTGGTTCCCGGCAGCCGCGGGGAACGAAGGCTTTCACAGCGCGCACGGCCACCGAAAAGCCGCGAAGCATACGTACGATGGCAACCATCCGTTCCCGGAGATCCCCAGCCCCCGCCCGTCAGCGGGCCGGAGGCGGCGCGGCCGCGTGTTTCCCGCGCCGCCACGGGCCCGAGCCCCGGAGCCGTTCTGATGGAGGCCGCAGCCGGTACGCCTGTCGCTGTCGCCGTCGCCGCGGAGCCGTCCGGCGGCCGCCCGGTGGAGCGGTTCAGCCCGCTTGGGATCCCGCGCCGGACGCCCGGCCACATCTGGCTGATCACCGCCGTGTTCACGTTCCTGCTCGCCTCCTGGTCGGTGCTGGTGCCCCAGTACCACGCGCCGGACGAGCCGAACCAGGTCGACGCCGTCATGCGGCTCGTCCAGGGCTACGGCTGGCCGCGCCCGGGCGACGCGGTGGTGACGCCGGACGGGGTCGGTGCCATCAGAGCGTCACCGTTCGGCAGCCGGAGCAGTCCCTACGAGCTCACCGTCGCCCCGGTCCCGGCGCACGACGCGCCCCCGCGCTCCCAGCGGCCGGCCTGGCGGGATCTCGCCGTCCCGGAGCAGCCGGCCGGTTACATCCAGCAGATGGTCCAGCATCCACCGCTGTACTACCTGGTGGAAGCCGCGATCCTCAAAACGCTTCCGGACAGCGGCGACGCCCGGCGCTGGGACGTGACCATCGGCCTGCTACGGATGGTAAGCGTCCTGATGGTGGCACCGCTACCGCTGCTGGCCCACGCCGCCGCCAGACGCCTGTGCTCCCGGCCGGTCGCCGCGACCGTTGCCGCGCTGGTCCCCTGCGCCGTGCCGCAGCTGGTCCACATCGGCTCCAGCGTCAACAACGACAATCTGCTGATCGGCCTCGGCGGGCTGGTCACGGTGGCCGTCGCCCACGTGCTGCGCGGGGACACCTCGACGCGGACCGCGTGCTGGATCGGGCTGCTCACCGGTCTCGCGCTGCTGACGAAGTTCTTCGCGGTCGTGCTGGTACCGATGGCCGCCGCGGCATACGCCTGCGCCCGGCTGCGCGGCGCGCGCTCCCGGTGGCCGTCCGCCGTGCTCTGCGGCGGGCTCATGATCGCCGCCGGCGGCTGGTGGTGGCTGGTCAACATCCTGCGCTGGCATACCGTCCAGCCGAGCACGCCGGGCTTCCCGCCCGGCGAGTACGCCGGACGGGACTGGGGCGTCTACTGGTCGTGGATGTCCGAACGGCTGGCGACCCGCTGGTGGGGCTCCATCGGCTGGTACGAGGCCGATCTCCCCCCGGCGCTGGTGATCATCGCCTCGGGCCTGCTCGGCGGCCTGGCCGGCTGGGGCCTCCTGCGTGCCCGCGACCGGGCGCGGCGGACGGACCTGCTGTTCATGCTGTGGCCGACGACCGGCCTGCTCGTGATCATCGGCGGGCAGGCCGCCGCCCATCTCGCCCGCACCGGGCACATGACCGGGGTCTCCGGGCGGTACCTGTTCACCGGCTTCGCCGGGGTCGCGGTCCTCGCCGGCGCCGGGGCCGCCGCGCTGGGGCCACGCCTGGCCCGCTGGCTGCCGCTCGCCGTGCTCGCCGCCGCGGCCGGCATCCAGCTGGACGCGGCGTGGCTCGTCCTCGGCCACTTCTGGCGGCCCGCCGGAGGCGGACCGGTCGCGGCCCTGCGCGCCATGGCCGCCTGGTCACCGTGGCCGGCGGCCGGCATCGCGATCGTCTTCGGGTCGGCCCTGGCCCTTGCCGCCCTCACCGCCGTCCGCCTCGCGCGCAACACACAGGCCACCGAGCCCACGACACCGGCCACAGAGCGCGGGCGGCACCACAGCCACCCGCACGGAGCATGATCCAGGCGAGTTTGTCGTTCTGTACGCTTTTCGGCCCGGTAGGCGTACAGAACGACAAATATTTGGCGATCTTCCCCGGTGGCCGGCGCGGCCGGCGGCTGGCAGCCACCCGGATCACGGCCCGGTGCGCCCGCCGGGGTGCTGGGGGCTCGGCGGCTGGAAGCTCAGCGGCGGCTGTGCAGCGCCCCGCGTACCGCCCGCGCCGTGCGGACCGCCCGCGCGCCTCGGTGGCCGCCCAGCCGGGCCTTGAGCGCGGCGTTCGCCACCCGGGCCGCGTGCACGAGCTTCGGTTCGTCGGCGAGGGCGGCGCGCAACTGCTGGGAGGTCGCGCGTTCCGTCTCCAGCGCGCGTTCGGCCTCGGCCGCCGCGTCGAGCAGCCGCAGTTCGGTCGTGGCGCGGTCGGCCAGGGCCGCGTCCAGGCGGGCCCACTCCCGCTGCCGCCGGCGGGCGGCGTCGATCATCTCGTCCTGCAGGAGGAGCACGTGCAGGTAGAGGTCCAGCCGGTTGCGTTCCAGCCGGGTCAGCAGGCCGTTACGCACCCACGGCCGCAGCAGTTCGCCGACCCGCTCGGCGTACGGGGCCCGGCCGTCCACCACGATGCCCAGGCCGAAGATCGGCGCGGCCACGAACAGGCGTAGCTGCGGACGGGTGGCGAGGAAGTCCTCGACCGCCGTGCGGACGCCGTTGCCCGCTCCGCCCTCCGACCGGGCCCACGCGAACGCCCCCTCGCCCCGCAGCCCGCCGGTGACCACACCGGTGCTGTCGACGCGGACCCCGAGCTCCCACGAGTACGGCTGCCGCTCCGGCTCCGGGATGCGCTCGGGCGTGTAGTAGGAGTCCCGCCGGGCGTTCGGCCAGCCCACGTCATGCATGATCAGTAAAGGGAGGTGGGGACGGCCGGCGGCCCGGGCGGCGTCGGCGATCGTCCCCAGCTCGCTGGTCACCGTCGCGTAGTTGTGATCGCCGTCGATCAGATAGGCGTCCGCGGGAGTGAGCCCGACCAGGGCCTGCGGGCTGTAACCGCGCACCACGTCGACCTCGAGGCCGTCCCCGGGCTCGGGTGTCACGCCCGGGTCCGGGTCGATGACCAGCAGCTTCCCGCCGCGCCCGCGCAGCAGGTCGACGAGCAGGGACGTGGTGGCCCCGCTCTCCGAGCCGATCTCGGCGACGCTGCGGACGTCGGCGGCCTCCAGCAGCGGCATCCAGATCTCCCGCAGCTCCGCGAGGGAGTGCAGCAGCAGCGGCTGCAACGTCTCGTTGGGGGCCGACTCGACCGCGTACACGTCAGGCTCGCCGGCCCCGCCCGCGGCGTCCTCCTCACGTCCGTCGACGCCTTCACGATCAGTGACAGCGCCGCCGGCGGCGACGGCCGGCTCGGTCCACGGCACGCGGGCGGCGGCCTCCTCGCCGCTCTCCCGGCCGCCGTGTACCTCCCGGCCGCCGTGTGCCTCCCGGCCGCCGTGCGTCTCCGGGCCGCCATGCGCCTCCCGACCGCCGTGCGTCCCCGGGCCGCCATGCGCGGCAGCGGCGCGGCGGGTGGACGGCTCGCTGAACCACGGCGGACTCGGCTGGGCCCCGGCCGTCCCACCCGACCCGGCAGCCCCGGCGGGATCAGCGGGATCAGCGGGATCAGGACGCGGGACGGAAGCGCCCGCGCCGACGTCCGTGGGCACCTGGTTGCCGGGGCCCGGCGCCGACAGGTCCGCCGTGGGATGGTCGTCGATGTTGCCGTGCGGCCCACCGTCACCGGCGGAACCGCGCCACTCGGCCGGACGGCCCATGACAATATCGTTCACGCCGTCCCCACCCAGAGCTGTATCACTCACAGCGACCCCGTCCACGTTGTCCGCAACGACCGCATCATCGCGATCGACCGATTCTCCCTCAGAGCCTTCCAGCGACGCGCCCGGCGACCACGATCGCACCATCCCTGACCAGGGTGCCCTCTCACGAACCGCGCGGCTTCACGAACCGCGCGGCTTCACGAACCGCGTGACGGCC
The DNA here is from genome assembly GCF_920888515.1 of Protofrankia sp. CiP1_Cm_nod1. GTDB lineage: Bacteria > Actinomycetota > Actinomycetes > Frankiales > Frankiaceae > Protofrankia. Next base: position 8,027 of record NZ_CAKKTM010000100.1, on the reverse strand, counting down.
GCCGGCCGCCCTCCGGCGGCGCGGGCAAAATGTGATCACGCCGCCGGCGCCCCGAGGGGCACGGGTTCAGAAGCGTTCTTCGAGTTCGCGCCGTAGCCGCTGAACGGCCCGGCGTGACAACGGGGTGCCCTGCTCGGCCGGGACCGCCAGCGGGTCGGAACGGATCCCCAGCCATCCGAAGGCGAACTCGACGTCGATGGCGTAGGTGGCAGCCAGCTGCGCCTGCCCCACCGGGTCGAGCACGTAGACGAACTGCGGGTCGTCACCGAGGATCTCGATCAGGTTCGGCTGGAGGGCCCGTGCCCCGATCAGGTGCAGCCGCGCCTCGTCCGGGACCGAAGTGATCGTCACCTCGTACGGCTCGGTGACGTTGTTGAGGTGGAAGGACAGCTTCAGCCAGTCCAGCCGCAGCAGGCCGCGCCGGCCGGCCGGGTCGATGCGCACCCGGCGGACGCCGACCCCGTCGATGCGCAGGCGCACCAGCGACAGCCCGTCCCGCCCGGAGCGGGTGACCGCGGACTCCTTCGGGCCGGCGGCGAAGTCGGCCCCGGTGTCGACGTAGACCTCGACCGGGCCGGCGGCGGCCTCCGGGGAGACCTCCAGCGCCGAGATCCCGGCGCCCGCGGCCAGCCCGCTGACGACCGCCAGCGGCCGGTTCGCCACCGCCGCCACCCCCGCCGGCCAGTAGAGCTCCTGCATCGGGATCCTCTCGAGATCGGCCGCGGTCAGGTACGGCATCCTGCGCAGCAGATCGGCGGGCAGCAGCCCTTCGGAGGACTCGGAGCCGAAGTTGTCGTCGTGCGACCACATCCCGAACGCGAACGCCTCCTGCGGGGTCGGCCGGGTCACGAACCGGGTGAGGGTGCGCAGCGCCGCCAGCCGCGCCCCGTCCGACACCAGGGACGGCATCGGCGTCTCACCGCGGTGGTAACGCAGCCATTCCCGCTGGTAGGCGAGCACCCCGTCCTGGACGGCGGCGCGCTGCGCGACCTGCGTGCGGGAGGTGTGGTCGGCGGCGAGCACGGGGGTGAGGTCCTCGTCGAAGCCGATCAGCGAGCCGACGTCGGGCATGCAGAGCTGCTCAAGCACCTCGGGGCTGCGCATCACCGGGGCGAACAGCGCCTCCGGTTCGCCGCCGGAGGCGACATAGCCCTCCAGCCGCAGCCCGGACAGGCGGTGCACGTTGGCGCCGGCGTTGGTCGCCAGGTACAGGCCGACGATCTCCACCTCGCGGCCGGAGGCCACCAGCAGCTGGTGCAGCAGGCCCTGGATGGTGCCGCCCCAGCCCAGGTCGACGATGACGACCCGGTCCGCGTCGCCGAGCTGGGCGTCGAGGTAGCGCAGGTAGCGTTCCCGCAGCTGGCTCGCGGTCGTCACGATCTCGCCGCGGACCCGTTCGTCGTTGCACAGCGCGTGCAGGGTCTCCTCACGCAGCCCGGGGACGTCCAGCCGCCGGCCGGCGAGCGCCGAGAGGCCGGCGACCTCCTCCACGCCCACCCCGAGCTGGCGCAGCAGCTGCCCGACGCTGGGGGCGTGCCGCCGGGTCAGGAAGCCGCGCAGCTCCTGCGGGCTGCCCTCGAAGACGTTGGCCAGCGCGCACACCTGCCGGGACGCCCACAGCGGGGACGTGGTGATCCCGCGGTCGTGCCCGGGCTCCGCCAGCGCCCGGGCGAGGAACACCCCCTCGCGCATGAGGCAGTGGATCCGGTCGACCCCGTAGTCCGCGGCCCGTTCGACGGCCCACTCCGCGAATCCGGTGAACACCGGGCCGAACACGGCCGCGCCGGTCTCCCAGTGGCGGCGCAGGCCCGCCGGGACGGCGGCGGCGTCGGCGCGGTGCAGGGTCCGGGCCCGGATCGCGGTCACCCCGTAGTCGCCGTGCACCGGGTCGACGGGTGTGTCGGAGGTGGGCCGGGAACGCAGCCCCTCCAGGTCCAGCGTCGTCTCCAGCCCGTCGGTGTACTTGGGGTAGTGGACGGCAAGGATCCCGTGCTCACGGGCGCTCTCGACGTCGGCGACCGGGTTGTCACCGAGGTGGATGACCCGGGACGCCGCGACCCCGGCCCGCGCGAGCACGTGGGCGAACAGGCCGCTGCTCTTGTTCACCCCGGCGTCGCTGGAGGTGAGCACCTGGGTGAACCTGATACCGGCGAGCTCCGGGCGCCGCAGCAGCCGGCGCAGCTGGTCCGGCGAGAAGTACGTGTCGGAGACCAGGTGGACGGGCCGGCCGAGCTTGGTGATGGTCAGCTCGGCCAGTTCGGCGACGGCCAGGTCGGCCCGGCAGATGTCCCGCTCGAACGCGACCTCCATGGCGACGAGGTCGTCGACGCCGCCGCTGCCGGGCAGCGCCGCCGCCAGCACCGACCAGATCTCGTCCAGCCGGGCCTCCGGCGTGCCGCGCCCGGCCTGGCTGCGCTCGCGGGCCCTGGTCTCGGCGTGCACCCGCAGCTGGGCGAACTGCGCGGGCGACAGCGACGGCGGCAGCAGCCCGGCGGCGGCCAGCCGGTGCCCGAGCAGCAGGAAGGCGTGGGCCGGTTCGGGCACGAGCCGCAGCAGCAGCGTGTCGAACACGTCCAACGTCAGCACCTCGGCCCCGCCGGACTCCAGATGGGACCAGACCTCACGGATCCGGACGTCGGTGAACACGGGCGTCCTCCACAGGCGGGGCATCACGGCCACCGCCGACGGGCCGGCTGGTATCCGGGTCAGACTGGACAGTGACCGGCCGGAGCTGAATGAACGGCCCGATACTATGAACCGGCCCGGTGGCCACGGTCACCGGCGTACCCAGGTCCGGCCGCCGGAGCGCCAGGCCGGCCACGTATCGTCCCGACGTGGTGCCCGTGCGGTCCGTGCGGTCCGTGCGGTCCGGTGTTCCCGGTAGCGTCGGGCTCGCTTCCCACTTGGCGCGGCTCACGGAAGGTTGTCGGTGTCGAACCTGACTGATGAGCGGTCCGCACCGGCGGCCACGCCGGCGGCGCGGCAACGGATCCACGTCGACGGGCCGGGCCCGGAGTCCCGCCGGCTCGCCCGTCGCAGCCGCGCCCAGACCCGGCTGCGCTGGGAGCTGCTGCGCAACCTGATCCGCAAGGATCTCAAGGTCAAGTACAAGGGGTCGACCCTCGGGTTCGCCTGGTCGCTGGCGAACCCGCTGCTGCTGCTCGCCGTCTACACCCTGGTGTTCCAGGTCATCATGAACGCCGGGGTGCCCCGTTTCGGCGTCTACCTGATGTCCGGGCTGCTGATCTGGAACGCGTTCTCCGCCAGCGTCTCCGCGGCCAGCGGCAGCGTGGTCTTCAACGCGAACCTCGTGAAGAAGGTCCGTTTCCCGCTGCCGGTGCTGCCGCTTTCCGCGGTGGGGTTCGCGATCGTCCACTTCGTCCTGCAGCTCGCCGTGCTCTTCGTGGTGGTCGCGGCGCTCGGTTACAGCTTCATCGGTTTCCAGCTGCTGTTGCTGGTGCCGGCGTTCGCGGTGGCGATGATCTTCACGGTGGGCCTGGCCATGCTCGTGTCGGCGCTCAACGTCCGATACCGCGACACCGAGCACCTGCTGGAGGTGGCGCTGCTCGCGTGGTTCTGGCTCAACCCCATCGTGTATCCGGTCGGGCTGATCCGTAAACTCCTGCACGAGTGGACGTGGATCTATTTCCTGAATCCGATGGCGACGGTCGTCGCGACCTTCCAGCGGGGAATCTACAAAGGGCCGGCCGTCAACCCCGCGAACGGGCAGGGCATCCTGGCCGACCCCGGGTATCTCTTCTACCTCGAGCATCTTGCCGTCGCGGGCGTGATGTCGCTGGGCCTGCTCTGGCTGGGAACACACGTGTTCCGCCGCATGCAGGCCGACTTCGCCGAGGATCTCTAGAACCCGGCTGAAGCGGCCACGACAACCGTCATGATCGTGTCTGCGGAGGCAGTGAGGAAGGTTTGACAGACGTGCCAGCGCAGCAGTCACCAGCCGGCCCCGCCATGACCGGTGAGGCTTCGGACGCACCGGTCACCCCGGCGCCGGCCCCAGCCCCGGCACCCACGACCAGCCCGGCACCCACGACCAGCCTGGCATCCGCGGCGGACGCGGCGAGCCCGGTGGACGCGGCAGGTCCGGTGGACGCGGCAGGTCCGGCGTCCATGGTGGGCGCCCCGGCGCCCGAGGCCGCCCCGGGGGGCCCGTCGGCTGCCCCGGTGGTGATCCGGGCGACCGGTGTGAGCAAGAAGTTCGTCTCCTACCACCGGCGGGCGACCAGCCTCAAGGAGCTGTTCGTCCGCCGCGGGCAGGCCAGCGGGGACGACTTCTGGGCGCTGCGCGACATCGACGTGGAGATCGGCAACGGCCAGACGGTGGGGCTCGCCGGGGCGAACGGCTCCGGCAAGTCCACGCTGCTGAAGGTGCTGGCCGGCATCCTGCGCCCGACCCACGGCGAGGTCTCGGTCAACGGGCGGATCGCCTCCCTGCTGGAGCTCGGCGCCGGCTTCAACGGCGAGCTGACCGGGCGGGACAACGTCTACCTCAACGCGTCCCTGCTCGGCCTGTCCCGCCGCGAGATCGACCGGATGTTCGACTCGATCGTCGACTTCGCCGAGCTCCCCCACAAGATCGACGACGAGGTCAAGCACTACTCGTCCGGCCAGTACGTCCGGCTCGGGTTCGCCGTGGCCGTCCACGTCGACCCGGACGTCCTGCTGGTGGACGAGGTGCTGGCGGTCGGGGACGAGGCCTTCCAGAAGAAGTGCCTGGCGAAGATCGAGGAGTTCCGGCGGCAGGGGCGCACGATCCTGTTCGTCACGCACTCCCTGGACCTGGTCGAGAGCATCTGCGACCGGGTCCTGGTCCTGGAATCCGGTTCGATGATCTTCGACGGCGCGCCGGAGATCGGCACCCGGCTGCTGCGGCAACGCCTGGGCAGCCTGCCCTCGGACGGGCCCGTGCCCTACGACGTCGCCGCCGTCCGGCCCGTCCTGGCGACCTTCGCCAGGGACCCTGGGGGGCCGTCCCAGGTCCAGTTCGACCCGGGTGAGAAACTGACCGTCTCCCTGACCCTCGACCTCACCCTGGACGCGCCGGAACGGATCTACCTGCACGTCTACGTTCTCGGCCAGCACGATCTGCCGATCTGGCTGATGGAGACGCCCGTCGGCGGCATACCGAGCAGACCCGGCCTGCTCACCGTGGACTTCACCGTGCCGAAAATCCCCGAGCTGCTGGGCGCGTTCGCGATCAGCGTGCACGTCTCCGATGCCGCCACCGGCGCCCCGGTCACCAAGCGCCGCTTCGACGACCTGTTCGGGATCAGCGGCCCGCAGGCCGGTGGCCTGCTCAAAGTCGACTACGAGGCGAGGGCCCGCGGATGAGCGACCCGACCACCCCCGGCCCGGCCCCCGGGCCGAACACCGAGTCCGCCAGCGCGTCCAGCAGCCCGGCCAGCCCGGCCAGCGCGTCCAGCAGCCCGGCCACCGCGCCCGCCAGCCCGGCCAGCGCGTCCAGCAGCCCGGCCGGCGCGCCCGCCAGCCCGGTCAGCACGTCCAGCAGCCCGGCCACCGAGTCCAGCAGCCCGGCCGGCGCGCCCGCCAGCGCGTCAGCCGCCCTGGGCGTCACACCCACCGACCTGACCAGCGCGGCCGGCGACCCGGCCGTCGCCGCCACCGGCCCGGACACCACGCCCGCCGGCCCGGAGGCCGAGCCGGCCAAGCCGCTGGTGACCGTCGTCATCGTCAACTGGAACGGTGCGCACCTGCTGCCGGCCTGCCTGGACGGCCTGGCCAAGCAGGTGACCGGCTTCGCCTTCGAGACGTGGGTGGTCGACAACGCGTCGCAGGACTCCTCCCGGGCGCTGCTGGCCGAGCGCTACCCGTGGGTCCGGCTGGTGCCCTCCGAGACCAACCTCGGCTTCGCCGGCGGCAACAACCTCGCGCTACGCGCGGTCACCACCGAGTACGCCGCCCTGCTCAACAACGACGCGGTGCCCGAGCCGGACTGGCTGGCCAACCTGCTGGCGCCGTTCGACGCCCCCGGCGGCGACCGCCTGGGTGCGGTCACCGGCAAGGTCGTCTTCCTCCCCCGCTTCCTACGGCTGCGGCTGTCGACGCCGGCCTTCACCCCCGGCCCGCACGACCCGCGCGAACTCGGCGTCCGGGTGTCGTCGGTGACCGTCGACGGCCGGGAGGTGCTACGGGAGGTCCTGTGGGAGAAACTGACCTTCGGCGCCGAGGGCGGCCGGGACGCGCCGTTCTTCTGGACCCGCGGTGACGGCGAGCTGTGCGTCCCGGTCCCGGAAGGGGGCCCGGTCACGCTCGGTTTCACCTGGGCCGGCCAGGCACCCAAACCGGTCACGCTGAGCTGGGACGGCGGGTCGGTCACGCTGGACGCCGGCGCCGAACCGTCCACGGTGGAGTTCACCGTCCCGGACGGCGTGGCGCGCGTCGATGTGATCAACAACGTCGGCGGGATCGTGCTGCGCGACGGGTACGGCGCCGACCGCGGCTACCAGCAGGTCGACACCGGCCAGTTCGCCCGGGCCGAGGAGGTTTTCACCGCCTGCGGCAACGGCATGGCGATCCGCACCCAGCTTGGGCGCGAGCTCGGCTGGTTCGACGACGACTTCTTCCTCTACTACGAGGACACCGACCTGTCCTGGCGGATCCGCGCCCGCGGCTACACGATCCGTTACATACCGGACGCGGTGCTGCGGCACGTCCACTCGGCGTCCAGCGTCGAGTGGTCGCCGCTGTTCGTCTTCCACACCGACCGTAACCGGCTGCTGATGCTCACCAAGGACGCGAGCGCCCGGATCGCGCTGGCGGCGGTGGCCCGCTACCCGCTGACGACCGCGTCCATCGCGCTGCGGACGCTGCGCCAGGCGTGGGCCGCGCGCAGCCGCCCCCCGCTGCGCCCGACCTGGCTGCGGCTGACGGTCATCGCCTCCTACCTGCGGCTGCTGCCGGCCATGCTGGCCCGCCGCCGGGCGATCTCACGCACCGCCTCGACCCGCCGCCACGAGCTGGAGAACTGGCTGGTGCGACGATGACGACCGGACCGACGACACCACCGACGGCAACACCGGCGGCACCGGCACCGGCGGCAACACCGGCGGCCACGACGACACCGGCACCGCCCGCGACAGCGCAGGCGACCGCAACGCGGCCGGTCGCCGCCGAGGCCACCGCTCGGCACCCGGCTGACACGCGGCGGCCGGCAGCCAAGCCGGCCAGCGGCATCCGGGCCGCCGTCTACAACAGGTTCTGGCACTCCATGGGCGGCGGGGAACGCCACAACGGCATGATCGCCGAGGTGCTCGCGGCCGAAGGCGCCGAGGTCGACCTGCTGGGGCATTCGGCGGTCGACCTGGACGCGCTCGGTGCCCACCTCGGGCTCGACCTGTCCGGCTGCCGGTACCGCCTGCTGCCCGACCGGGGCGACGACGCCGTCGCCGAGATCAGCGCCGAGTACGACCTGTTCGTCAACGGCTCGTACATGAGCCGGCTGGTCCCCCGCTCGAGGCACTCGGCGTACCTGTGCTTCTTCCCGACACCGGCCGATCACGACGCGGCGGCGTGGCGCCGGGCCGCGATCCGCGCCGGCAGCCCGTTCCTGCGAGGCGTGCGCCCGGCGGTCGGGTACGGGACGGGCTGGTATCCGCCCGAGGGCGGCCGCCGCCGGCAGTGGGTCTGGTCGAACGGCGCGGGGGTCCTCTCGGTCGCCCCCGGCGGCGACCGGGTGCTGCACGCCGACGTCGGCCGGCCCGGGGCGTCCGGGACGGTACGGCTGCGCGTCCTCGACGCGGCCGGGCAGGCCCTCGCCGACGTCGAGGCCGGCGCCGTGTTCACGCCGGTCGCCGTGCCGCTGCCCGCCTCGTCCACCGGAACCGAGCTGACCCTGGTCAGCGAGACGTTCACCCCCGCGGCGACGGACGCTCCAGGCACGCCGGACGCACCGGACGCACCGGACGCACCGGATGAATCAGGCATCCCGGACACATCATCAGGCACGCCAGGTACGCCCGACGAACTGGGCACACCATGCCCTCCAGGCG
>NZ_CAKKTM010000099.1 GCF_920888515.1 Protofrankia sp. CiP1_Cm_nod1 | reverse complement strand
GGCCACCGGCGGGCGGTGGCGGCGCGGCGGCCTCCCGGGACGTCCGCCAGCTCGGGGTGGCGCTCAGCCGGCCGCGGGTGGCCGACCGGCGCGAGGGCGTCCGGGCCCGGGTGGCGCTGCGTTTCCCCTGGCTGCTCACGGACCCGCGTGACCTCGGCTATCTCGACGCCTACGACGTGGTCATGGCGAACTCGGTCTACACCCGGGACTGGATCCGCCGGCTGTGGCACACCGACGCCGACATCCTCTACCCGCCGATCCAGGTGGCGTGCCTGACCCCGGCGCAGGAGCGGGAACCGTCGGTGCTGACCGTCGGCCGTCTGTTCGCCCCCGGTCTGGGGCACGCCAAACGGCAGCTGGAGATGGTGCGCTGGTTCGGTGAGCTGTACCGCTCGGGCGCACTGCCCGACTGGCGGATGCACGTCGTCGGCGGCTGCGAGGACTCCCAGCTCCCCTACCTGGAGCGGATCCGGGACGCCGCCCGCGGCCTGCCGGTGGAGATCCATCCGAACGCCCCGCGGCACGAGGTGGAACGGCTGCTGTCCACCTGCTCGGTGTTCTGGTCCGCGACCGGCTACGGGGAGGACGTCGACCGCCGCCCGTGGACGGCCGAGCACTTCGGGATGACCACGGTCGAGGCGATGGCCGGCGGATGCGTCCCCGTGGTGATCGACAGCGCCGGCCAGCGCGAGATCGTCCGCCACGGGCTCGACGGCTTCCGCTGGACCTCCCCGCAGCAGCTCGCCTCGTTCACCCGGCGTCTCGCCACCGAGGACGCCATGCGCCGGCGGCTCGCGGCAAGCGCGGCCGCCCGCGCCCAGGAGTACGCGGACGCGGCGTTCGCCACCCGCTGGCGCGACATCGCCACCCGCCACCACCTCTACAGGCAGACCATGGCGGACAGAGCCTAATCACTTTCAGTGATCGCTCCCCGTTCAGCAGAAAAACAACAGAGCGGGCAACGGCGAACAACATCGTCACGATCCGGGGACTTCGAGCCCTGGAGCGTCTCACCATGGAGAACCACTCGATCACCTTTGGCGATCGTGCGCCAACAGGATGGACAGCACCAGGGAGTACCGACCACCGAGAGACACCAACCGGCGGGACCATTCACGCCGACCGCCGGGGGCTACCGGCGGCGCTGCCCGACGGCCCGCTGCCCGGCGGCGTCCCCAGGCGGCTGTGGTACTCACGGACGTACCCGTGGAGAGGAGCGAGCCCGATGCGGGTCATCCTGGACGGAACGCCCCTGCTCGGCCCGCGCACCGGGGTGGGCCACTACACCGGCCACCTGCTCGCCGAACTACCGTCACTGCCCGGCCTGGACGTCGCCGCGACCGCGTTCACCTGGCGTGGGCTCGACGGGTTCGCCCCGGCGCTGCCACCGGGCGTGCGGCCGGCCGCGCGCCGCGTCCCGGCCCGGCTCATGCACGAGGCGTGGGCACGCACCGACACGCCGAAGCTGGAATGGCTGGCCGGCGCGGCCGACGTGGTGCACGCCACGAACTTCGTCCTGCCGCCGCTGCGCCGCGCCCACGGCGTGCTGACCATCCACGATCTCGCCTATCTCAAGCTCACGAACACCGTCTCCGCCGCCTCCGCCCGCTACCGGGAGCTGGTCCCGCGCGGCCTGCGCCGGGCCGCCGCCGTCGTCACCCCGAGCGCGGCGATCGCCGCCGAGGTCGTCGACACCTACCGGCTGGATCCGGCGATCGTGACCGCGACACCGCTCGGCGTGGACGCGGCCTGGTTCGACGCGTCCCCGCCGTCCGCGCGCTGGCTCGCCGCCCATGGTCTGCCCGAGCGGTATCTGCTGTTCGTCGGCACCCTTGAGCCACGCAAGAACCTGCCGACCCTGCTGGCGGCGGTCCGCGGCCTGCACGCCGAGGTCTCCGACGCGCCGCCGCTGCTGCTGGTCGGGCCGTCCGGCTGGGGGCCGGCGCTCGACCGGTCGCGGCTGCCGGCCGGGGCGGTCGTCACCACCGGCTACCTGCCGACGAACCAGCTCCGCCGGCTGGTCGCCGGGGCCGCCGCCCTGTGCTTCCCCTCGTTCTACGAGGGGTTCGGCCTGCCGCCGCTGGAGGCACTGGCGGCCGGGACCCAGGTGGTCGCCGCCGACATCCCCGCTGTCCGGGAGGTCCTCGGCCCGCTGGCCGGCAAAGGCGTACGACTCGTCCCGCCGATGGACACCGAGGCATTGACCGACGCGCTGATCGGCGCGCTCAAGGAGGATGCCGACCCGGCCCCGGGCCGCTCCCACGCCCGGACGTTCACCTGGCGCCGCACCGCCGAACGCACCGCCGCCGTCTACGCCTCCCTCACCTGACCCACCCCGCCCCGCAGGCGGATTCCATCCGCGCGCACCGTAGGTGGATTCCGTCATCACAGCAACGCTTTCCACCTACAGCAGCGGAAGCCGTAGGTGAAAAGCGTTGTGATGACGACGGTTTTCACCTACAGCTTCCGCGCCTATAGGTGTCATATCGCCCCACTTCATGGGTCTCACAGGTCACGGGCGTACCGTTCGCTGTTGATCTCAGCGTTTCGTCGTAATCGATCATCCGGCGGACAGTTCCCGGATCACACGCCGGAACAGCAGCGACCCGGAGCCGGTGGGCCAACACCCGCTCCGGGTCCTGATCCCCAACCCTGCGCAGAAAGGAGTCAGAGACCCATGGAAATGATCCCAAACAGTCGTCGGCCTGGTCGTAGCGAGTCGCATTTCAATGGCTTGTTGATGGCGGACCCGGCGGAGTCAGCCCGTGTCAAGCTGCCCCCGCCGGACTCGGACCTATACATTCTCCGGTCAGCGCTGGTGCTGCCGGCCAGCGGAGGCGATCAGCGGACGTTCGCGCTTCTCTCCCCTCCGGACGGGACGGCCGGGACAGAACCCCGAGGGGAAGTCCGTGGGCTTACCGTCACCGGGTATGGCTGGGCAGCACATGGTGTGTCTGTCCGCCAAATCGCACAACCTTGATCGTTGCCCAGGACCTCCGACACACCGATAATCGAGGGAGGCCGTGGGAAACATCGACATCTCGCCGACCTGTACAAACGTTATAGATCATGGATTTTGGCGCGATTGTCCACAGACCCCCGTTGTCCACAGACCCCCGTCGGAGATTAGAGGACGATCTTGTATCGTCGCAGGTCAGCAGGGGTGAAAACTATGGTACGGTTCCCGCACAGGCAAGATCCGAGTCGGATTACAACACGAACAACACGCCGGTCTCCCAACCGACATGCAGGGCGGGCGGCAGAGCCGACGTACCGTCGGGCACGGCGTGCCGGTGCCGCGTGCAGGCGTCGCATGGCAGTCCCGCCGGGTCCCGTTCCCGGGCGCGGCGGGTGTGGCGCGCCTTCTGCGGCGATTTGAAGGGGCGCCCCTGAAGCCGTGCAGGACTTTGGCGGCGATCTTTCTTCGGTGCGTGTGTCCTGGTCAGGCGGCCGGTTGCTGGACAGACGAGATGACCTGGTCCGGGGTGTCGAGCCAGAACGTCTGCCCTTCGGGGGTGACGATCAGGCCGAAGCGGGTGTGATCGGGCTGGCCGGTGCCGATCCACCAACGGTAGGTGGCTTCCAGTTCATCCCACAGGTGGCGTGGTCCCTGGTGGTAGACCTTGTGAACGTCCGTGCCGGGAACGATGGTGGCCCACGATCCGGATGCGTAGTGCGACAGCAGCATGATGCCATCGGCCCTGAGCCCGGTCACCCAACCGGGAAGGCGGGCGCCGAAGGCGAACCCGGTCTCAAAGTCGGCAAACGGCTCAGGGTGGTAGATCTGCGTTGTTGTGATCTGGACGCCATCTGGTTCTTCGTCGTAGTAGGCGGCGCTTTCCGGGCTGTATACCCGCCACAATGCCCTGTCGTTCCGCTGGTTGCGTAGCCGCATGAACCCGGTGCTGCCGTGGCAGCGGCCCCGAGCGGTGCCGTCATCGCCGACGGTGAGGCAGGCGAACGCCTGGCATTCGTCGAAGCCGGCGACGAGAGGGAGCACGATTTTCCCGCCGGGTCGGGTCTGCTCCACCCATGCGTACGGCACCCGCAGCGCACTCGCGGTGCATATGACCCGTTCGTAGGGGGCGTTCTCGGCGTATCCGAGGGCACCGTCGCCGGTGACCACCGTGACCGGCAGGCCGGTCCTGGCGAGGACGGTCCGGGCGTGCCGGGCAATCTTCTCGTCCATCTCGATGGTGGTGACATGCCCGGGTGCCGCCCTCTCGGCGATCAGTGCGGCGTTGTAGCCGGTTCCCGTGCCGATCTCCAGGACGTCTGTGCCGTGGTGGACGTCGAGCAGACCGAGCATCGCGTCCATGACCGCGAGAGCGCTGGAAGAGCTGGTCGGGAAGGTGCCGGTACCGTCTTCGTCGAGTTTTCCATCGTCGACCTGAGTGACGATCGCATCATCGCTGTCGACCAGCCTCGACCAGACGTCCGGATCATCAGCCCGGTTGATCGGATACATGGAGCTGCCTTCTCCCCGATGAACCCAGATCACGGGCGGGATGAAATCGGCCCGATTCATACCGTTCCCTTCCCATTACATCTGTCACAGTTCTTGATCTCGGTTGCGGCCTTTCCGCTTCGGCCGTCATAAACAACCGTGATAGTTCCGGTGCCGTTACACTTCGGACAGGTCTGGGGTTGCGAGTGTTTCCCCATTGCACTCCTTGAACAACTGTGGAGAAAACCGGCGGCGACCTGTCAGCCCGAGTCGGCGCCCCTGTTTCTCCGGGTGTGCCGTGCGACGCGGTGGCGGGCCCGGTGAGATCGCGGTGGTTCGTGGCGGCCTCCTCGCCCCCGGACACCGACGTGCCCGCCGGAACCTGCCACGGAGAGCACCGGAGAATCAGCGTAGCCGGCTATGGCGCGCCCACCTGTACCGCACCGCCTTGGCCGCCCCCGAAACCGCCGAACAGATCTACGCCCCGTTCCGGGTAGCAGCGGTTTTCTGCCCGCGGCTGACGACGGAGGTGGGCGGGGGCTCTCGTAGCCTCCAGGGGTGGTGGACGCACTCGACGGGCCGGCGTCCGTCAGCCGGGAGGCGGGCGGGGCGGAGCCGGGCCGGGCCGGTCGGCGGCGGGCCGGCCTGGTGGGGCAGGGCGGTGGACGGTGGCGGGGCGGGGTCGCTGTCGCGGCGCTCGTCGGGCTGGACGTGGTGGTGGTCGCCGCGCTGTGGCCGACGCTGGTGCGTCCGCTCTGGTACGACGAGGCGTGGCGGGCCTACCACCTCAGCGTCGGCGCGGGCTGGTTCGAGGCCCTGCGGACGGCGAACGCGCCGCTTTCCGGGGGCTGGTTCGCGGTCGAGAAGCTGGCGGTCGCCCTCGGCGGTGACACCGAGCTCGTCCTGCGGGCGCCCCAGATCGTCGCGCTGGCCGCGCTGTCGCTGGTGACCTACCTGCTGGGCCGGTGGTGGCTGTCGCGGCCGGCGGCCACGGTCGTCGCCGGGCTGCTCACGGTCAACGGCGGGCTGCTCGTCTACGGGCTGCAACTGAAGTCGTACCTGCCGGAGGCCGCATGCACGGCGGCCGTCGCGCACCTGTGGCTGTGCGCGCGCCGCCGTGTCGAGGCGGGCCGGCGTTCGTGGCCGGCTCGGGCGGGCATGGCGCTGTGCGCGATCATGGCCGTCACCTCGCTGTTCGTCCTGGCTCCGCTGCTGTTACTGGACGTCGTGGACGCCACCCGATCCTGGTGGGCGTGCCGCCCACGCCAGGCCCGGGGCACCAAGACCGAAACGGATGCCGCAGCGCAGGAGGCCGCCCACCCACGGTGGCGCCCACGACAGGACTCACTGCGGGACTCACTGCGGGACTCACTGCGGGACTCACGGCGAGGCTCACTGCGGGACTCACGGCGGGACTCACTGCGGGGCTCACGACAGAGCACCTGGCAGAACCCAGGGCGGCGCCCGATGTTGGCGGGGCTGGCCGGGTCCGTGCTGGTGGGCGGCTGTGGGCTCGCTCATCTTGCGCTGTTCGTCCTGCCGCAGAGCTATCTGACCACGAACCCGTACTGGCGGAACTTCTTCCTCACCCGGGACAACGCGGCCGGCCAGTTACGCACGGCCCTGTGGGAGCTGCCACGCAACGCGTTCACGGCGGCGATGACCCGGCCGGACGCCCAGTTCGGTTCGCCGTTCACCGGCTCGCCGCTGCTCGCCGACCCGGATCACCGGCTGCACGTGTGCGTGATCGTCGGGGCGCTGGTGTGCTGGGCGGTCGGCCTGGTCGTGGCGGTGCGGGGCAGGGCGGGCCGGGCGTTGCTGGTCGCACTCGGCGGGGCGCTGGCGCTGATCGGGTTCGCCTCGGCGGCGGGACGATGGCCGGTCGGGTTCGTCCGGGCGAACCTGTTCCTGCTGCCGTTACTGTACGTGCTCGCCGGCATCGGTGGGTCGGCGTTGCTCCGGTCGAGACTGCATCGGCCAACGCTGGTTCCGCCAACGCCGGTTCGGCCAACCCTGCCACAGACGGCCGAATCCGGGCCAAGCCGGTTGTGGGCAGGGCCGGGCGAACTCGGGCCTGGTCGTGTGATCGCTGTGTTGCTCGCGGTCGCGGTTGTGCTGTTCGTCCTGGCGGCCGGGGCGGTCGGGGCCCAGCGGGGCAGGCAGATCCGGGCGAGCGCGGCCGGCCCGCTGCTGCTCGGCGACATGCGGGAGCTGGTCGCCGTCCAGCGGCGGACGGCCGGGCCTGGCGACATCCAGATCGTGATCCCCGGACGCTGGGACGAACGGCAGTGGTACAAGGCCCAGCAGTATTACGCGCATTACTACACCGGCCATCCGACAGCGACCGACCAGCCGGCGATGACGAGCTACCCGACGGCGGCCGGCCATCCGGCGACAGCCGGTCATTCGACAACGGCTGCCCGTCCGACGATGGCCAGCCGTTCGCCGACGGGCACGCTCGGACCACCGGTCGCCGAGGCGGACACGCTCGTCCTGCCTCCGCTGGGCTGGGACGCCTCGATCCCGCCGTTTCTCGCCGGGCGCCCGCGGGCCGGCACGTTGTACCTGGTCACCTACAATCTGGTGTTCCCGGACGCCGTCCGCGGCCTGCACGCCCTGCTCGTCGGGCTCGGCTGGTGCCCGGACGAGCCGACCCGGCGCTCCTGGCCGCTGACCGGCGAGATCACCGCGTTCACCCGCTGCCCGCCCGCGACGCCTCCGTCGGCACCGTCGCCTCAACCGTCGCCTCCGTCGACACCGACACCGACACCGACGGCGACGACGACGACGGCGACGGCGACGGCGACGGCGACGGCCGAAGCAGCGGCATGAGCGCGCGTGTCAGAGCCGTCCAGCCGAGCACGGCGGCGGCGCCGAGCAGGCCGATGACCGATCCCAGGTAGCGGTAGTCGAAACCGGCGGTCAGCGCCGCGAGCACAAGCACGGACATGCCTGCCCCGGACGCCAGCCAGAACATCCGCCCAGGCCCGGCCGAACCGGAGCCGGCCACGGCGGCTTCGGTAAGAGCCGGCCCGGCCACGTCAGCTCCGGCCAACCCAGCTCCGGTCGGGCCGGAACCGGTGGGAGCTGGCCCGGCCATGCCCGGTCCGACGGGAACCCGGCCGGCGCGGCCTCGTCGGATACCGGCCGCCGCTGCCGCGGCGCCGGCGAGCAGGCCGGCTCCGACCAGGGGCATGGGCAGATAGCCCAGCCGGCTGTACGCCGCCAGCTTCCCGGCGAGCGGCCGTGAGATCTCGGTGAGGACGTAGTGGCCGTCGGCGGCATGCGGGTTCTGCACGGGCAGGACGTTGGCCAGCTCCGTGGGCAGCTCCCAGGTCGCCGCCCGCGAGGTCCGCGCGTTCTCATGCTGGACGGGCGAGAAGTAGCCGATCAGGTAGGCCGCCGTGGTTGTGGCCACCATCGCCGGCTGGGCCCGGATGACCTCGGCGGCGAACCGTCCGGCGAGTTCCTCGCGTCCGGCGGGGATGCCGTCGTTGCCCTGGCGCAGCGGCGAGTCGTCCGGCCACAGGTACATGTCGGGCTGTGGGCGCCGCGCCACCGGCCGCGGGTCGCACAGCGTCCGCAGCTCCGGCCCGGACAGGACGTCGCAGTCGGCGAACGGCGCCACCCTCCCGTACAGGAAGAAGCCGCTGTGCGCCGAGACGGAGAAGGCAGCCCCGTTGGCCATGCTCCACGCCGAGTAACCGACGATCGGCACGGCGGCGGCAAGCGCGAACGCGATCAGACGCGCCAGCCCACCACCAGTGCCGGCCCGGGCAGCCCCGCCAACGGCACGACCGCCACCATCGGCGGCGACATCAGCGCCGACGCGGCGAGCGCGTGTCCGGACGGTCACGACGACCAGCGCGACAGCACCTACGGCAAGCGGACCGTAACCAACTGTGCGGATCGTCACGGATGCTCCGAGTAACAGCCCGGCGGCGGCGCAGGCTCGTACGGCGGGTCGGCCCGGCCTGGCGAGCAGGATCACTCCGCCGGCGACCAGCGTCCCGAACAGGCTGTCGGCGAGGACGAACTGGCCGAGGTCGAGCGCCCACGGCGACAGCAACGCCGGCGCGGCGGCGCAGGCGGCGATCCAGGCGGTACGTACGGTGCGGAGCGCGACGGCGTACAGGGCCGCGCCGGCCAGGAACGTCAGCAGATGCTGGACGATCACCAGCCTGGTCAGATGGGCGTGGCCGTCGATGAGCAGCAGGAACATCGGGTAGCCGGACGGCCGCCAGTCCCCCGGCCACAGCCCCGCCCACGCCTGGTCGAGGTAGGCGGCCGAATCCCCGAGGTACATGATCGCGGGCGGGTAGGCGACGGTGACCAGCACACGCAGCAGCGCGCCGGCCACCGCGATCCCGGCGAAGACGGCGTGCCGCCGCGCCGCGGCCCCCACCGCCCGGCGGAAGCCCGCCGCCCGGCCGGCCGACAACCGGCCAACCCGCAACCGGCCAACCCGCATCCGGTCGAGCGCCGGCCGGACGCTCGACCACCGACCGGGCACTGACCCCCCGCCAGGTGTCCGGCCGGCAGGCGTCCGCCCGCCAGGTGTCCGGCCGGACCGCTGCCGGTCGCCTGGCGTCCGGACAGCCGCCGCCCAGTCGTCGGGTGGCGGTGCGGACGTCGTTCCAGCGCCCAGGGCGTCAGTCCAGGGCGTCCGGGTCGAGCTTGGTGAACAGCGCCCCGGGCCAGGTCAGTGCGCGGCCGGCCGGTACGGGCTGGCGCTCCCAGGTGTCCAGGCTGATGCCGAGGATGTCGGCCAGGCGCGCGGAGG
Organism: Protofrankia sp. CiP1_Cm_nod1; assembly: GCF_920888515.1. Classification (GTDB taxonomy): domain Bacteria; phylum Actinomycetota; class Actinomycetes; order Frankiales; family Frankiaceae; genus Protofrankia. The sequence continues at coordinate 8,523 of NZ_CAKKTM010000099.1, read as the reverse complement.
TGAACGGCAGGAACGGCGCGAGCGCGGTCGTGATCCCGGAGATCGCCTGGATCGCCACGGCCAGGCTGCGCCCGGCCCGCTCGGGGTCGGTCTTGACCGTCTTCCACGGCTCCTCGCGGTAGAGGTAGGCGTTGACCTCGGCGGAGATCTCCATCGCGGCCCGCAGCGCGGCCCGCAGCTCCACCCGCCCGATCAGCTCGCCCACCCGCGCCAGGCCGGCGTCCACCGAGTCGATCAGTTTGGCGTGCGCGCCGTCGAGTTCCCCGGCCTCGGGTACGCGCCCGTCGAAACGCTTGCCGATCTGGGCCATCACCCGGTTGACCAGGTTGCCCCAGTTCGCGATCAGCTCGTCGTTGATCCGCCGGATGATGTCCGCGTCGGTGATCTCGGTGTCGTTCTGCTCCGGCAGCACCGTCGCGAGGGCGTAACGCAGCGCGTCCGGCTGGAGCCGGTCGAGGTACTCCCGGACGCCGCGCCCGATCCCGGCGGACTTCGACGCCTTCGCCCCGCCGAACGTCACGTACTGGTTGGCCGGGACGTCCGTCGGCAGCTCAAGCCCGCCGTAGCCGATCAGCATCGCCGGCCAGATCACCGTGTGGAACGGGATGTTGTCCTTGCCGACGAAGTAGTAGCTGGCCGCGTCCGGGTTCTGCCACCACTGCTGCCACGCGTCCGGGTCGCCGGAGCGGGCCGCCCACTCCTTGCTCGCCGACAGGTAGCCGATCACGGCCTCGAACCAGACGTAGATCCGCTTGCCCGGGCCGAGCTCGTCGGTGGGCAGCGGGACACCCCAGTCCAGGTCACGGGTGATGGCCCGGTCGTGCAGGCCGTCCTTGACGAACTGCAACGACCAGTTCATGACGTGCCGGCGCCAGCCGGTGCGGGTCTCCAGCCAGGCCAGCAGATCGTCGGCGAGCGCGGACAGCCGCAGGAAGAAGTGGGTGGTGGCCCGTTTCTCCGGGACCGCGCCGGTGAGCTTGCTGCGCGGGTCGAGCAGGATGTCCGGGTCGAGGGTGCGGCCGCAGTTCTCGCACTGGTCGCCGCGGGCCTCGCCGTACGCGCAGAACGGGCAGGTCCCGACCACGTACCTGTCGGGCAGGAAGCGGCCGGCCTGCGGGTCGAAGAACTGGACGGTCTCCTCGGGGACGATGTAGCCGGCCTCCCGCAGCCGGACGAAGACGTCCTGCGCGACCTCGCGATGGTTGTCCGTCATCGTCGAGGTGAACAGGTCGAAACTGATCCCGATGTCGTCCCAGATGCGCAGGAACTCCGGATGGTAACGATTGACGATCTCCGCCGGTGACACCCCGTCGATGTCGGCGCGCACGGTGATCGGGGTGCCGTGGGCGTCGCTGCCCGACACCATCAGTACCCGGTTGCCGGCCAGCCGCTGGTAGCGGGCGAAGATGTCGGCCGGCAGGTAGGCGCCGGCGATGTGCCCCAGGTGGGGCATGCCGTTGGCGTACGGCCAGGCCACCGCGACCAGGACAGGCCTGCCCCGCTCCCGCGCAACGGTCGCACCACTGGTCTCGGTCGCCTGCGAGGCGGGCGAAGCACCGGTCTTGGTCGTCACGCTCCCAACGGTAGCGCTCGCCACCGACGCTTCTCGACCGGGTTTCCCAACAACGCCGGACGCCGGACGCCAGCGGCTGTGGCCAGGCCCACAGAGCGGACCCACGATGCGGCGCCGATCAGGCCCGCAGAGCGTCGCCGGACCGCGCGAAGGCCTCGGCCAGCGCCTCCCGCCAGGGACGCAGCGGCCGCAGCCCGGCGTCCGTCCACGACCGGGGCGAGAGCACCGAGTAGGCCGGGCGCGGCGCGGGGCGCGGGAACGCGTCCGTCGTCGTCGGCCTGACCTTCTCCGGGTCCATCCCGAGCTCGGCGACGACCGCGCGGGCGAAGCCGAACCAGGTCGTGTCGCCACCGCCCGTGCAGTGGTAAAGCCCGCCAGCGGCCCGGCCGGCACCAGCGGTACCGGCGGCCACCAGGTCGATCAGCCCGGCGGCGAGATCCACCGACCAGGTCGGGGAGCCGCGCTGGTCGTCGACCACGGCAAGGGTGTCGCGCTCGCGGGCGAGCCGCGCGATCGTCCGGACGAAGTTGCGCCCGGACGCGCCGTACACCCACGCCGTGCGCACCACGTAGGACGACGGGCACAACGCGAGCACGGCCTGCTCGCCGGCGAGCTTGGTCCGCCCGTACGCGGAGCGCGGCGCGGTCGGGTGGCCGGTCTCGTAGGGCTTGTCCGCGGTGCCGTCGAAGACGTAGTCGGTCGAGACGTGGACCAGGGTCGCGCCGGCCTCCGCGCAGGCGGCGGCCAGCTGCGCCGGCGCGGCGGCGTTGACGGCATAGGCCCCGGCCTCGTCGGACTCGGCGCCGTCCACGTCGGTCCAGGCGGCGGTGTTCACGACCACAAGGCCGCCCTGGATCCTCGCCGGCCGGGCCTGGTCGCGGACGACGGCCCGCACCCGCGCCGGGTCGGTGACGTCCAGCTCGGCCCGGGTGAGCCCGGCCCAGGCGTGGACCCGTTCGTCCGCCTCCAGCAGCCGGCACAGGTCCACCCCGAGCTGGCCACCGGCTCCTGTCACCATCACGCGCACCCGGCAAGTGTCGCAGACCCAGTTACCCGGCCGGACGCGCACCCACTGCCCATGGAATCACATACAGTATCCACACAATTGCCAACGGCAATTGACGGTTAAACTCGGGGGCGGCCCGTTGACTATGGGCTCAGCCGGCCAACGGCGGCCGGCTGCCGTCGTCCTGGAGAGATGACGATCGTCGACTACTCGGAGATCAAACTGGCCTGGCCGCCGGCCGGGATCCCGCGGCAGGCTGCCTCGGGGGCCGACGCCCGCCGCGGACGGCCCGGCGCCGGCATCCCCGTCGCCAGCGCGCCCCGGCCACCGGCCCGCCGGCCCCGGCCGCCGCGAACGGTCGTGCTGCTGACCATGCTCCACATCGCCCTGCTGCTGACCTACTCGTTCGCCTTCACCACCTGGACGGGCTACGACGAGGCCCAGCACGTCGACATGGTCTACGGCCTGCAGCACGGCGCCGGCTGGCCGGCACCCGGCGAACGGATCATCGCCGCGGGGATCGCCGCGACCTCGGACGACTTCGACCGCGGCCGGTACGCCCAGATGTTCCAGTCGGGTGGCCGCGGCGACGGCGCGCCCCCGTTCGCCGAGATCGACCCGACCCCCCGTGACCAGCGCCTGTCCTTCGACGCGCTCGGTGGGCCCGCCCCGGTCACCGACGGGCGGCTGTCCAACCAGATGGTCCAGCACCCACCGCTGATCTACGCGATCGGGGCCGCCCTGCTGTCCGTCCTGCCCGGCTCCTCGGGCTGGGCGTACGACCAGCAGGTCTGGGCACTGCGCCTGCTGAACATCATCGTCGTGGCCCCGCTGCCGCTGCTCACCTGGGAGGCCTCCCGGCGGTTCGGGCTCAGCGCGCCGCTGGCCCGGGCCGCCGCCGCGATACCGCTGGCCGTGCCCGGGCTCACCCGGGTCGGCGCCACGTTCAACAACGACGGCCTGCTGATGCTGTCGGTCGGCGGGCTGACCGCGCTGCTCGCCGGCGTGCTCACCGGCGACATGCGAAGACGGACGGCGGTGGGCGTCGGCCTGCTGCTCGGGCTCGCCTTCCTCACCAAGTCGCTCGCCCTGCCCCTGGTGGTGGTGGTCGCCGCCGCCTATCTCGTCGGCTGGGCCCGCCTCCGCCGTGCCCACCGGCCCGGCCACGGCCCCTCCCGATCCAGCCGCGGCCTCTCCCGGCCCGGCCCCCAGCCCGTCAGTTCCCGGCCCGATGGCCCCGGGGCCGTCGGCGACCACCTCCGCCGGCCCGCGCACCGCCCCCGCTGGTCCGGCCAGCACAGCCGGCACAGCCGGCACAGCCCGCGCCGTGGCGGCTGGGCCCTGCCCGTCCGGGCGCTGCGGGCGCCGCCGGTGTACCCGGCGCTGCTCTCGATCGGGATCGCCTGCGCCGCCGGCGGATGGTGGTGGGTCCGCAACTACGTCCTCTACGACGCCATACAGCCCAACGGATGGGCAACAGAGCCTCCACGGCGCGAACCGGTCCTGCTGCCGAAGTCCTTCTACACCTGGTACGAATACTTCTGGCGGACCATCATCAGCCGGTTCTGGGGTGGTCTCGGGATGTTCGAGCCGCCCCAGCTCTCCCCGGCCGTGATCGTCATCGCGACCACGGCCGTGCTGGGCTGCGTGCTGGCGGCGGTCGCCCGCTCCCGGAGCACCGACGGGGCATCCCGGGGACACCGGTTCACCCGGCCGTGGGCGTTCGCGTCCGCACGCCCGCTGGTGCTGCTCATGCCGATCCTGCTGGCCTACCTGCTGGTGGGCCAGCGCAGCTACTCGGACTACCTGAAGTACACCCAGGGCATCGCCATCCAGGGCCGGTACCTGTACATGGGCGTGGTCGGCCTCGCCGTCGTCGCCACCGCCGGCCTCGGCCGGCTGCTGCGCGGGCACGAGCGGGCCGCCGGTCCGGCCGTGCTGGCCGGCGCGCTCGTCATGCAGGCGGCGGCGCTGTGGGCGGTGTGCGCGTACTACTGGCTGCCGCGCGGCGAGTCGGTCCCCCCGCTGCACGTCGCCGAGATCGTCACCGCGGTCGGGCGCTGGGCGCCGTTCCCCGTCGGGGTGACGATCGCCGTCTTCGCCCTCTGCCTGGTGACCGCCTGCGTCACCGTCGCCGAGATGGCCCGTGAGGCCCGCCGATGTCCCGCGGGGGAGCCGGGCGCCCCCGGGCCGCTGCCCGCGACGCCCGAACTGTCCGCGCTGCCCGGCGCCCGACTGGCCGGGACGTCCGTCACGCTCCTGTCCACGGTGCGTCGGCCCGGGCCCGGCCGGCGGCCCTGGACCGGCCGGCGCTCCCCGGCCAGGCGATGGCCCCGGCCGTCAGGGCGTGGTGGCGACCGAGACCCGGGAGTGGTCGCCGAGCATCAGCCGGTGCGCCCGCGGCCGGGCCGCCGACGGGACGACCTCGACGTCCCGCCCGATCAGTGAGTCCTCGATCCGCCCGATCCCCCGGATGGTCGCCCGCTCCAGCACGATCGAATACTCGATCTCGGTGTCCTCGATGGCGCACGAATGGTAGATCGAGGTGAACGGGCCGACATACGAGTCGACGATCCTCGTGTCCCGGCCGATGATCGCCGGCCCGCGCACGGTGGACCGGACCAGTGACGCGCCCTCCTCGATCACGACCCGGCCGACGACCGTGCTGCTCTCGTCGACCACACCGCGGACGGCCGGCTCCAGCGACTCCAGCAGGTGCCGGTTGGTCTCCAGCATGTCGTCGAGCCGCCCGGTGTCCTTCCAGTAGCCCTCGACCAGGTGCGGCGCGACCTCGTAACCGCCGTCGACGAGCCACTGGATCGCCTCGGTGATCTCCAGCTCGCCGCGCGCGGACGGCTTGATCGCCCGCACGGCCTCATGGACCGCCGGGCCGAACAGGTACACCCCGACCAGGGCGAGATCACTCGGTGGCTGCCGGGGCTTCTCGACCAGACGCACAACCCGCCCGCCCGGCCCCAGCTCGGCCACGCCGAACGCGGACGGGTTGGAGACCTTCGTCAGCAGGATGAGCGCGTCCGGCCCGCTGCGGCGGAACTCCTCCACCAGCCCCGAGATCCCACCGATGATCAGGTTGTCGCCGAGGTACATCACGAACGGCTCGTCGCCGAGGAAGTCACGCGCGACGAGCACGGCATGGGCAAGCCCCAGCGGCGCCTCCTGCCGGATGTAGGTGACCTCGATCCCCAGCTCGGAACCGTCGCCGACGGCGGTCTCGATCTCCGCGGCGGTCTCCCCGACAATGATCCCGACATTCGTGATACCCGCGGCGGCTATTGCCTCCAACCCGTAGAAAAGCACCGGCTTGTTCGCCACCGGCACAAGTTGTTTGGCCGAGGTGTGGGTGATCGGGCGCAGTCGTGTTCCGGAACCACCGGCAAGCACAAGAGCCTTCATGATCCGAACCTTATCGCGCGGCCGGGCGGCGGCTGTACAAGCCCATGACCAGGGGCGCCCAATACCCGCCGAACAACATTGTTCCGACAGGTTCCGGACAGCCTCCGGACGGGTTCCGGACAGCCTCCGAACGGGTTCCGGACAGCCTCCGAACGGGTTCCGGACAGCCTCCGAACGGGTTCCGGACGGGTTCCGGACGGACATGCGCCGGTTTCGGCCAGCCGCCGCGGTGGCCCGCGCCACCCGGCCGGCCGCCGCCGGAACAGCGGGCCCGCCGTCATCAGGGCATCCCACGACGGGTGTGTCGCGCCTGCCGCGGGTACCTTCAGCAACCAGGACCACAGTTGTCCTCCGCGGCCATGACGACAGTCGTGACATCAGCGGTACGGGGGTAACGCCGCAATGAATCCAGCAGCCGGCCCGCGCACACCGGCGGGACCCGTCGGTGTGCCGGCCGAAGACGGCACGAGCGCGCCAGCGACGGCCCCGACAGCTCTGCCGGCCCCGGCGGCACGGACAGCCCCGGCGGCACGGACAGCCCCGGCGGCAGAGCCGGCCTGCCAATGGCGTCATCTCCCGGGGCATAGTGGTAAACAGGACCATATCCGGGGACGCGGGATACATCGGGCGGCATGTACGTCCGTGCGCCGGTGCCAGGCCACGGCGGGGGTGGGAGGTACGGCACGGTGACCGCTACGACCGGGGTCCCCGTGGACCAGTCCGCCAGCACCACGACGCAGCCGGGCCCGCCGGGCCCGCGCCGCGTCCTCAGGGCCCGCCCGAGTGCGAGGTGGCGATGGTTCCTGCGCGCCGGGGAGGAAGGCCCACGGCAACGCTCCCTGATCGACAAGCTGCTGCTCGCCCTCGCAGCCGTGCTGTCGATGTCGATCGTCGTGACGAGCATCGGCGGCTACGTCGCCTACCGCTACTTCGACTCCCAGATCACCAGGGTCACCCTGGCGCTCGGCGACGACCGTGAACGACCGGCCGCGGCCCCACCCGGGAGCGCGAACTTCCTGCTGGTCGGATCGGACAGTCGGGCGGGCACCGGCAACATGTACCAGCGCCAGGAAGTCGTCGCCGGGGAACGTTCGGACACCACCATGCTCGCCCATCTGGACTCGAACGGGACGACCACGCTGGTGTCGTTCCCCCGGGACACCCTGGTACGCATTCCCGGCCACGGCCGGAACAAGCTCAACTCCGCGATCACGACCGGCGGCCCGTCCCTGCTGATCAAAACGATCGAGAACCTCACCGACATCAAAATCGATCATTTTGTGTCGATCGACCTCGCCGGCTTCAAAGCCATGACGGACGCCATCGGCGGAGTGACGGTATGCGTCCGGCCGCTGCCGGACGGCAGCACGTCCAACCTGCATGACGACTACTCACAGTGGCGCGGTGTCGTGGGTGAGAACCAGCTCGACGGCGAGCAGGCGCTGGCCTTCGTCCGGCAGCGCTACGGCCTGCCGGACGGGGACTTCGACCGGATCCGGCGCCAGCAGCAGTTCGTCAGCGCGGTGTTCCAGAAGGCCACCAGCAGCGGGGTGCTCACCAGCCCGGCCAGGCTGGAGAGCCTGCTCGGGGCCGCCACCCGCGCATTGACCGTGGACGACGACACCACCGCCGACGACCTGCGCAACCTGGCGGCCCGGCTGCGGGGCATGTCCGCGAACGCGATCAGCTTCGAGACCATCCCGGTCCGCCCGCCGACGAGGGCCGAAGGCGCGAACGCGGCCGGCGAGATCGCGCCCTTCGGCTCCGTCCAGGTCTACGACCCCGACGGGCTCGAGGCGTTCCTGGCGCCGCTGCGCGGCCGCGGGAGCTCCGCGGCACGGCCGTCCGGGCGCCACGGGGCACCGGCACCGAAAGCCACCGGGGCGACACCCACGCCGGCCGGCCCCGCTGGCAGGACGCTGCTGCGGCCGTCGTCGATCACATTGGACGTCCTCAACGGCACCCCCATGGGTGGCCTCGCGACCAACGCGGCCCGGGAGCTGGCCGCGGCCGGCTTCCAGGTCGCCCACGTCAGCAGCGCGGCCAACCGGCACACGGCCACCTCGCTGGTGCGTTACGGCCCGGGCGGCCTCGCCGCGGCGCGTACCGTGGCCGCCGCGATCCCCGGGGCACAGCTGCGTGAGGATCCGTCCCTGTCGGAGCGGGTCACGCTGGTGCTCGGGACAGGCTTCAAAGGGGTGAACACGAAGGCGCTGACCGCCGTCCCGGCGCCGGCCGGCACCCCGGCGGCGGACTCTGAGGATCCCACCCGCGCCACCGGCCCGGAGGATGCCGCCGGCTTCGGGATCGCCGCCGGCATCGCCGGCTCCGGAGTCGCCGCCGGCTCCGGGAGCACCACTGGCACCGCCAGCTCCGGGGTCGCCGCCGGCACCGCCAGCCCGGGCAGCGGTGCCAGCACCGGGAGCGCCGCCGGCACCGCTCGCCGAGGCACCGGCACCGGCACCGGCCCACCGGACGCGGCCCACCGGACGCGGACGGCACGGGCACGGCAACAGGCCAGCCCGGCTCG
>NZ_CAKKTM010000098.1 GCF_920888515.1 Protofrankia sp. CiP1_Cm_nod1 | reverse complement strand
CCGCCAGCCCGGGCAGCGGTGCCAGCACCGGGAGCGCCGCCGGCACCGCTCGCCGAGGCACCGGCACCGGCACCGGCCCACCGGACGCGGACGGCACGGGCACGGCAACAGGCCAGCCCGGCTCGACACACGCCCAGCCGAGCCCGACGCCACCACCAGCGCCCGTCACCGCGGCCGAACTCACCGCCGGCTGTACGTTTTAGCGCGCCGGTCAAGTGGCGCGGATCCTATCCACGACCACCCACCCGTACCGGCCATGATCCAGGCGAGTTTGTCGTTGTGTACGCTTTTTTGGCCGCACAAGCGTACACAACGACAAACTCGCGCTGATCTTCTCCGGCGGCCGGCGTCCATCGAGGTGTGCCACCGTTCGCGGGGATACGTATGGTTACCTGGCCGGCGCTCCAGCGGGGCCCGGCGGGCCTGAGCCCAGCTGGATCCGGGCCCGGCGGGCCCGGGCACCATCAGGCCTGATCCCGGGCCCGGTCAGGTCCCGGCCCGGGATCAGGCGCCGGTCGTCCAGGGCCAGGCGTGGCCGCGCAGCCGGCAGGGGCAGGCCGGAGCAGCCGCCAGCCGTCCCGGGACGGGTGCGTGGTGTCTCGTTTCTCTCGTTCGGGCAGGCCGGAGCGTCGGCTGCCGGCTGGCTAGAATCGCTGCGAACCGGGAGCAGTCGGCTCCCGGATCACCAGTGCAGCCAATGCCGTCTGCCATCCGCCGCGTAAGGTGCCGGCACAGTGTGGGCGGGCCGACGGCAGGCCCGCCCGCTTCGGGCACCCGATCCGGCGAGCCACGACTTAAGTGACAATGATGTTACTTATGGTTCTTCCCAGTACCCGGTGGTGAGCTGTCGTTCGCTTCATGGCAACGTCAGAGCTGCCCAAAGCGTCCTAATCAGACAGGGCCACGCTGCCTCGTGGAGACCGACACCGCCACAGAAGTCGCCCCGGCCGAGGAGGACTGAACACGCCGGTGAGTCGCAGACCTGCGCGCCGGCCGGCATTGCCCGCCGAGCTCAACCCACGGCTCCCCCGGAGCACGCGCCGCCACGGGCGCTCACCGCTGCGCGTGCTGTCGGTCGGGGCGGCCACCGCCCTGTCGGTGCTGGTCCTGGCGGTCAGCTCCATCGGATGGGCGGCATACCGCTACTTCAACAGTTCGGTCACCGGAGTCGCCTGGGCGCCCGGCGGCAGCCGGCCGGCCGAACGGCCCGGGGAGATGAACATCCTCCTGCTCGGGGACGACAGCCGGGCGGGCACCAACGGTGAGTACGGCCAGGTCGACGGGGTCCGCTCCGACACCACGATCGTGGCCCACTTCGGGGGGGACAACTCCGTCACCCTGGTCTCCTTCCCCCGGGACACCCTCGTGACGGTCGCTCCCGGCCTGTCGAAGACGCCCCGGGACGGCAAGGACAAGCTGACCAACATCCTGTCCTACGGCGGGGTGGAAGGGCTCACCCGTACGCTGGAGAACCTGACCAGCCTGAAGATCGACCACTTCATCTCGATCGACCTCGCCGGCTTCAAGACCATGACCGACGCGGTCGGCGGGGTGGACGTGTGCGTGGCCCCGCTGCCCGGCGGCGGCACGTCCAACCTGCGCGACAACTACTCGCAGTGGCGGGGGAAGCTCGGCGTCAACCATCTCAACGGCGACCAGGCGCTGGCCTTCGTCCGCACCCGGCACGCGCTGCCGGACGAGACCTACCGGGTCGCCCGCCAGCAGCAGTTCTTGTCGAAGCTGCTGGAGAAGGCGACCAGCGCGGGCGTCCTCACCAACCCGGTACGGATCACTCAGCTGATCGGCGCCGTCGGCGGCTCGCTCAAGGTCGACAACGGCCTCACCGAGAACGGTGCGATGATCAAAATCGCGCAACGGCTCAGTGCGATTACCAGCGGTAAAGTAACATTTGTCACTATACCTACCTTCGTGCCGACGAAGGCGGACGGCGCCATCAACGACAAGGGCGAGATACCCCCACACGGCCAGGTGCTGTTCTACGACCGCGCCGGCCTGGCCTCCCTGCTCGCTCCGCTGCGCCCGACGGCGGACGCCCCGCCGGCCGCCGGCCACGGGGGCGACGACGGGGCCCTCAGCCAGCCCTCGCTCCCGCCGAACCAGGTGAGCATCGCCGAGGTCCGCAACAAGACCGGCCGCTCCGGCCTGGCCGCGCAGACGACCGACGCCCTCAGCGCCCTGGGCTTCGCCGGCTCGATGCGCACGACCACCGGCCCGGCCGGCCAGGTCATGACGGAGATCCGCTACCCCGCCGGGCAGGAGGAAGCCGCGCAGACGCTCAGCCGAATGATCACCGACTCGCGGACCATCGAGGATCCGACGATCAGCCGGGGGCTGGTCGTCGTCCTCGGCGCCTCGTTCACCGGTGTGACCGACACGCTGGACCTGCCGGCCGCGCCCGGCGGCGCGTTGCGCGGGGCGGTGGGAGCCGGCCCGGCCGGTGGCACGACAACGGCCGGCGCGGGGGCGGCACCGAGCGCGCCAGCGCCGACGGCACCGACCGTCGCCCCGGCGAACACATCCTGTACACCGTGAGCAGGCACAGCTCCGCGCGATCGCACTTTTCGTGATCGGCATGCCCGTAGCCGGCATACCACGGCAGCGGCCCGGAACGAGCGCCGGCCGTAGCACCAGGCCACCGGCCGGACCGGCAGCACACCACCGGCCAGACCACCGGGCAGCCGGGCAGCCGGCCGGACCAGCGGTGCTCTAACGTAGGCGTCCCATGAGTACGAGCATCCGATGAGTTCGTCGCCCCTGCCCGCGGGACGCCATCTTGACGGCGTTCTCACCGGTGTCCTGGACGCCGCTGTGGCCGCCGTGCCCGCGCACGCCCTCGGCTCCCCCGCTCGCCCGCCCGGCGCGGCGGCACTGGCCGGCACGCCCCGTGCCGCGGGCACCCCGGGTGC
>NZ_CAKKTM010000097.1 GCF_920888515.1 Protofrankia sp. CiP1_Cm_nod1 | reverse complement strand
GGCCGGCACGCCCCGTGCCGCGGGCACCCCGGGTGCCGCGGGCGCCCCAGCCGGTGCGGGTGGCTCCGGAGGTGCTCCAGCCGACGTGGCCGGTGTCGCCGCGCTGCTGGCCCGTCGGGTGCGCGCGGACGCGGGACGTCCGCTGCTGACCTTCTACGACGACGCCACCGGCGAGCGGACCGAACTGTCCGCCACCACCGTCGACAACTGGGTGGCCAAGACCGCGAACCTGCTCGTCGACACACTCGGCGTCACCGCGGGTGACACCATCCAGATCGCCCTGCCGCCGCACTGGCAGACCGCGGTGGTGCTGCTCGCCGCGTGGTCGGCGGGCGCCCAGGTGAACATCCACCGGCCTGGCGCCGCCATCGGCGCGAACGCCACAGCCGGCGCGGGTGCCACAGCCGGGACGGACAGCCACGACGACCCACCGGCAGCGGTGTTCGTGACCGAGCAGGCCGTGGACGACCCGGCCGTGGTGGGTGACGGAGCTGAGATCATCGCGCTGTCCCTGCGCCCGCTGGGTGGACGGCTCGCTCAGCCGGTGCCGGGCGTGCTCGACTTCGCGGCCGAGGTCCTCAGCCACGGCGACCGCTTCGTCCCACCTGCGCCACCGGCGAACCAGCGGACTCTCACCCGGCTGGCCGGCTACTACGCGCGGGCCTGGGAGCTGACCGCGGCGGACCGGGTGCTGACCACGGCCGGTTACGACACGCCGGACGGCCTGCTCGGCGGCCTGCTGGGCCCGCTGGCCGTCGGCGCGTCGGTGGTCCTCTGCCGCCACCTGGACCCGAGCCTGCTCGCCCGGCGGATCGCCGTCGAGCACGTCACTGCCGTATGCGGCCCGGCCGGCTCCGCGCGGCCCACCTCCGACCCGAGCCGGCCAACCACATCCGAGCCGGCCAGGCCGGACGCCCTCTCGGAACAGAGGGCACCCGCCATCCGCCGTCTCACCACCGAACTGCCATAACCACCATCATCAGCCGTCCGGACAACCCGTCGCGCGCCCGCCATCACACGCGTTCACGAAACCGGATCAAGCAGGCCCGCGGGCGGAGCGGTGACGTGGCCACCAGCCTCTTGCAACCCATGTTTTTCCCGTCGCGGCTCCACTCGCGGATCCGGCGGGCCCAGGCCCATGCCGCCGTCACCGCGTAAGGGGTACGGGGCCGGGGCCCGTACGGGCGTGGGCCCTCCCGCGGCAGACGGCGCCGCCGAGGTCAGGTGGTGACCTCGTGTAGTTCGCCGGTGGCCACATCGTAGATAAAGCCCCGGACGGACGTCGTGGCGGCCAGGAAGGGGTTGGAACGCAGCCGCGCGATGGACCGCCGCACGCTCTCCTCAAGATCATCAAACGCGTGGACGGGCCAGTCCGGGCGGGCGCCGGTGCGTTCGAGCAGCTTGTCCCGGAACCCGTCATCGGTAATCGAGATCATCCCGCACTGGGTGTGGTGCAACAGGATGATCTCGGTGGTGCCCAGCTCGTGCTGGCTGACCGCCAACGAGCGGATCATGTCATCGGTGACCACCCCGCCAGCGTTGCGCAGGACGTGCGCGTCGCCTTCGCCCAGCCCCAGCAAGGCGTGCACGTCCAGACGAGCGTCCATGCAGGCCAGAACCGCGACCCCGGTGGTCGGGCGAGCCGGTCGGGCCTGTGGCTGACCGCCGCCGCTGCGCCGGGCGGTCGCGAAGCCGGCGGCGCGCTCCGTCAGGATGTCGGTGACGCTGTGGGAACGTCCCGAGCTTGACAGATCATCGCGAGCGTCGACCGTGGTCATGGTCGTACAACCTCCATCGGCGCGGTGCATGCATCGGCACGGTGGGCGTATCGGACAGCGGGTACAGCGGGTACAGCGAACGGCGGACACGGCAACGTCGCCGTGCGGGTCGCCGGGGCGACACCGAGAGCGCGTGACGCCCCACCGCGCCCCGATGGGCACCGCCGCGGGGCGAACGGCTTCGGGCCGTCACCGCGGCCGGCCTCAACCAGCATGACGCGGCCACACCGATTCCGCCAGTGTTCACCGCGACCGGTGGCTTCACGATGCCGGCCAGGTTCAGGCCGGCCAGGTTCAGGCCGGCCAGATGCGGATACCGGCCAGGTGGCGCTGCCGGCCAGGCCGGGCCGTGTGTCGACCGGGTCGACGCTGTCCGTCAGGTGGGGCTGTCCGTCAGGCGTCAGGCCGGAACAGCATCTCGCAGGCATCACCCGCCGGGACACGGGTCATACTTACCGTGAGGAGATCGGCAACCGGGCGGCCCGCCGCATGACCCCATGGTCATGGCACTGATGGGGCATCGTGCTGACGAGGCATGGCACCGGTGGGCCGTGTACTCGGCCGGGCTACCGGCGACCGTGCTCGGGGCGCGGTCGCGGCCGTGCCCCGGCCGCCGGCAACGGCCGGGAACCCGGGGGGGTCGGATGGGTCCAGGACAGCGGTCTGTACGCTCAGCCGGTGACACAAACCGGTCAAGATCACATGAGGTGAGCGTGGCATCAATGGACGGCGGTTCCAGGCGGTCACGCTGGCAGCTACTTGTTCATGAAATGGCGAAGTTCGGTGTCGTCGGCGGCTTCTGCTACCTGGTTGACGTCCTCGTCTCCAATCTGTGCCATGGCGTTTTCGACATGGGCTGGCTCAGCGCGAAAACCGTCTCCACCATTGTGGCCGCAACCTGCGCCTACATCGGCAACCGGCACTGGTCCTTCACGCATCGCGCACGTACCGGCCTTCGGCGTGAATACACCCTCTTCGTGATCCTCAACGCCGTCGGGCTCGGGATCGCCCTGGCCTGCCTCGGGATCGCCCGCTATGTGCTGGGCCTGGACAGCGTGCTGGCCTTCAATCTGGCCGGGAACGTGGTCGGCACCGGCCTCGGCACCATCTTCCGGTTCTGGGCGTACAAGCGGTGGGTCTTCCTGCACCCGGACGACCCGAAGGCCGTGCTGCACGCCGAGACCGACGCCCGCCGCGGCCAGCGCGTACCCGAGCCGGCAGGCCGTCTGTAATCACGGGAAAGCTGCCGGTAAATACCCGGAAAGGACTGCGCCAGGATGGACGCTCCTGGTTTTCCAGCGGATTCCGTTTCTGTGACGGGCTGGCGTCGCACGACGCTTTCGCCCCTGTCCCGGCCAGGTGCGGCGGGGCCGGCCGGACGGTTCGGCTGACGCACCCCACCCTCGCTTCCCGGGCGGGCCGCCCGGGAAGGCGGCGCGGATGCCCCATCACCGCCTACCGGCGTCCAGGCGCCCTCGGGCCGGCAACCAGGAATCCGACACGCGGCGACCCTGCGTAGTATTCAGCCCAGGTTCACAGACGCACCGAGGAGGATTCGCCCCGCCTCGGACGCCGTCGGCGCAGCCACCATGCCCAGGCTGTGCCCGACGGATGCTGGCCGACGCGGGCACCGTCCGCGCGACCGGACATCCGTCGGGCATGGCCCACCCGTGACCCGGACCATGGCCGCCGCACCGGATGACGTGCCGCCGTATCCACGCGGACCGCACCAGAAGATCCGCATACCTGACCCACCGGGGGAGACGTGGCAACCGGACTGGCACTCGCGGTCGACATCGGCACCGGCTTCACCGTGGCCGCGACCGCCGTCGACGGCCGGTCGGAGCTCTTACCGCTTGGTCCGGACGGGCCGATGCCGGCCGTCGTCAGCCTGAGCCACGACGGCCGGCTGCTGACCGGCTCGGCCGCCGCCGACATCGCGGTGACGCATCCCGACCGCGCGCAGCCCTGCCCCCTGCGGGCTCTGGAGAGCACCGAGCAGGTGCGGCTCGGCGACACGGCCATCCCCACGGTCGAGCTGGTCGCCGCCGTCCTGCGCCAGGTCTCGCACGAGACGATGAGCCGTTTCCCGGGGCCGCCGCCGGCACAGGTGGTCCTCACCGCGCCGGTCCGCTGGGGTTCCGTCGAGGTCGAGCGGCTGCGGGCCGCCGCGTTCCGGGCAGGCCTGACCAGCGTCACCCTGCTCCCGGAACCGGTCGCGGCGGCCCGCTGGCAGGCCGATCCGGCCGGCTTCCCGCCGGGGACGACCGTCGCCGTCTACGATCTCGGCGCCACGAGCCTGGCGACGACCGTCCTCACCGCGGCACCTGGCGGGTTTGACATCCGCGGCGAGCCGGGCGGCAGCTCCGGCTTCGGGGGCAACACGATCGACGACATCCTGCTGCGCAGGATCGGCGAGCGGGCCACGAGGACCGACTCCCGGGCCTGGAACGCGCTGTGGGCCGACCAGAGCCCGTCCGGTCAGCGGTCGCGCGACCAGATACGCCAGCAGGTCGTCGCGGCGAAGGAGGCGCTGTCGGCCGCCACCAGCCACACCGTCCGGGCCGGCGGATCCGTGGGGGCTATCGAGCTCACCCGGGCGGACCTGGAGGCCTCGATCGAGGGCGAGCTGCGCGCCACCATGACGGAGCTGATCCGGACGGCCGAGAGCGCGGGTGTGCGGCCGGGTGGGCTCGCCGAGGTGTTCCTCGTCGGCGGGTCGACGCGGATACCGCGGATATCGGCGCTGCTGCTGGAGATGGTCGGTGTCTCACCCCGCCCGCCTCGTGACCCGCAGTACGCGGCCGTGCTGGGCGCGCTGGTCGCCGTCGGCGCGGCCAGCGGCCCCACCTCGTCGGGCCACGGGCCGGGACAGGGGCCGGGACACCCGGCGGGCGGGGCCGGCGGGGCCGGTGGGGGCATCCCGGCGCAGCCTGCTCCCGGCCCCGGCTCGACCCGCATCCTTCCGGAGACCGGGCCGGCTCGGGCGGCGGCCGGTCCCGACGCGGATCCGGGCCGGGGACAGGAGCCGTACCCGTCCGGGCCGCGGGGGCCTTACACGCCCGGAGCACACGACGAGTACGCGCCCACCGCCAGGTACCCGTACGGGCAGCCCGCCTCCGGCGCCCAGGGCCCCTATCCGCCGGCCAGTCCCCAGGGCGGCTTCGCCCCGCCGGGTGGCTATCCCCCGCCCGGCGGCTACCCACCCGGCTCCTATCCGCCGCCAGGCGGGTATCCGTCGGGCGGCTATCCGCCCGGTCCGTACCAGCCGGGCCCGTATCCGGCCGGCGGGCCGCCGGGACGGCCGGCGTCGAGACGGACCGGGCTGATCATCGGAATCGTCGCCGCGGTCCTGGTCGCCGTCGCCGTCCCGGTGATCGCGCTGACCGTGACCGGTTCGCACAGGCCCGGAGGCGGGGCGTCCGCCGGCCCGGCCCTGCCGGTGATCCCCGCCGGGCCGACGGGCGCCACGCCGTCGGCGTC
>NZ_CAKKTM010000096.1 GCF_920888515.1 Protofrankia sp. CiP1_Cm_nod1 | reverse complement strand
GCCGGTGATCCCCGCCGGGCCGACGGGCGCCACGCCGTCGGCGTCCGCGCGGCCGTCGGCGACCCCGGCCACGGCGACGCCGAGCGGCGGGTCCACCGGCAGCCTCACCGCCGCCCAGAGCAACCTGGAGGCGACGCTGAATCCCAGCGAGATAACCGGCTGCACGGGTAACCCGGACGACGAGGATTCCGACATAGACGCGTCCCTGACCTGCCAGTCGAGTAACGGAACGCCGGTACGCGCCTTCCATTACTACAGCAGCGGCTCACTGCGTAACGACATCGACTACCGGTCGAGACAGATCACCGAGGACGGATCCTGCCGTACCGGCAAGAACAGTATTGAAACCTGGCACGTGACCAGCCGGCCGAATGTGGACGTCGGATCGCTGCTGTGCGCTCACGACGGCGGTAATTACGTGATTTTCTGGAGCTACGACAACGATCTCACCGCTTTTGCCGCCCAGAGCACCGACGCAACGGCGCTCTTCGAGTGGTGGAAGGGGTTCGACCCGTTGGCCTGAGCAGCCCGCGCAACCGACCGGAGCGACCGGAGAAACAGCGGGAAAAACCACTGACAGGAACGACCACTGACAGAATGACCGCTAGCGGGGGTAACCGCTGTCGTCGACGGGGCCGCGCAGCCGCGCCGCGTTCTCCTCGGCCAGCCGGTAGAGCGTGGCGTACACCTCCTCGGCCTGGGGCAGGTGCACCAGCGCGAGCCGGCCGCGTTGTCCCCCGCTCTCGACCGAGAGCGTGCCGGATCCCACCAGCCCCTCCCAGAAGGAACGGCTGAACGAGACGTCGTTGAGCCGGAGCAACGGGATGTCCCGGCCGTAGTGGGAGAGGATCCCCTCGCGGACGACGACCCGTTCCGTCGTCACCACGTAGTGTGTGGTGACCCATCGCAGCCATGGCCGCAGGCTGGCGAAGAAGAGCAGCACGGCCCCGGCCGCGACGATCAGCCACTGGGCGGCCTGCTGGAACGAGCCCGCCGGGACGGCCAGCACGCCGAAGAGGGTCAGGCCGAGAAGCACGACGAAGGCCGCTGCCGGCCCGGCCAGCCTGATCCAGTGCGGATGCAGGTGCAACACGACCTGTTCGTCGCTGGTCAGAATGTTGTCCGGGAAGCCCACCCCGCGATGGTCTCACCGCCACCGGACGACCGGAGCCACGGGGGCGAACAAACATACCGCACACGGCCATGGCAGGCGCCCCTCGACGGGCGGCTGCCCGAAGCTCGCGGGCAGGCCTCGTACGCGTCCACAACCTACCGCTTAGGAGGCGGTAGCTCCGCCCGGGGGCGCGTGAGCCGACCGGGTGATGTGGCGCCGGAGGATGCCGGCGCCGGAGAACGTCGGCGTTGGCTCTGCACGAGGGCGTGCGGGCCGGGACGTCAGCGGAGGTGGACGACGTCCCCGGCGGCGAACGCCCGCCCGTCGACGACCAGCCGGCCGTGATCGTCCACATCGGTCGCGGTACCCGTGAGCACCGACCCGTCGGGCAGTTCGACCCGTACCCGCTGACCGAGCGTGTCGCACACCGACCGGTAGGCGCCCGCGGTGGCGGTGGGCTCGACGAGCCAGCGCCGGTACACCCTGACCAGCCCCCGCAGCAGCTCGATGAGCAGTTCCCCCCGGCCGACGAGTGGCCGCGACTCCTGCCGCTGGCGCAACGCGACGCTGGTGGCCCCCGGCGGCAGCTCGTCGACGTCGTTGTCGACGTTGAGGCCGATGCCGACGACCACCGCGACCGTCCCGGAGCGCTCCCGGTCGGGGATGGCCTCGGCGAGGATGCCCGCCAGTTTCTCGCCGGCCACGAGCACGTCGTTCGGCCATTTGAGGCCCGCCGGTATCCCCGCGAACTCACGCAGCGTCGAGGCCAGTGACAGGCCGGTGACCAGCGGCAGCCAGCCCAGCGCGCCCGCCGGCACGGCCGGCCGCAGCAGCACGGAGAAGGTCAGGCCCGCGCCCGAAGGCGACGTCCACGACCGGTCGAGGCGCCCGCGACCGGCCCACTGGTGCTCGGCGACGAGCACCTGGCCCTCGCCGGCACCGGTCTTCGCGGCGGCGACGAGGTCCGCGTTGGTCGAGCCGGTCTCCTGGACGACCCGGACGCTCAGGCCGTCCCCGGCGAGCGTGGCCGCGAGCAGACCGGCGTCCAGCGGAAACCGCCGGTGCCGCGTCATCGATGTCCACATGTCAGCCAGAATCCCACCGCATCCTCACCGCCGACGGCTGAAAGTCATATCGCACCGCGGCCACGCGCCCGGATCAAGAGGTAGTTGTCGCAGAATCGAGCGCGGGAGGCCACGACGGCCGTACGCTGCCCGGCATGGCGCTTCCCGTTCCCGCTCAGAGCCCCTCGCACGATCCGGTACCCGATCCTCTCACAACTGCCGGCAAAATCGCCGAGTTGAAGCGCGTGATCGACGAAGCGGTACATGCCGGTTCTCAACGGGCAGTCGACGCACAGCATGCCAAAGGCAAGTTGACGGCCCGTGAACGGATCGATGCCTTCCTCGACCCAGGCTCCTTCGTCGAGACGGACGCCCTCGCCCGGCACCGCGCGCACGACTTCGGCCTCGACCGCAACCGCCCGTATGGTGACGGTGTGGTGACCGGCTACGGCACGGTCGACGGCCGCCAGGTGTGTGTGTTCAGCCAGGACTTCACCGTCTTCGGCGGCAGCCTCGGCGAGGTCCTCGGCGAGAAGATCGTGAAAATCATGGATCTGGCGCTGAAGACCGGCTGTCCGGTGGTGGGTATCAACGACTCCGGCGGCGCGCGCATCCAGGAGGGTGTCGTCGCGCTCGGGCTGTACGGCGAGATCTTCTACCGCAACGTGCTGGCGTCGGGCGTCGTCCCCCAGCTCTCACTGATCATGGGCCCGTGCGCCGGCGGTGCCGTGTACTCTCCGGCCATCACCGACTTCACGCTGATGGTCGACCAGACCAGCCACATGTTCATCACCGGCCCGGACGTCATCAAGACCGTCACCGGCGAGGACGTCGGCATGGAGGAGCTCGGTGGCGCCCACACCCACAACTCCCGCAGCGGGGTCGCGCACTTCCAGGCCGCGGACGAGGCCGACTGCCTGGAGACCGCCAAGGCGCTGCTGGGGTTCCTGCCGTCGAACAACCTGACGGACCCGCCCATCTTCGCCGAGGTGGCCGACGTGGAGGCGGAGGTCACGCCGGAGCTGGACACGTTCATCCCGGACTCGTCCAACACGCCGTACGACATGCACACGGTGATCGGCTACCTGCTCGACGACGATGACTTCCTGGAGGTCCACGCCCAGTTCGCGCAGAACCTGATCTGCGGGTTCGGCCGGCTGGACGGGCGTTCCGTCGGCATCGTCGCCAGCCAGCCGATGCATTTCGCCGGCACCCTCGATATCGACGCCAGCGAGAAGGCGGCCCGCTTCGTCCGGACCTGTGACGCATTCAACATCCCGATTCTCACGCTGGTCGACGTACCGGGCTTCCTGCCCGGAACCTCGCAGGAATGGAACGGCATCATCCGCCGGGGCGCAAAGCTTATATACGCTTATGCCGAGGCGACAGTGCCAAAAGTGACTATCATCACACGTAAGGCATATGGCGGCGCCTACGACGTCATGGGCTCGAAACACCTGCGGGCCGACGTCAACCTGGCCTGGCCGACCGCGGAAATCGCGGTGATGGGCGCCCAGGGCGCCGTGAACATCATCTATCGGCGTGAGCTCGCCGCCACCGAGAATCCCGACGCCCGTCGCGCGGAGCTGATTGCCGACTACACCTCGCATTTCGCCACTCCGTACATAGCGGCCGAACGCGGGTATATCGACGCGGTCATTCTCCCGTCGGAGACCCGACGTGAGGTGATCCGGGCACTGCGGCTGTTGCGGACCAAGCGGGAGTCGCTTCCTCCCAAGAAGCACGGGAACATCCCGCTGTAACCCTGCCGCCGCCCTCCCGCGGGACGCCCCGGCCTGTTCACCGCACCCCGCTGTCCCGCTGTCCCGCCGTCCCGCCGTCCCACTGGTGGCGGGGCTGGCGGACGGGCCGTCAGGCACGAAAGGATGATCAGATGAGCAGTGGTGGCGACGTCCGCGCCCCCCGCCCGCACCTACAGGTGGTGCCGACGAACGCGTCCGCCGAGGAGATAGCCGCCCTGGTCGCGGTGCTCTGCCTGCGGGCGGGGGCGGCGCCCGCCCCTGCCCCGCCCCCCTCGGCCTGGTCGGACCGGTCCGCGACACTGCGGCAGACCGTGCGTCCCGGGCCGGACGGGTGGCGTTGGACGGGATTCACTCCGGGCACCCGGACCCGAGCCGACTGGTAATCATTTGATCACAGTTGGATATCAACGACCGTTTCGCGGGGCCGGGCATCTGCGCCGGCCCCGCGAAACAGCGGGAATGACAGCTTTGTGGACGCCGGGGATACACATTCCCCGACGCCTTTCATGATCGATTCCTTACACCACCAACGCGATCTCGGCAAGCAGCGGCCCGGCCAACAAACCCAGCCGATCAATGTCGGCCATCGAGTCCACCACGGCGGTCACGGCCCCGGCGGTACAGGACCCGCCCAAGGATTCCTTTAGTATTGCCAGAACAACAGCCTGCGCCGCCGAACTCGCCTAGACTCAGCCACGCTGAACGAGGACGGGAGAAACGTGCGTAAGATCCTCATTGCCAACCGGGGAGAGATCGCTGTCCGGGTCGCCCGGGCAGCCCGCGACGCCGGATATGCCAGCGTCGCCGTATATGCGGAGCCCGACATCGACGCTCTGCACGTACGCATCGCGGACGAGGCGTACGCCCTCGGCGGCAGCACACCGGGCGACTCGTACCTGCGGATCGACAAGATCCTCGACGCGGCCCGCGCCAGCGGCGCCGACGCCGTCCACCCCGGATACGGCTTCCTGTCGGAGAACGCCGACTTCGCCGAGGCCGTCATCGAGGCCGGGCTGACCTGGATCGGGCCCCCTCCCGAGGCCATCCGGCGCCTGGGCGACAAGACCGCGGCCCGCCACATCGCCCTTGCCGTGGGCGCCCCGCTGGCGCCCGGCACCCCCGACCCGGTCGCCGGCGCGGACGAGGTGGTGGCCTTCGCCGAACAGCACGGGCTGCCGGTCGCGATCAAGGCGGCGTTCGGCGGCGGCGGCCGCGGGCTCAAGGTCGCCTGGAGCGCCGAGGAGCTGCCCGAGCTGTTCGAGAGCGCGGTGCGGGAGGCCACCGCCGCCTTCGGCCGCGGCGAGTGCTTCGTGGAGCGCTACCTCGACCAGCCCCGCCACGTCGAGACCCAGATCCTCGCGGACGCCCACGGCACGGTCGTCGTCGTCGGCACCCGGGACTGCTCCCTGCAGCGGCGCTACCAGAAGCTCGTCGAGGAGGCGCCGGCACCGTTCCTCACCGAGGAGCAGCGCACCTCGCTCTACGAGGCGTCCCGGGCGGTCGTCCGGGAGGCCGGCTATGTCGGAGCGGGCACGGTCGAGTTCCTCATCGGCCGGGACGGGACGATCAGCTTCCTCGAGGTCAACACCCGGCTGCAGGTCGAGCACCCCGTCACCGAGGAGACCAGCGGCATCGACCTCGTCCGGGCCCAGTTCCGGATCGCCGAGGGCGAGACGCTCGACCCGGTCGACCCCACCCCCCGGGGGCACTCGATCGAGTTCCGCATCAACGGTGAGGACCCCGGCCGCAGCTTCCTGCCGGCGCCGGGAACGGTCACCCGGTTCGTCGCGCCCACCGGGCCGGGCGTGCGCGTCGACACCGGCGTCGAGTCCGGCGCCGTCATCGGCGGGGCCTTCGACTCGCTGCTCGCCAAGCTGATCGTCACCGGCGCGACCCGCACCGAGGCCCTGGAGCGCGCCCGCCGTGCCCTGGACGAGACGGTCCTGGAGGGCCTGGCCACGGTCCTGCCGTTCCACCGGGCCGTCGTGCGGGATCCGGCGTTCGCCCCGGCCGACGCCACCGAGCCGTTCCGGGTGCACAACCGCTGGATCGAGACCGAGTTCGACAACACCATCCCCGCCTTCACCGGCGGGGTGGACGCCGACACCGAGCCGGCGGCCCGCGAGTCGGTCGTCGTCGAGGTCGGCGGCCGGCGGCTGGAGGTCGTCCTGCCCGCGGGCTTCGGCCTGTCTCTTATACACATCT
>NZ_CAKKTM010000095.1 GCF_920888515.1 Protofrankia sp. CiP1_Cm_nod1 | reverse complement strand
GCCCGGCCACGGCGGCGGTCCGGTGCCAAGGCCGCCCGCGCGGCCAGCGGGAACGAGCTGACCAGCCCGATGCAGGGCACCATCGTCAAGATCGCGGTCAGTGACGGGGACACCGTCGAGGCCGGCGACCTCGTCGTCGTCCTGGAAGCCATGAAGATGGAGCAGCCGATCACCGCGCACCGGGCGGGCACCGTCACCGGGCTGACCGCGGCCGTCGGCGCGGTCGTCTCCAGCGGCGCCGTCCTCTGCGAGATCAAGGACTAACGGGCGGCGGTTCGCCCGCCCCGGCCCGGTTCGTCCGTAGTTCGCAGGCTTCGGAGTCCGCAGGCTTCGGAGTTCGTAGGCTGATGCCATGGGCACCGACGGCACGGACGACAGCGGGACGAACCAGGGCGGGGCCTGCCCGCCGCCGGCGAGGAGCTCGGCGCGGCC
Organism: Protofrankia sp. CiP1_Cm_nod1; assembly: GCF_920888515.1. Lineage (GTDB taxonomy): Bacteria > Actinomycetota > Actinomycetes > Frankiales > Frankiaceae > Protofrankia. The sequence continues at coordinate 13,285 of NZ_CAKKTM010000095.1, read as the reverse complement.
GGGCGGCGCGGCACCGGCGTCAGAACCGGTGCCCGCCGGACCGGCGCCGGCCGAGCGGCCACCGCTGACCGGCCGGATCTACTACCTGGTGGGCGGGACGCTGCCCCCGCGGTACAACCAGTGGGTCTCCCACGACCTGACCGGGCCGCGGTGGCGCGTCCGGCAGGCGTCCCGGCCGCCATTGCTCATGCTGCCGTTCGCCGTCATGTTCGCGCTGCTGCCCGGGCGCCTCAACATCCGGCTCACCATCGCGATCGTCCTGCTGGCGATCGCGGTCGGCCTGGGGTTCGCCACCGCCGGCTACTTCCGCAACCGTCGCCTCGTCCAACATGGCTTCCCGCCGGTGTTCCCGCTCGAGGAGGACGAGGACAGCGGCCCCGAGGACGCTGGCCGCGCGACCGCCGATCACACAAATGCCGATCATGACCGGACGGGGACCAGCCGCGACCGCCCGGGGACGGACGGCCGCTGACCGCCGCCGGCCACGGCACCCGCCGCCCGGGACGGCCCGCCAGCCAGGACAACCCACCACCGGCCGCGCCGCCGGCCGGCCGGCCAGGCGGCCAGCCAGACAGGCAGGCGGCCAGGCAGGCAGGCAGGCAGGCAGGCAGGCGGCATCGTCCAGCCGCGACCGGCAACCGTGGCTGGACGCCTGGTCAGAAGCTCGCGAACAGGTCCCGAGGCATGGCGATGCGGGCCGCCTCGGTCAACGAGCCGGACACCGACGGGTAGATCGTGAAGGTGTGGGCCACCTGATCGACGGTGAGGCCGTTGGCCACCGCCAGCGAAACCGGGAAGATCATCTCTGACGCCTGCGGCGCCACCACCACCCCGCCGAGGATGCTGCCGCTGCCGGGCCGGCAGAACAGCTTCACGAAACCGTCGGTGATGCCCTGCATCTTCGCGCGCGGGTTGCGCGCCAGCGGGAGGATCGTCGTCTGCGCCGCCACCTCACCCGACTCGATCATCTTCTGCGAGATGCCGACCGTCGCGATCTCCGGCTCGGTGAAGATGTTGGACGACACCGTGCCCAGCCGCAGCGGCGTGACCGCCTCGCCGAGCGCGTGCCACATCGCGATCCGGCCCTGCATGGCGGCGACCGACGCCAACGGCAGCACACCGGTACAGTCACCGGCGGCGTACACTCCCGGCACCGCCGTCCTCGACATCCGGTCGACCTCGATGTGGCCGCTCGGGGCACGCCGTACCCCGACCTCGGCGAGCCCGATGCCCGATGTCCGCGGCACCGACCCGACGGCCATCAGGACGTGGCTGCCGGTGATGGTCCGGCCGTCCGCGAGGTCGACCTCGACGCTGTCGCCGACCCGGCGGGCGGCCTCGGCCCGGGCCCGGCTGAGCACGGTCACCCCACGGCGCTGGAAGACCTCCTCGAGCACCTTGGCGGCGTCCGGGTCCTCCCCGGGCAGTACCCGGTCCCGGGAGGAGACGAGCGTCACGTTCGCGCCGAGCGCCTGGTAGGCGCTGGCGAACTCGGCGCCGGTGACCCCGGAACCGACGACGATCAGATGCTCGGGCAGCTCCCGAAGATCGTAGATATGGCGCCAGGTGAGAATTCTCTCACCGTCCGGTTCGATGTTCGGAAGAACCCTGGGTGACGCCCCGGTCGCGATCAGGATGATGTCGCCGAAGAAGGCCTCCCCGGAGTCGACCTCGACGGCGTGCGGGCCGACCAGCCGGCCGCGGGCGTGCACCACCCGCACGGCCTCCTTCTCCAGCCGGGTCTCGATGTCGCGGGACTGCGCCGCGGCAAGCCCCCGCACCCGGGCGTGGACCCGCTCGATGTCCACGCCGATGCCGGGCGGCAGCCCCGGACCGGGCAGCGCCCCGGCGTCCCAGCCCGCCTCCGGCAGGACGTGGCCACCGTCACGCAGCCGGACTCCCAGGGACGGCGCCACGGCCAGCTCCGTCATCGCGGCCGACGTGGCGATCAGCGCCTTGGACGGGACACAGTCGGTGAGGACGCACGCGCCGCCCACCCCGTCCGAGTCGATGAGCGTGACGAACGCCCCAAGCTCAGCCCCGACAAGAGCCGCCTCGTACCCTCCGGGTCCTCCTCCGAGAATGACGATTCGCGGCACCTGCGCGCTCCCTTCGATGGGTGGGATTCCCACCAGCTATCTTGCCTTGTCCGATGTGTGAGCAACCATCGCATGAACAGTCACCCGGCCTGGCGGGCGCGGACGCTCCCCCGCCAGGCCGGTACCGGGCGGACCGGGACACCGACGGCCAAGGCCCGGGATGGCCGGGATCCGGGATGCTCGGGGTCTACACTGTCTTTCGCGTAGCTGTCGAACATCGACGACCGGATCCGTGGTACCCCACGGGAGACCATCTGCCGCCGCGACGCGGTTACGGTCCGTGTTGTCACACGAAGTCGGGTCCAGGGACGTCACGATCAGGATCTCACGACCGCCCAGGCAACTGCCCGGGCAACTGTGGCTGGATCGATCGTGGCACATCGGACGGGTCCGGGCAGATATGCGGTCCGCGAGGTCGGCCGGGAGCGGCCGAGGGCTCCCCGCGCGGCGCGTCCGCGCCCGCGGGGGGAGGAAGTGGGTACAGGTAGGGGCCAGTGAAGATCCTCCAGGTAGTTCTTTGCCACCGCGGCCGCGGTGCCCGGGCCGGTGAAGGACGCACACAATGACCTTGTATGCCGCCTACGGCAGCAACCTCGACCCGGCCCAGATGAAGGAACGCGCACCGCACGCCCCCGTCATCGGGACCGGCTGGATCCGCAACTGGCGGCTCACCTTCGGCGGCGAGGACGTCGGCTGGGAAGGCGCGCTGGCCACCATCGTCGAGTCACCCGGCTCCCGGGTGTACGTGATGCTCTACGACGTCGCCAAGCGTGACCTCAGGCAGCTCGACGTCTGGGAGGGCGTGGAGGCCAGCCTCTACACCCGCATCCGCGTACGGATCTTCACCCTGGACGGCGAGGCGCTGGCCTGGACGTACGTGCTGGACGCCTACGAGGGCGGGCTGCCGTCCAAACGGTATGTGGCCATCATGGCCGACGCGGCCGAGCGGGCCGGCGCGCCGTCCGACTACGTGGCCGATCTGCGCAACCGTCCCACCGCCTGACTCTCCCACCGCCTGGCTCCCCCACCGCCTGGCTCCCCCACCGCGCCGGCCCGGGCGGACGGGGCGAGCGTTGACTGACGCAGCACTAGCTACTCTCAGTAATATCAGGTCCGCAACCGAGCCCGCGGGGCTGGACGGCCTGCCCCCGCGCGGCCAGCTCGTCCCCCAGCACGCCGAGGATCCGGACAAGATCGGCCTGGTCCCGCTCGGACAGGACGCAGAACAGGGCCGATGCCCGCTCGACATGCTCCTGCCCGACGCGGTCCACCACCTGTTCACCCTTGCTGGTCAGAGTGATGAGTATCGCCCGACGGTCGTGCGGGTGCCGGGTGCGGCGGACCAGGCCCTCGTGCTCGAGGGTGTCCACCAGCCCGGTCACAGCCCGGGCCGTGGTGCCGAGGTCCTGGACGAGATCGCGCATGATGGGCGGCCGCGGATGGTGGCGCAGCGCCGACAGCAGCCGGACGCCGGCCGGGCTTAGACCGCCGAGCCCCACGGACGCGTGCAGATAGCGCACCCAGGCCGGGCCGAAACGGGCAAACGCATAGAAAACCTGCTCTCGCAGAGATATCGCGATGTCACTGTCGGCGTTCACCTTGGGAGTGTCACCCATAAGACAAACCATTACCAGGTTCACAATCAGCGGTGGTACCGTTGCGGAGGTCAATATGCAAGAGCACAGATCATCCTAACGAGTGGGGAGACGCCGATGTCGGCGCTCGCGCGCTGGTGCCTCCGGCACCGCCGGCTTGTGATCTCTATCTGGATCGTTACCTTCCTGGCGGGATTTGCCACGGCCAGCACCACAGCCGGCCGGCTGACCTTCGACTTCTCGCTGCCCGGCCAGCCCGGCTACGAGACGGCCAAGAAGGTCCTCGCCACTTATCACACGGACAGCCAGGGCGCGCCGTTCATCCTGTCGCTGTCGGCCCAGCCCGGCCAGCGGGTCAGCGACCAGCAGGTGACGGACACCTTCGCCGCGGTCAAGCGCGACGTCTCCGACGTCCGAGTCATCGGCAGGGCGGAAACCGGCGACGACATCTTCGTCACCGATGACGGCCGCACCCAGTTCGCGTACGCCTTCTATCCGCCGCAGGACGGCCTCGACTCCGAGATCACGGTGGCGCTGAAGAAGTCGCTCGCCGAGCACACCCAGGCCGGGCTCACCGGCACCGTCACCGGCCTGAACGAGCTCGCGACCAACGGCGCGAACGACTCCGGCCCGGGGGTGCTGGTCGAAACCCTGATCGCCGGGCTCGGCGCGCTGGCGATCCTCGCTTTCGTCTTCGCCTCGCTGCTCGCGCTGCTGCCGCTGCTCGTCGCCGCGGTGGCGATCCTGTCGACCTTCCTCGTCCTGCTGGGGCTGACCTTCTTCGCGGACGTGTCGTTCCTGGTGCAGTTCCTCGTCTCCCTGATCGGCCTCGGTGTCGCCATCGACTACTCGCTGCTGGTCGTCACCCGCTGGCGGGAGGAACGCGCGCACGGCCGGGACAACCACGACGCCGTGGTGGCCTCGATGCAGTTCGCCGGCCATGCCGTGGTGTTCAGCGGCCTGACCGTGGCCATCGGCCTGGTCGCGATGGTCGTCATCCCGGTGCCCTTCCTGCGCTCCATCGGCTACGGCGGCATGCTCATCCCGCTGATCAGCGTGGCGGTCACGACCACCCTGCTGCCCGCGCTGCTCGGCGGCATCGGCCCGCGGGTCGACTGGCCACGTATCCGGCACGAGAACACCGCGAGCCGGTTCTGGACGAGATGGGCCTCGCTGGTCGTGCGCCGCCGCTGGATCGCCGCCGGCGCCGGGGTCGCCATCCTCACCGCGCTGATCATCCCGTTCCTCGGGATCCAGATCGGCACGGCGCAGTCCGGATCGCTGGCCAAGAGCGGCCCCGCCTACGAGGCAATAAAGATCATTGAGAGCGGCGGTGCCCCGAAGGGCGTCCTCACCCCGGCCGAGATCCTGGTCCAGTCATCCGCGGTGGACGACGTGCTGCGACGGGTCCGGGCCGTGGACGGCGTGGTCACCGCGACCGCCGCGAGCGGCCCCGAGGCGAACCGGGACGGCACCTCACTGATCATCGCCGTGCCGGACAGGGAGACCGCGGGCGGGCGCAGCATCGACTCGATCCGCAACCTCCGGTCCGCGCTGCACGACGTGCCCGGCGTCATCGGTGTGACCGGGATCGGCGCGTTGCAGCTGGACTACATGCACGGCGTCTACGGGGTGTTCCCCTGGGCCCTGGCTCTGATCGTCATCGTCACCTACATCCTGCTGGTGCGGGCCTTCCGCTCGCTGCTGCTGCCCCTGAAGGCGGTGGTGCTCAACCTCGTCTCGCTGGGGGCGACCTTCGGGGGCGTGGTGCTGTTCTGGCAGCACGGCTACGGCTCCGAGGAGATCTACGGCATCGAGGCCACCGGCGCCATCACCTTCTGGCTGCCGCTGATGGTCTTCGCGTTCCTCTTCGGCCTGTCCATGGACTACGAGGTGTTCATCCTCTCCCGCATCCGTGAGGAGTACGACGCCCGCGGCGACACCGACGCCGCCGTCGTCGAAGGTGTCGGCCGCACCGGGCGGCTGGTCACGTCGGCCGCCCTGATCCTGTTCCTGTCGTTCCTGTCGCTGTCGAGCGGGCCGCAGACCGACATCAAACTGTTCGCGACCGCGCTCGGCTTCGGCATCCTGCTGGACGCGACGGTCGTCCGGATGCTGCTGGTGCCGGCCCTGGTCTCCCTGTTCGGCAGCTGGAACTGGTACCTGCCGGACAGCGTCGCGAAGCTGCTGCGGATCGAGACCTCGCACCCGCGGCCGGCCGTTCCGGGCCCCCGGCCTCAGCCCGAGGCCGACCTCGAGGTGCCCAGCTCCCGGTAGCACCCGCAGCTCCGGGCAGACACATCCGCGGGGCCCTGGCTCACTGCCAGGGCCCCGGTTTCCTTCTCGGCTTTTCGACGGTCGCGCGCCGTCACTCCTCGGCCGCGGCGGCCGAGGCGAGACCGGCCGCGGTGGTCGCCAGCAGCCGGACGCCGACGCCAATGGCCTTCTCGTCCACGTCGAACCGGCCCTGATGAAGGTCGTGGACGGGGCCGCCGGGGCTGCGGGTGCCCAGCCGCGCGAGCGCTCCCGGCACCCGCTGGAGGTACCAGGCGAAGTCCTCACCGCCCAGGGACTGACCGGTGGGCGCGACGGCGTGCTCGCCGATCGCCGCCACGGCCGCCCGGCGGAGCGCCTCGGTGATGTCCACAGAGTTGATCACTGGTGGGACGTCCTGCCGGTGCTCGATCGTCGCGGTGGCGCCGTACGGCGCCACGAGCTGCGCGACCAGCCGTTCGACCATCGCCGGCGCCCGCTTCCAGACCTCTTCGTCGAAGAGGCGCAGCGTGCCCCGCAGCAGGCCGTCACGGGGAATGGCGTTCGGGACGCTGCCCGCCTCGATCTGCCCCCAGACCAGGCACGCCGCCGCCCGGGGGTCGACCGTTCGCGACAGCGCCGCGGGCAGCCCCGTCACCACCTGCGCCAGCGCGTGCACCAGATCCACGGTGTTCTGCGGACGCGACGTGTGCCCGCCAGGGCCCCGCAACCGGACCTCGATGTAGTCCGTCGCGGCCGTGATCGGGCCGCCGCGGATGCCCACCCGCCCGACTTCGAGCGCCGGGTCGCAGTGGACGGCTATCGCCGCGGACACCGAATCCAGTACGCCCTCGCGGATCAGCTCGAGCGCGCCGCCGGGCATGACCTCCTCCGCGGGTTGGAACACCAGCCGGATGGTGCCGGGCAACGGGTAACGCTCGTCGAACGCCGCCAGCGCCCTGCCGGTCCCGAGCACGATCGCGCTGTGGACGTCGTGCCCGCAGGCATGGCTCACCCCCGCCACGCAGGAGGAATAAGGGAGGTCTTTCTCGTCCCGCAACGGCAGCGCGTCGATGTCCGCGCGGACTATGACAACCGGGCCGGAACCGGTACCGACATCGCACCACAGGCCGGTGCCCGAGGACATCACCCGTGGCTTGAGACCGGAACTGTTCAGTGATTCCGCAATCAGTTCGGTCGTCCGCAGCTCCTGCCAGGCCAGCTCGGGATGCGCGTGGATATCACGACGCACATCCACCAGATCTTTCTCATTGTCCGCAAGCCAGGCCGCGACGAAGTTCTCCACCTTCACCGCACGGCCACCTGCCTACGGCCCCCACCCTGGCCCACCAGCCATCGACACCGAAAAGCCTCGGCCCCCTGCAAGTCAGACCCCTACTCTCCCGATATCAAACGATCACCAGATGCTACTGCGCGACGAGACGCCCAGGCGGCCCGGCGACCGCGGCGGCGCGGCAACCGGAACACGGCGGACACCGACACACCATCCCCGGATTTCCGGCGGATCGACTCGCAGGCCGCGGGGGACGCCGAGAGCCACAGCGCGAAATCGCACCACCGCGGGCGAGCGCACCATCGCCGCTCACCCCCGTCGACCACGGTACTCCGCCCCCGTCACGCCCCGGCCGAAGCCGTCCGGCGGCCCCGCCTGGCAGCCCCGTCCAGCAGCCCCGCCTGGCGGCCCCGGCTGTCACTGCCGGCCTCACCCCCGGCTTCCCCACGTCACCCCGCCCGGGGGAGCTCCCTCAGGCTCCTCCGGGCCTTCGGATCCACGGCTCCGCGGGCCTTCGGATCCGCAGGCCCTGAAGGTCGTCCGAAGTTCTCAGGATCCGAGGGGACGGGAAAAGAAACATGACCGTACACCCTCCGGCCAGCCGACGCACCGAAGCCGTCACCCATATCACCGGCAGCCGTACCGCCAGCCGCCGTACCGTCAACGGCCCCGTACCGCCAGGGCCATACCACCGAGAAGCCATACCGGCCGTTCCCGGCTAAAGCGGCCGGCGGGACTTCATCTCCCGAAGAAGGACATCGACCACCGTGGCGAGATCCCCGTCGGCCTGCCGCGCCACCGCGCGCTGGCGGTCGCAGCTCGAGCCGACCTGAAGAATGTGCAGGACGTCGGTGAGTTCGTCGACGCATTCCAGCCGCCGCGCGACGGGCAGCAGATCGTCGACGAGAACGGCGATCTCGTCCCGGACACGGCGGGTCGTGCCCCCCTCGTCGAGCAGGATCTCGGCGTCCAGGCCGTACCGGGCGGCCCGCCACTTGTTCTCCTGCACCACCCAGCGCTGCGGCGTCGGCAGCCGGTGGCCCTGGTCGAGCCGGGTGTTCATCCGGTCGACCAGGCACTGGGTCAGCGCGGCGATCGCCCCGACCTCCAGCAGGGTCGGCAGACCGTCACAGATACGCAGCTCCACCGTGCCGAAGTCCGGGTGCGGCCGGACGTCCCACCACACCTCACGGATGGTCTCCACCGTCCCGGACGACACCAGCGTCCCCATGAACCGCTCGAACTGCTCCCAGTCCGACAGAAGGTACGGCAGGCCGGCGGTGGGCAGGCTCTCGAACACCTTCGAGCGCGACGACGCCAGCCCCGTGTCCAGACCCAGCCAGAACGGCGAGGACGCCGACAACGCGAGGAAATGCGGGATGTAGCCGACGAGCGCGTTCACGACGGGAATCGCCCGCTCCTGCGCGGGAACGCCGACATGTACGTGCACGCCGAAAATCAGCAGGCGTCGGGCGACCCACTGCATGCGTTCCAGGATGGAGCGGTAGCGCGGGTCGGGACTGATCTGCTGGCTGGCATAACTGGTGATCGGGTGGGTACCGCTGCACATCAGGGCAAGCCCGCGCGACGCGGCCAGATCCTCGATGAGACCGACGGTCACGGCCAGGTCGGCCTTGGCGTCGGCGACCGTGTCGCAGACCCCGGTGACGACCTCGATGACCGACTCGAACAGCTCGTGTTTGGCCCGCTGTTCGGCATGTTCACCGATCTTGGCCTGATACTCGTCGAGGATGGCGGTCGCCGCCCCGCGAAGCTGACGGGTACGGCGGTCGACCAGCGCCAGCTCCCACTCGACGCCGAGACTGGATGTCGGTGACGGCGAGAACGGTATCTGCATTCCCGGGCCTCCTGTCGTATCCGGCGCGTGATCCACGGCCAACCCGCCCGAAGCCGAACCAGCCGGCCCCGATGCCCGTCCGGGACGGATTCACCGGTCATACCCACGCCACGACACGTGATGCGGCCAGGTAACCGTAAAACGGCCGGGACGCCGCCGGAGGCGGTTTCACCCGGTCAAGAGCCCGCCAGGTCCTGCCAGGCAGGGGAATTCGCGTGTGGTGGCAGGTGAAGGTGGCGGCGTTTACGCTGTCGGGAGTACCCGGATGCCCAGCTCACGCACCTGCCGGGCGTCGATCGGAGTCGGCGCGCCGGTCATCGGGTCAAGTCCGGACTGGGTTTTCGGGAAGGCGATGACCTCGCGGATGTTGTCCTCGCCGGCGAGGATCGCCACCAGCCGGTCGATACCGACGGCGAAACCGCCGTGCGGCGGGGCCCCGTAGGAGAACGGCGTCAGGAAGAAACCGAACCGGCGGTCGGCCTCCTCCGCCGAGATCCCCAGCGCGGCGAAGATGCGCTGCTGCAGGTCGGGCTCGTGGATCCGGATCGATCCCGAGCCGAGCTCCCAGCCGTTGAGCACCAGGTCGTAGGCGCGGCTGCGCACGGCCAGCGGCTCGGTCTCGAGCTTGTCGAGGTCGTCGGGGTGCGGCCGGGTGAAGGGGTGGTGGCCGGGCTTGGGCCGCCCGGTCTGCGCATCGACCCCGACGAACAGCGGGAAGTCGGTGACCCAGACGAAACGAAACCCGCCCTCGCCGGCCGGCGGGCGGCCGAGGTCGTTACGGAGCTGGCCGAGCACCTCGCAGACCGTCGCCCACTCGTCGGCGACCAGCAGCAGCAGGTCGCCGTCCTCACCGCCGGTCGCCTTCACGATCCCGGCCAGTTCGGCGGCGGAGAGGAACTTCGCCACCGGCGACTCCAGCGACCCCTCGGCACCGACCCGCATCCACACCAGGCCCTTCGCGCCAAGCTGCTTGGCCCGGTCGGTCAGCGCGTCCAGCGCCTTGCGATTGTGGGTGGCCGAACCGCCAGGCACCCGGATGCCCTTCACCGACGGCGCCCCGGCGAACGCCTGGAAGCCGCTGCCCGTGAAGACCCCGGTCAGCTCGACGAGCTCCAGGCCGAAGCGCAGGTCGGGCTTGTCCACGCCGAAACGGTCCATGGCCTCGTGCCAGGTGATCCGCTCGATCGGCGCGACCGGCCCGCCGGTGACGGCCCGCGCGGCGGTCAGCACCGCGGCGGAGATCACCTCCAGGACGTCGTCCTGGTCGACAAAGCTCATCTCGACGTCGAGCTGGGTGAACTCGTACTGCCGGTCGGCGCGCAGGTCCTCGTCACGCAGGCAGCGGGCGAACTGGAAGTAACGGTCGGCGCCGCCCACCATCAGGAGCTGTTTGAACAGCTGCGGGGACTGCGGCAGCGCGTAGAAACTGCCCGGGAACTGCCGGGACGGCACGACGAACTCCCGCGCCCCCTCCGGCGTGGAGGGCATCAGCAGCGGCGTCTCGACCTCGACGAACTCCCGCGGTACCAGCTCCGAGCGCAGCGCGGCCAGCACCGCCGAGCGGGTGCGCAGGTTGCGCTGCATGCGCTCGCGGCGCAGGTCCAGGTAGCGGTAGGTGAGCCGGGTCGCCTCGTCGACCGAGTCCGCCCGCTCGTCGATCGGGAACGGCGGCGGCAGCGCCGCGGAGAGGACCGTCACCACGCAGTCGTGCAGCTCGATCTCGCCGGTGGCCAGGTTGGGGTTGATCGTCCCCTCGGGCCGGGCCGCCACCGTCGCGGTGACGGCGACGACATACTCGGAGCGGACGTCGACGGAGCCGTCCACCACGCACTGCACCTGGCCGGAGTGATCCCGCAGATCGACGAACATCAGCGACTGGCCGTGCTGGCGGCGGCGGGCCACCCAGCCGCATACCGTAACCGTCGCACCGATGTGCTCCGTGCGCAGCGCACCGCACAGGTGTGACCGCATCGCCGTCTTCATCGACCGTTCCGCCCGTTCGCTGTAGTTCCTGGGCCTGCCGTGGTTGCTTCAGGCGCCCGAGCACGCCCGTATCACGACGCCCGTACCGCGACCGACCTTACCGGCCGCCAGCGCCGCAACCGAACGAACATTCACGCCCACCGCCCGTCACCGTCACGAAGCCATGCCGCCACGGATCCGTCAGGGCACCACCACGATCAGGCATCCCAGCGGCCGATCGTCCACGCGGCGCAAGGCCACCCGCCCACGCACCGAGCGTCCATTTCACCACGACCCGTCCGACCAGATAACCGCAAGGACAGTGTCCAGGTGACCACGATACCTGCGTCCAACTGTCCACAGACCATGCGACCAGATGACCACGATCATGGCGGCCAAGTGTCCATAATGGTGGTGTGAACGCATCAGGCGCGCTGATCAGACGCAAGGCGGAGGCACTCATCGTGGAGGCGCTGGGAGACACCAGAGTCGTCGCGATCAACGGCGCGCGACAGGCCGGCAAGAGCACCCTCGCCCGGCTGGCCGCCGCCGCCACCGCCAACCCGCTGATCCGCCTGCTCGACGACCCCGCCACGCTGCGCGCCGCGCACGACGACCCGACAGGCTTCATCGACCACGACGGCCTGTTGGTCGTGGACGAGGTCCAGCTCGCCCCCGAACTGTTCCGTTCGATCAAGGTGGCGGTGGACACCGACCCCCGGCCCGGCCGCTTCCTCCTGACCGGCTCCGCTCAGATCCTCGCCCTACGCGACCTTCCGGACGCGCTCCCCGGGCGCATCGAGACCATCGAACTGTGGCCGTTCTCACAGGGAGAGATCGACGGGACGCCGGACCACTTCGTCGACGCGGCCTTCACCCACGGCCCCGGGCTCAGCCGCACCTCGCCGCTGCGACGCCGCGACTACCTCGAACGCATCGTCCGCGGCGGCTACCCCGAAGCGGTGCGGCGCTCACCCCGCCGCCGGACGGCGTTCTTCGACTCCTACCTGTCCACCCTCATCGCCCGGGACGTCACCGAACTGTCCGCCATCCAGCGCCGCGGTGAGCTGCACCAACTGCTCGCCCTGCTCGCGAGCCGGTCCGGTGGGCTGCTGGTACCCGGCGCGCTCGCGTCACAGTCCGGCATCCCCAGAACCACTCTCAACCGCTACCTGGACCTGCTGTCCGCGGTCTTTCTCATCAAGCTGGTTCCGGCCTGGTCCACCGGCCACACCCACCGGGCGGTCGGCACACCGAAGCTGGCATACGTGGACAGCGGCATAGCCTGCCATCTGCTGGGGCAGGACGCGGCCCGGCTCGGGGAACCCGACGGCACCGCCGGCCCGATGGTCGAGAACTTCGTCCTCACCGAACTCGCCCGCCAACTCGGCTGGAACGAGCAGTCCGCCCGCCTCTACCACTACCGGACGAAGGACAAGGTCGAGGTGGACGCACTGCTGGAGACCCCCGACGGCCGTGTCGTCGGGATCGAGGTCAAAGCCGGCGCCACCGTCCGCACCGAGGACCTCGCCGGCCTACGCCACCTCGCCAACCTGCTCGGCCCACGCTTCGTAGCCGGCTACGTCCTCTACACCGGCCAGCAGACCCTACCCTTCGGCGACCGCCTCTCCGCCCTCCCCCTCGACGCCCTGTGGAACCTGACCCCCTGATGACCCACCTGACCCCGCGAGTCCGGTGAGGTCGTTCTCGCAGGTCGGGCGGGAACGGGCCGGTGAACGGCGCACGTTCCGCTCCCCCGGCCAGCCCGGACGCACAGCCAGACGCCGCCCGCGGTGGTGCCCGCCGTAGAGTGATCGTATGACGGCAGGTCGGCTTGCGGCGGTGACGGTCGAGGGGTACACCTCGATCCGCTCGACGCGGGTCCGGCTGGGCGGGCTGAACGTCCTGATCGGCCCGAACGGGGCGGGCAAGAGCAACTTCGTCTCCGCGCTGGAGCTGCTGGGGCGAATCGTCGACGAGGACCTGCAACTGTTCGTCGGGCTGCGCGGCGGTGCCGGAGCGCTGCTGCACGGCGGCCCGCGGGGCGGCGCGTCGGGGATCACGGTCCGGGTGGAGGCACCGCCACACTCCTACCTGGCACGGCTGGTCCCCAGCGCACGCGATGAGCTGGTCTTCGAGGCGGAGGAGATCTCCGGGCCGGCCGGGACGGTGCTGCTCGGCCGCGGGCACCGGGAGACACTGCTGCACCGGAAGACCGGCGGGC
>NZ_CAKKTM010000094.1 GCF_920888515.1 Protofrankia sp. CiP1_Cm_nod1 | reverse complement strand
CTGAGCCCTGAGCCCTGAGCCCTGAAACCAGACAAAACCGACCTCGTCGACACGCCAAACAGGCGAAACTTGTCGGACGGACGTTACGCCAGCCAGGACACCGGCCGGACCAACCCCGCAGGTAACCGTGTGGCTGCGTCCCCTTCCGCCGACTCGAGTTGCTTCTGGATCAGCCCCACCGCCTTGATGAGGTTCGCACCAGCCAGCGAAGCGTTCGTGAGGTCCGCGTCAGCCAGCCGGGCGTGAGCGAGAGTTGCCCTGTCGAGTCGGGCCCCAGCGAGGTTTGCGCCAGTAAGGTCCGCTCTTTTCAGCCACACTTTCACGAGCCTCGCCCCAGCCAGATCAGCACCAGCCAAATCCGCCCCAGCCAACCAAGCGTTAGTGAGATCTATACCGGCGAGTCGGGCCCCGGCGAGGTTCGTGCGGTTAAGTTCCGCTCCGCGCAGGTCGACACCAGACAGGTCGAAAGATCGATTCTTGGCGATCCGGACGAGTATGCGCCCCGCGGCAAGGAGATCTTCCGGGGCGACGGCACCAGGGCGCGCGCCTTTTGCGTTACGGGTTCCCCGGAGGAAGGATTCAAGCACCTCGGTCACTTCGTCGATCAAAGCTGGGTCAGCAGACTCGGCGGTAGCGGCGCGTTCCAGAGCACGGATGCCCGCGCAGCGGACCGCGAGTGTCGTCGAGCCAAGCTGACTCAGCGCGGTGGCGAGGGTGACGGCGGGATCGGAACGCTCTACCTCGCTGTGCAGATGCCCCACCGCCCCGGTAGCGCCGGGAAATATTGGCGTCGCCGTCGAAGCGGAGGTTCGGCCGGGGAAGGCCGCCAGTCGGGGCAGAACCTGTTTACCGACCGCGTACAGCAGCCGCTCACGAGCTTGGTTTTCGTCGAGGTCGAACAGGTCCACCCAGGTCAGGACCTGCAGCGTCGCCGGCGGTTCGACCGGCTCGAGGCGGACCGGTAACAGAGTGCGACGGGCCAGCGCCGCGGTCCACTCCGCGGTGCACCAGGCAGACGCGAAATATGCCTGGGAGTAGAGCGCGACCGTCCAACGGGCACCGGCAAGCTGGATGTTCATCCATTCGACGAAGTTCTGCCCAGGCAGGGAATCCCACACCTGTACTCGGGCGGCCAGCCCGGCTCCTTCGAGCATGGAGGCGATCCACGTCGCCCACTTCTCGTCCGCACTGGTGTAGGACACAAACACGAACGACTCCCCCTGCGTCATGTCCCTGTTGTAGCGGAATGGCACGCTCCGTGCCAGAACCAACCCGGGCCGGCAGCCGGGAAACACCGCATCCCGGCCAGCGCCACCTCGACTCGACCCTGCCCCGCCTCAAGCCTGTAGGGCTCGGTGAGCATGCGGATCTCGTCGGCGAGCCGGGTGCCCGCCGAAACTGAGCGCGACCTGCGCTATAGGGGCCGGGTGGCCCATGGGTGAGATTCTCCCAAGGGCCACCCGGCGGCTATAGCGTGCGGAGTGCCGCTGTCGATTCCACGAGTCCGTTACGTTCTAGCTGGCGCAGAATGTCGTCGACGGACTCCGGTGGGTTCGTTCGGGAGTCCGCGATCTGTTGGATGGATGCTGCCACCGCCTGCCCTCTGATGCCCACCTGGTCCAACACGAAGGCATCGGGTGTCTTGGCTTCGACACCCCACGGTTCCAGGTCGGCGGCGGGGAAGTCTTTCAGGTTCCGGGTGACGATGACCTGAGCACCGGCCTTGATCGCGGCAGCCAGCACATGCCGGTCTCCGGGATCGGGGAGCTTCAGCCCTTCGATCAGCGGCTCGTAGCCGAACACCAGGACGTCTCTGATGGCCGCGTTCATAAGGCTACGGAGGCGAGTGAGCTTCTCGGGCGATATGTCCGGCCGAGTCCGGCCTATCGCGGTGGCCATCTCGTCGAGGATCTCGTTGGTCCACTTCGCCTGCACCAGACCTGACTGCGCGATCCGGATCAGAAGATCGCGTAACGTGTTCGGATAGAGCACGTTGGCGTCGTACACCACCTGTCTCTTATACACATCTGACGCTGCCGACGACT
>NZ_CAKKTM010000093.1 GCF_920888515.1 Protofrankia sp. CiP1_Cm_nod1 | reverse complement strand
CCGTGTCTCATGTGGGGAGTTTCTTCCAGCAGCTTTACACCGATGCTGAGCGCAACAACTCCAGCACCAAACATCCAGTGGAATCAGTAGACGTCGCGGACGTAGCGGTTGTCGGTGGCGAGTTGTCTGATGTAGGCGGCGGCTTCCTCGGGGTCGAGGTTGCCATGGGTGGTGGCGATGTCGCGGAGTGCCTGATCGACGTCTTTGGCCATGCGGGCGGCGTCGCCGCACACGTAGACGCAGGCGCCGTCGCGCAGCCACGCCCACAGGTGCGCGCCATGTTCCCGCATGCGGTCCTGGACATAGATCCTGGCGCGTTGGTCGCGGGAGAATGCAAGGTCAAGGCGGGTGAGGGTACCAGCGGTGGAGAGAGCTTCGAGTTCGTCGGCGTAGTAGAAGTCGGTCGCACGGCGTTGTTCACCGAAGAACAGCCAGTTCGGCCCGCGCGCGCCGCGAGCCTGGCGCTCCTGCAGGAAGCCCAGGAACGGCGCGACGCCGGTACCCGGGCCGATCATGACAGCCGGTACGCCGTCGTCGGCGGGCGGGCGGAAGTGCGGCGAGCGTCGCAGGAACACCGGCACCGGGTGGCCGGGGGCCGCGTCGGCGAGGTAGGTGGAGCACACGCCCTTGCGGGGGCGGCCGCGGCTGCCCACGAAACGGATGACGGAGACGGTCAGGCTCACCGCCGCCGGCTCCACCAGCGGCGAGGAGGAGATCGAGTACATCCTGGGCTGCAACCGTCCGAGCACCGCCAGCCAGTCGGTGACGCCGGCCCGCACCGGGTGTTCGGCGAGGACGTCGCCGGCCTGGCGGCCCCACATCCACTTCGTCAGTTCGAGCTTGTTGTCGGGGCGCAGCAGGGTGCGCAGCCGGGCGTCGCGGGTGCGTTCGGCGACGAAACGCAGCAGGTCCGGTCGGACGGTGGTGATGTCCAGCCGGTGACGCAGCGCCTCGACCAGCGGCATCGGCTCGCCCACGTCGACGACGGTGTGGGGGTCCAGGCCGGTGGCGGCGAGCCACTCGTCGACCAGATCGGGGCAGTTCGTCGGCCAGACCCCCAGGGTGTCGCCGGCGGTGTAGTCCAGCCGGCTGTCGGTCAGGTCGAACGTGAAACGCCGCACCTCCTTGGCCGAGCCGGCCAGGCTCAGCAGCCGGTTGCCGACCAGCGGTGCCGCCCGCTTCGAGTACACATGATCGATGGGGGTGTCCAACAACTGCGCGAGAATCGGCGCTAACGCAAGCGCAGGGCACGGATGAAGCGGGTGGCTTCGGGGCGGATGGATGCCGGGACGCGCAGCATCTGGGGGCCGGCGGGGGTGGCCAGGGGGATGACGATCAGATCACCGTGCTTGCGCCCCTGCGACGCCGACACCACCCGCCGGTCGAAGGCGACGTCGAAGTAGCCGCCGGGCCGGGGAAAAGGCGCGACGACCAGCAGCCGGCGGGTGGTGAGCAGAATCCAGCGGGACGCCCCGAGGCGGTGCCCGATGAACCGTTCGGCCCGCGCGGTGAACGCGCCCGGGCCGGCGGGGTCGGTGAGCCGGCCCCGGAGCACGACCTCGGTGAACTCCCCCGGCTCCAGCGGAACCTCCGGCGGGCGGGCCTTCCGCGCTGGATGTATACGCATACCGTCCAGCCTTCCACCCCGAACACCGTCCGCGCGGGAGCGTCTCCGACGTCCACGCGACGCCGCCCCTGATGCCCGCCCGGACGAACACCAACCGCCGCTCGGCCCGGGCCGAGCTCGGCTCGGCGTTGTGGTACTTACCGACCGCTGGCGGATCCTTGTGATACCAAACGGCCCCTTGGGAATCACAATGGCTCTCGCGCCGTGATACTTACTGACCACTGGCGTAGCCTTGTGATACCAAACAGGCCTGTAGGTATCACAAGGACTTCCGGATGGTAGGTAAGTATCAGTGCGACGCGAGGCCTTCGCCACCGGCCAGCAGCGCCACATCGTCCGGGCCGAACGCGGTTACCTCGCCTTCGTCCCGCCGCCGCTGCCCCCTGCTCTCGACCTCGACCGATCCCTGATCAGGCTGCTCTCGGACGCCGACCGCGCGCTGGGGGAACTCGCCGGCGCCGGCCGGACGCTGCCCAACCCGCGGCTGCTGGCCCGGGCGCTGGTCCGCCGGGAGGCCGTGCTGTCCAGCCGGATCGAAGGCACCCAGGCATCCGTCTCCGACCTGGTGCTCTTCGAGGCGGAGCAGCCGGCCCGGAGCGACGGCGCGGACGTCCGGGAGGTGTTCAACTACATGGCCGCGGTCGAGCACACACTCGACCCCGACCGTCGGCTTCCGCTGAGCGTCCCGTTGCTGCGGGAGGCGCACGCCATCCTGCTCAGTGGCGTCCGCGGAGACTACGCGACCCCGGGTGACGTCCGGCGGAGCCAGAACTGGATCGGGGCGCCCGGCTGCACCCTCGACACCGCCACCTACGTCCCGCCTCCCCCGGAACGGCTGTGGGAGTGCCTGGACCTGTTCGAGAAGCACCTGCACACCGACCACGACCTGCCACCACTGGTCACGATCGCATGCGCGCACTACCAGTTCGAGGCCATCCACCCGTTCCTCGACGGCAACGGGCGGGTCGGCCGACTCCTGGTCGTCCTGCTGCTGGCTGAATGGGGACTGCTCGACACGCCCATGCTGGACATCTCGGCCTGGATCGAACCGCGGCGCGACGAGTACTACGCCCATCTGCTGCGGGTCTCCACGCACGGGGAGTGGGCAGGATGGGTGGAGTTCTTCCTCCGCGGGGTCGCCGAACAGGCCCGGGACGCGGTGCGGCGTTCCACCGCGCTGCACAACCTGCGGAACGACTACCGCGCCCGGGTCAGCACCGCGCGCTCGTCCGGGCTGCTGGCGGCGCTGGTGGACGCGCTGTTCGACATACCGGCGCTGACCGTCAGCCGGGCACGGCGCATTCTCGACGTGACGCACCGTTCCGCCAGTCTGAACGTCGCGAAGCTGGTCGAGAGCGGAATCCTCACCGAGGTGCCCGGGCGAGCCCGCAACCGCCTGTTCATCGCGGACGGCATCCTACGGACGATCGAGGGAGAACCGGACACGTCCGCCCGGTAGCACCCCTGGGCCGGTCGCCCCGGCAGGGCCGCCGACGCCGGCTGGCGTTGTGATACTTACCTATCACCGACGCAGCCTTGTGATACCTAACAGCCCGGTAGGTATCACAAGGCCGCTGTCACAAGGCCGCCGGGGTTTCGCCCACGCCTGGTCGCCGGGATGTGGGCGCAAGCCCGGCAAGGTCGAGGAGCCGCCGCGTACCCGGAGGGTACGCAAGGTGACGAGAAACGCCGCCGGGGTTCCGCCCACGCCCGGCGAGGTCAGAAGGCGTCGGCAGGGTGGTAGATCCCCCAGACCGAGCGCAGGGCGTGGCAGACCTCGCCGACCGTGGCCCGGGCGCGCAGCGCCTCCTTCAGTGGGTAGAGGACGTTGTCGGTGCCCTGCGCGGCGGCCTTCACCGCGTCCAGATGGCGGGTCACCTCGGCGTTGTCGCGGTCGGCGCGCAGGGTGGCCAGCCGGGCCGACTGGTCGGCCTCGATCGCCGGGTCGACCCGCAGCGGGTCGTACTGCTCCTCCTGCTCGGCACGGAAGCGGTTGACGCCGACCACGGTGCGTGAACCGTCCTCGATGCCCTGCATGAC
>NZ_CAKKTM010000092.1:6614-13869 GCF_920888515.1 Protofrankia sp. CiP1_Cm_nod1 | reverse complement strand
TTTTTTTTTTCAAGCAGAAGACGGCATACGATATGAGCGCTTGTCTCGTGGGCTCGGAGATGTGTATAAGAGACAGGTTCTCGATCTCGCTCTTCTGGTAGCCCTGCTCGATCGCGGCGACGGCTCCGCCGCGCTTCTCGACCTGCTCCATGAGCTCGCGGGCGGCCTGCTCGACATCGTCGGTGAGGGCCTCGACCGCGTAGGAGCCGGCGAACGGGTCGACGGTGGCGGTGATGTCCGTCTCGTAGGCGAGCACCTGCTGGGTACGCAGCGCCAGGGTCGCGGCCTTGACCGTCGGCAGGGCGATGGCCTCGTCGTAGGAGTTCGTGTGCAGGCTCTGGGTGCCGCCCAGCACGGCGGCGAGGCCCTGTACCGCGACCCGGACCAGGTTGACCTCGGGCTGCTGCGCGGTGAGCTGTACGCCCGCGGTCTGGGTGTGGAAGCGCAGCATCATCGACTTGGGGTTCGTCGCGCCGAAGGTGTTCTTCATCACGTCCGCCCAGATCCGGCGGGCGGCGCGGAATTTCGCCACCTCCTCCAGCAGGGTCGTGCGGGAGACGAAGAAGAAGGACAGCCGGGGGGCGAACTCGTCCACGGCGAGCCCCGCCTCGACGGCGGCCCGGACGTAGGCGATGCCGTTGGCGAGGGTGAAAGCGATCTCCTGCGCGGGGGTGGCCCCGGCCTCGGCCATGTGGTAGCCGGAAATCGAGATCGTGTTCCACCGGGGGATCTCGTTGCGGCAGTACGCAAACGTGTCGGCGATCAGCCGCAGGGACGGCGCGGGCGGATAGATGTAGGTACCGCGGGCGATGTATTCCTTGAGGACGTCGTTCTGAATGGTTCCGGTGATCTTCGAGCCGGGGACGCCCTGCTCCTCGGCGACCAGCTGGTATAGCAGCAGCAGGACGGACGCCGGCGCGTTGATGGTCATCGACGTGGAGACCTTGTCCAGCGGGATGCCGGCGAAGAGCACCCGCATGTCCTCGATCGAGTCGATCGCCACCCCGACCTTCCCGACCTCGCCGTGAGCGATCGGGTCGTCGGAGTCATAACCCATCTGGGTGGGCAGGTCGAACGCGACCGAAAGCCCGCCGGTGCCCGCGGCGACAAGCGAGTGATACCGCTCGTTGGACTCCCTGGCGGTGCCGAAACCGGCGTACTGCCGCATTGTCCACGGCTTGCCGGTGTACATGGTCGGGTAGACGCCCCGGGTGAACGGATACTCACCGGGTGAACCCAGGCGCTCCGTCAGGCCCGCGGGCAGATCGGATGCACTGTAAACCGGCTTGATCGGCTGGCCGGACTCCGACAGACGCTCGCTCATGGCCAGATCGTAGGGAAACCCGGCCCACTCATGCGCGATTCTCACGCCGGGTTCACCGCCGTCACGGCAACGGCCTGACGGGATCGCCGACGGGATGGACCACGAGATGGCCGACGAAGCGGCAAGGAGCACGGCTGAACCACTCCGGATCACTCCCGACGCGCCAGCCCGCGCCCGGCGAGGACCGGCAGACCGGAGGTGACCGCGGCCAGATGACCACAGCGAGGGAGCCGTCGGCTTCAGGGACCCGCCTCGCCGCTCCCGTCGCCCCGAGGCGGCCTCGCCGGCCGAGGGCGACCGGGTGGCCACGCCCCGCGGCAGCCGCCCGGACCCAGCCACAAAGCAGGCAAAAGCGATTATTTTTATCGATGTCAGCCAGGAAAACACACATGCGCCCACGATTACGTCTACCGTTGATGGAAAGACTCCACGGCGCACGCCACCACCGGCGGAACCGACGCGCGGCCGCGCGGGTTCACGCTACCCGGCCGGCGCGACCCGCCGGGAGTCCGATCGGTTGTTTCCAGGACGGGAACGGGGCTGCCCATGACCGGCGACACCATAACCCAGTTGACCGTCGAGACGATCAGGGCGGAGCTTGTCGCGCTCTCGGCGGGACCGGGTTTGAACGTCGAGAAACTCAGGAGCTCGCCTCTGGTACGGCTGCTGCCCCCGGCACCTGGAGAATGGTCGGACGACCAACGCGCCGCCGCATTACAGAACATCATAGTCGAGTGCTGTCACGCCATCCCCCAGGAAAAACTGCGGACCGGTGCCCAGATCGGTTTCAACATTGACGGCGAGAATCCGGGTGAGCCGTCCCTGACGGCCCGGATCGACGCACTCGCCCGCCGCCGGGGCCGACACGAGCGAACCGTACGGGAATGGTTCTACCGGGGGACCGTCGAGGCCGCGCTCCTGCTCAGGCAGCGGGTCGCGGAGCTCAGCGCCGGTGCCGGCTGGCAGGACTACCTGGCCGGCAGCGGTGCGCCGGGCCTCCTCGACGCCAGCCGGCCGCGGTTTCTCCTTGACCGGGCCGAGCTGCTGGTACGACTTTCCGGCCGGATCCCGACGGAAGTGCTGATATTCCGGTCCCTGGTCGCCCTCGACGACGGGATCGACCACTACGTGGCGACCACCCGCTATCACAGCGACCCGCGACCCGAGGTGATCTCCGTCGAAGCGCTGGCGAACTGCGCGGTCCGGCGCTCCACCTTCATCCCGAACGGGTACGAGGTGACCGAGCTCGAGTTCTCGGCGGCGCTTTCCCCCGGCGACCGCGTTTCCTTTGTGTACCGGCTGCGCATACACACCGACCGCGAGATGACACCGGTCCTGAACTACACACCGAAAGAGCAGCAGAACAGCCGATACACGGTACAGCTCCAGTTCGACCCGACGGTACCACCCGTCCGCGTCTGGTATTTCAGCGGCGTGCTCGGCCCGGAGGCCCGGCTGCATCCGGACGACGAGGAGCACTGGCTTGTGCCGAGCAGCCTCGGATACGTCCGCAAGGACTTCGTCGAGCTTTCCCGCGGGCTCCACTACGGGGTGGCCTGGGACTGGCCCCGGGTCCCGGGTGGCCCAGCCACCCGGGACCATCCGGACCACGACTTCCGCCCCGCCGCCGGCCCCCCGGGCCGCTGACGCACGATCATGACCAACCGTCGGCCACCAGGCACCGGCCCGGCGCAACCGGACTTTATAGATCATTATGGATGCCTCTCGTATGCGGTCTGCGTCCTGCGCCTGTGCGGAGGGCCGGGAGAGCGATCGTCGTCAGGGGTGAAAATGTCCATATAAGCGACTATACTCGTACATATGTTCGATACCAGGGTGGGCGACCCAGCCCCGGCTGGCACGGCGGTTCCGGCCCCGCCGCCAGCGCCGACGGGCCGCGCCGAGTGCGGTGGCCCGCCAGCGCTGGCGGGCTGTGACATGGCCGGCCGTCTGCCGGTGGTGGCCTCCTGTGACTCGGACGGCTGCCTGTCCCTGATGGCCGCGGTGCGGCGGCGGATCGCCGGGCTGGAGGCGGTCATGCTGCGTGCCCAGGCCCGTCTCGCCGCGTTGCGGCCCACCCCGCCCGGGGAGGGGAACCCGGCCGGGCCGGGGTGGGCCGCGGAGGAGATCGCCGCCGAACTCACCCTGTCCCCGGCCGCTGCCGCGGCCAGCGTGGAGCTTGCGGTCACCGTCGTCGACCGGCTGCCGGCCACCCTGGCCGCGCTGGAGACCGGGGCGATCGATCTGGGTCGGGTCCGCGCGGTCGCCGAGACAACCGCCGCCCTGTCCGCAGACAAAGCCGCCGCGGTCGAGCGGAAGGTGCTGGCCCGGGGTGGGCGGGGCAGTCCCAGCCTGTTCCGTCAGGCGTTGCGCCGGGCCGTTCTCAGCGCCGACCCGGACGGCGCGCGGCGACGGCACGCCCACGCCCGCAAAGGTCGGGAGGTGCAGCTTCGTCCGGCCGAGGACGGGATGGCCGAACTGTGGGCGTTGCTGCCCGCCCTCGACGCCCAAGCCGCCTACCAGCGCCTCGATGCCCTCGCCCGCGCGGTCGCCGACCCGGACGAGCCCCCTGGCATGACCATCCCCCACACCGGCCCGGACGAACGCCCCAGCATGGACGCCCGCCGCGCCGACGCCCTCGTCGACCTGCTCCTCGGCCGCGACCGGGGAGCTGAGGTGTCCGTGGAGGTCGGGATACTCGTCTCCGCCGCGACCCTCGCCGCGGTCAGCGACACCCCCGGGGAACTCGCCGGCTACGGGCCGATCCCCGCAGAAACCGTCCGGGAGCTCGCCCGGGAGGCGACCTGGCGGCGGATCTTCACCGACCCCGCCCAGGGCGACCGGCCGATCGAGGTCGGCCGCCGCTTCTCCGCACCCGGCCTCGCCCGGCTGCTGCGCACGCGGCAGCGGACCTGCCGTTTCCCGGGCTGCCGGAAACCTGCCCAGTTCTGCGACCTCGACCACATCCAGCCGCACAGCGCCGGCGGACCCACCAGCGAAGAGAATCTACTGACCTTGTGCCGGCGCCACCACAGGGCCAAACACGAGGGCGGCTGGACGGTTCAACGCACCGACGGTGACACCGCGATGTGGACCAGCCCGACCGGACGGGTCTACCCCAGCATCCCCGAACCCTGGGACGTCGAGCCCGCCGGGCTCATAACTCGGAGGTCAGACAACGACCCCGTCTCGCAAGCAGGATCCCCGCGAGCAGACATTCCCAGAACGCGCAACACGGGAACGGATGCCTCCACAGCAGGAATATCGAGAACGAGCGCAT
The DNA here is from genome assembly GCF_920888515.1 of Protofrankia sp. CiP1_Cm_nod1. Taxonomy (GTDB): domain Bacteria; phylum Actinomycetota; class Actinomycetes; order Frankiales; family Frankiaceae; genus Protofrankia. Next base: position 9,265 of record NZ_CAKKTM010000092.1, on the reverse strand, counting down.
CAGCAGCTCCAGGAGCCCCGGGGACGGACACGTACAGCGGGGGAGGTACCCACGGCGTGAGAAAAAGGGCCGGCGCCCACGGTCCGGACACGGACAGAACCAGACGGGACAGCGTTCTGGATCTCGGCTCACCACCCTTCTGAGATCGCTTCACCGCCGCTTTCCAGAGGCGTCCTACCACCCGCCTGTGGCATCCACGTGGGCAGCGACCCCGGCTATGGCACCTCTCGATGATCATAATGGCCATGGCATTCTCGACAGTCTCGACGCCGGACGCTCAGACACCGAATATTCAGCAGCATCAAGGGGCCGGATGACCCGGAGGCCCGAGCCGATCGAGACAGGCGCAGCGAGATAGCCGCAGAAGGCGCTATCCGATGCCGCGAATTATTCCTCTACATAATATTTTCAGGGCTCCGAGCGATGACAGTTTCCGTCTACTGATTCGACCGTATGGGTGGTGGTGCCGTGGGATGAGCGAGGGGCCAGGCCGTGGAGGGTCAGTACCTCGGATGCCTTCGATATCACCCCAAATATGGGTAAACCGGGCGGCTTGCGAATCAGAGCGGCGGATCAGGGCTGCGGAGCGAGTCAGAACAGCAAGTCACCGTCAGGGCAGCAGGCCAGCGCAGCAGGCCAGCGCAGCAGGCCAGCGCAGCAGGCCAGCGCAGCAACGGAGCGGAACACGCCGGGGCGGGACCGAAGCTAGAGTCACCACATGCGGGACACCATTGCCGTGCAGACGGCTACTGGGCCGGGTGCGCAGGCCGCTGCGGAGGCGACGGCTGCCGCGGCGCGGCTGGCCGAGATCACAGGTGTCGGACGGCACGACATCGCCATCGTGCTCGGCAGTGGATGGCTGCCCGCCGCGGACGTGCTGGCCGCGACCGGCACAGTGACCGGCGAGGTGGCCGTCGCCGAACTCGCCGGTTTTCCGCCGCCGAGTGCCCCCGGCCACGCCGGGACGGTGCGCTCGGTTGCCCTCGGTGGACGTCATCTTCTGCTGTTCCTCGGCCGGGTCCACGCCTACGAGGGCTATCACCCCCGGGTCGTCGCCCATGGTGTCCGCACAGCCTGTGCCGCGGGTGTGTCCACCGTGGTGCTCACCAACGCCGCCGGCGGGCTGCGCGAGGACCACACTGTCGGCCAGCCCGTACTGATCTCCGACCATCTGAACCTCACCGGCCGTTCACCCCTGATCGGGCCGCAGTTCGTCGACCTCACCGACGCCTACTCCCCGCGGCTACGCGCGCTGGCGCGAGCCGCCGACCCGGCCCTCACCGAAGGGGTCTACGCGGCGCTGCCCGGGCCGCACTTCGAGACCCCGGCCGAGATCCGGATGCTGCGGACGCTCGGCGCCGACCTGGTCGGCATGTCGACCGTGCACGAGACGATCACTGCGCGGGCCGAGGGCGCCGAGGTGCTGGCGCTGTCCCTGGTGACCAACCTGGCCGCCGGCATGACCGACGAGCCGATCGACCACACCGACGTGCTGGCCGCCGGCGCCGAGGCGGCCGGACGCATGGGCGCACTGCTCGCCTCGATCATCACCAGGCTGTGATCGGTCGAGATGGACGGCGTCCGCCGGGACAACACGTCCATCAGGATGGCCGCGCCCGCCGGGAATGTCGTGTCCGTCAAGAAGGCCGTGTCCATCGGGAAGGCCGTGTCCATCGGGAAGGCCGTGTCCGTCGAGAAGGCCGCATCCGTCGAGAAGGCCGCATCCGTCGAGAAGGCCGTGTCCGTCGAGAAGGCCGTGTCCGTCGAGAAGGCCGTGTCCGTCGAGAAGGCCGCATCCGTGGGGATGAGCGTGCGGGTCCTGGGGCAGGCTGGTGAACTGGTCATGTTGGATGAACGTGCCCATCGGGGATGAACGTGCACGCTGTGGATGACGCGGGCCTCCCGGACCTGTTCGCCCGGGCCCGGCGGTGGATCGCCGACGATCCCTGGCCGGCCGACCGGGCCGAACTGGCCACTCTGGTCGACGCCGCGCTTACCACTGGTGACCTCGAAGCCCTGCGTGAACGGTTCTCCGGTGCCCTGCGCTTCGGCACGGCCGGGCTTCGTGGGCCGCTTCGCGCCGGCCCGGCCGGGATGAACACCGCGGTCGTCCGACGGGCGGCGGCGGGCCTGGCCACCTGGCTGCTCGCCCGACAGCCCGGCACGGACGCTTCGCCCACGACAACCAGATCACCATCAGTAACGCCCGCGGATACCGCACCGACCGGCTCGGGGACGCCACCGGACGATGATCGTCCACTTCCGCTGGTTGTCGTGGGGGCGGATGCCCGGCATGGCAGCGAGCGGTTCGCCCTCGACAGTGTTCGGGTGCTCGCCGGGGCGGGGGTGCGGGCGGCCCTGCTGCCTGTCCCGGTGCCCACGCCGGTGCTGGCGTTCGCCGTCCGCCGACTCGGCGCGGACGCCGGCATCATGGTCACCGCAAGTCACAATCCGGCGACCGACAACGGCTACAAGGTGTACCTGGGCGCACCGTCCGGCGACCCGGCGAACGGGGCGCAGATCGTCGCTCCCGTCGACAGCGAGATCGAGACGGCGATCGATGCCGTCGGGCCGGCCGCGTCCCTTCCCCTCGGTGACGGCTGGATCCGCCTTGGCGTGGAGATCCACGACAGTTACGTGGCGGCGGCCGC
>NZ_CAKKTM010000092.1:0-6102 GCF_920888515.1 Protofrankia sp. CiP1_Cm_nod1 | reverse complement strand
ACCACCAGCCGGGCCGTTGACGACTCCACCCTAGACGATCTTGCTGGCCTCCGGGTGGCGTACACGCCGCTGCACGGTGTGGGCGCAGACACCCTGGCCGCCGTGTTCACCCGGGCTGGCCTGGCCGCGCCGTTCGTGGTAGCCGAGCAGGCCCGTCCCGACCCGAACTTCCCGACCGTCGCGTTCCCGAACCCGGAGGAGCCCGGCGTGCTGGACCGGGTGCTCGCGCTCGGCCGGGCGGTGGGCGCCGACGTCGTCATCGCCAACGACCCGGACGCGGACCGCTGTGCGGCCGCGGTCGGCAGCCGGGTACTCACCGGCGACGAGGTCGGGCTGCTGCTCGCGGACGAGGTGCTGCGCGACCGGCCCGGGCCGGTCGCCACGACGATCGTGAGCTCGGGCGCACTGGCGACGCTCGCGGCCGCGCACGGCGTCCCCTGCCTCGAGACCCTCACCGGCTTCAAATGGATCATGCGGGCGCACGCCGGCCTCGTCTTCGGCTATGAGGAGGCGCTCGGCTACGCGGTCGCGCCGACGCTCGTGCGCGACAAGGACGGAATCACCGCGGCCCTGGCGATCGCCGGGATCGCCGCGGCGGAGAAACGCCACGGCCGGACCCTGCTCGACCGGCTCGACGACCTCGTCCGCCGACACGGCCTGCACGCCACCGCCCAGGTGTCCATCCGGGTCACCGACAGCGCGCGGATCTCCGCCGTGATGGACGCACTGCGCGCCGAGCCCCCGGCGAGGATCGGCCCCGCCGACGTACTCGCCATCCGCGACCTCGCCGCCGCACCAGCCCCAGCCCCGGCCGTCGCACCAGCCCTGGCCCCGGTCTCGACCGCCGCACCCGCCCCAGCCCCGGTCCCGACCGCCGCGCCCGCACCCGCCCCGGCCCCGGTCCCGGCCGCCGCACCTGCACCGGTCCCGACCGCCGAACCCGAACCCGCCCCGGCCGCCGAACCCGTGCCGTCTACGCCCGGCCAGGCGGCCGGTGCCGTCCCACCAGCTGATGTGATCATTTTTCGGCTGACGGACGGTGGACGGGTGGTCGTTCGTCCCAGCGGCACCGAACCGAAGATCAAGGCCTATCTGGAGGTGGCCGTCCCGGTCGAGCCCACGGCGGACGCCGACGGCCTCGCACGCGCCCGCCGCGAGGCGGACACCCGCCTGGCCACGCTCCGCGCCACCGTCCACCATCTGCTCCTCGGCCCCTGAACGGAGAAGATCGGCGATTGTTTGTCGTTGTGTACGCTTTTTCGCCCGAAAACCGTACACAACGACAAACAATTGACGATCATGCGCCGCTGGTGGGCGGCTCGGAGTCAGACGGCGCCGAACTGGCGGTCGCCGGCGTCGCCGAGGCCGGGGACGATGAAGGCGTTGTCGTCGAGCCGTTCGTCGATACAGGCGGTGACGATCCGGACGTCGAAGCCGCCCGCGTCCAGCGCGGCGACCCCTTCGGGGGCGGCGAGTACGCAGACCAGAACCATGCCGGTAGCGCCGCGGCCGGCCAGCAGGTTCAGGCAGTGCGCGGCCGATCCGCCGGTGGCGAGCATCGGGTCGAGCAGCAGCACGGGATAGTCGGTGAGGCTCGCCGGCAGTGACTCCAGGTAGGCGTGGGGCTGGAAGGTCCGCTCGTCCCGGGCCAGGCCGACGAAGCCGGTCCGGGCCTCGGGCAGCAGGCCGAGGGCCGCCTCCAGCATCCCCAGCCCCGCCCGCAGGACCGGCACGACGATCGGCGCCATGGCCAGCCTGCTGCCCACCGCCGGGGTGAGCGGGGTGGCCACGGCGTGGCGGACCGTCGGCAGCTCCCGGGCGGCCTCGTAGATCAGCATCGTGGACAGCTCCCGCAGCGCCGCGCGGAACACCGGTGGCTGCGTCCCCTTGTCGCGCAGCATGGTCAGCCGCGCGGCCACCAGCGGATGTTCGACGACGTCGACCCGCACAACTGCCTCCCGCCGTCCGAGGACCCTCACCTGGCCCGCTGGAACTCCGGCTGCCACCACACCCGTACCGCACCCGTAATGATGGACGCTATGACGAGCTTCCCAGCCGGAGCGGACCGTCCCGCCGGAACCGGTGGAACCGGCGCGACGGTGCCGGGCCCTCCCGCTCCCCCACGCCGGGCCGAACTCGCCCGGATGATCGATCACACCCTGCTGCGCCCCGAGGCGACCGGGGAGGAGATCCTCGCGCTGTGCGGCGAGGCCACCGAGCTGGGCGTCGGCGCGGTGTGTGTCGCGCCCACCCACGTCTACCTGGCTGCCGCCGCGGCCCGCCGGGGCCGGCCGAAGGACGAGCGGGCGGCGGCGGACGACCCGGCGTTCGCCGTGGCCTCGGTGGTCGGGTTCCCGCACGGCACCCATCTGACCATGGTCAAGGCGCAGGAGGCCCGCCGGGCCGTGGCCGACGGCGCGGACGAGATCGACCTGGTGATCGACCTGGCCTGCGCGATGGAGGAGAACTGGCGGTCGATCGAGACCGAGATCACCGAGGTACGGCTGGCCGTCCCGCCGCACGTGATCCTCAAAGTGATCATCGAGAGCGCGCTGCTGCCGGACGCCGGCATCGCGGCGGCCTGCCGGGCCGCGGAGGCCGGCGGGGCGGAGTTCGTGAAGACGTCGACGGGCTTCCATCCGGCGGGCGGGGCGAGCCTGCGGGCGGTGCGGGCGATGGCGGCGGCGGTCGGTGGACGGCTCGGGATCAAGGCCAGCGGGGGCATCCGTACCGCCGAGCAGGCGCTCGCCCTCGTCGGCGCCGGCGCGACCAGGCTGGGCATGTCCGCCACCCGGGACGTGCTCGCCGCTGTCCCGGAGTAGCGCCGACGTCCCAAGCAACGCCGGTGCCCCAAGCAACGCCGACGTCCCAAGCAACGCCGGTGCCCCAAGCAACGCCGGTGCCCCAAGCAACGCCGACGTCCCGGCGTAGCGCCGGTGCCCCGAACAGCGCCGGTGCCCCGAACAGCGCCGGTGCCCGCGGCGACGTCTACCGCTGGGCGGAGAGGGCCTTCTTCGCGGCGGTGAGGAACTTGTTGCCGGCCGTGGCCAGTTCGGCGGACTCGGCGCTGGCCTGGTGCTCCCAGGCGCCGTAGGTGTCGCCGGCGCGGTAGCCCCGCAGCACATCGGTCAGGCGGTGCATGCACTCGATGGCGTCGTCGTAGTGACGGGTGACCGGGGCGGTCGGGCCGAACCTGACACGCAGCCGCCCGTAGGCGGTCCGGGCCATTTCGTTCGCGTGGTTCCGGCGCTTCAGATATTCTTTCGCCTCGTCGTCGCCGTCCATTATCCCCCGGGACCACAGTGAAATACAGTAGGCGGTGACCAGTTGGGACCGGGTCAGCTGCTCGGCGGCGAAGTCCAGCACGTCACGGCATTCCTTCTGGACGGCGAGACGATGCGAGCGCCGTGTTTCCATACGGCCGGAGAAGGCGCTGATCCCCGGCGCGCCGATGCCGGTGACGACAACACTGACAATCGCAAGTAGCATCACGTCCGACATGATCAGCCATGCTAGCGGAGCGGCCCGGTTCGTCTGGTTCGCGCGGCGCGGCCTGGAGCACGGGCCGGCCCGCCGGCACCGGCGGCGCGGGGGCGGTCACCCCCGTAAGCTCCTGACCGCGCAGGCCGCAAGGTGGTCGTTGACCAGACCACACGCCTGCATCAGCGCATACGCTGTCGTGGGGCCGACAAAGACGAAGCCATGGGATTTCAGTTCCCGGGCCAGCGCCGCCGACTCGGCCGTGGTCGCCGGCAGGTCCGCCGTTACCAGCGGCACCGCCGTGGTCACGGGCCGGAACGACCAGATTAGTTCCTCGAACGACCCGTCCAGCGCCAGCAGCGCCCGGGCGTTGGTGATTGTCGCGAGAATCTTCCGGCGGTTGCGGATGATTCCCGCGTCCGCCGCCAGCCGTTCGACGTCGGCCGGGCCGAAAGCCGCGACGGCCACCGGGTCGAAATCCGCGAACGCGGCCCGGAAGGCGTCCCGTTTACGCAGGACGGTGAGCCAGGAAAGACCGGACTGGAACGCCTCCAGGCTGAGCCGCTCGAAAAGCCCGGCCCGGTCGCGGACCGGGCGCCCCCACTCGTCGTCGTGATAGGAGATGTATTCCGGCGCGGACAGCGCCCACGGGCAGCGCGGGCGCCCGTCCGGCCCGGCCACGGCACCGCCGGGGGCCCCGGCCCGCCCGGAGCCGGCGTCCGGACCGGCCAGGCCATCCGGGCCGTCCGGGCTATCCGGGCCGTCCGGGCTATCCAGAACGGTCAGGCTATCCGGGCCGTCCGGGCTGTCCGGGCTATCCGGACCGTCCGGAAAGGTCAGGCCGGCCAGGCCATCCGGGGCGGCCAGGCCGGCCGGGGCGGCCAGGCCATCCGGGGCGGCCGGGCCGGCCGCGGCGAGCGGCGGGTCACCCATCGCCGCACACCGGCGCGAACCCAGGCTTGATCACGTCGTTGATGAGCGCCAGCCGCTGGTCGAACGGGATGAACGCCGACTTCATCGCGTTCACCGTCAGCCACCGGATGTCCGGCCATCCGTACCCGAAGGCGTCCACCAGCGCGGCGAACTCGCTCGACAGCGTCACCCCGCTCATCAGCCGGTTGTCGGTGTTGACCGTCACCCGGAAGTGCAGGCCGCGCAGCAGGCCGATCGGATGCTCGGCGATGCTCGCGCACACGCCCGTGTCCACGTTGGACGTCGGGCACATCTCCAGCGGCACCCGGACGTCCCGGACATAGTTGGCCAGCTGCCCGAGGGCCGCGTTCGCGTCGGTGTCGACAGTGATGTCGTCGGTGACCCGGACGCCGTGGCCGAGCCGGTCGGCGTTGCACCACTGCAGGGCCTCCCAGATGGACGGCAGCCCGAACGCCTCCCCGGCGTGGATCGTGTAGTGGCCGTTGGCCCGCTGCATGTACTGGAACGCGTCGAGGTGGCGGGTCGGCGGGTATCCCGCCTCGGCTCCGGCGATGTCGAAACCGACAACCCCTCTGTCCCGCCACCGGACGGCGGCCTCGGCGATCTCCAGCGAGCGGGCCGCGTGACGCATCGCGGTCAGCAGCGCGCGGATCTTCAGCCCGGTACCGGCCGACCCGGCCCGGAAGCCGTCGATGACGGCCTCGATCACCGCGTCGAGCGCCAGCCCCCGCTCGACGTGCAGTTCGGGGGCGAAACGGACCTCGGCGTAGACGATGCCGTCGGCGGCGAGATCCTCGGCGCACTCGCGGGCGACCCGGGCGAGCGCGCCCGGGGTCTGCATCACCCCGACGGTGTGGCTGAACGTCTCCAGGTAGCGCACGAGCGACCCGCTGTGGGCGCCGCCGCGGAACCAGGTCGCGAGCTTGTCCACGTCGGCGGTGGGCAGCCCGCCGTAGCCCACCTCGTCCGCGAGCTCGACGACGGTCGCCGGCCGCAGCCCACCGTCGAGATGGTCGTGCAGCAGCACCTTGGGCACCCGCCGGATGGCCTCCAGCGTGGGCGGGGACGGCACGGACACGGACACGGTCATCGTCCGAAGATATATCCGAAGGCACGGCCGTCTTACCCGGTTCCCGCGCCCGGTCGGCGAGCCGGACGGAGGATCCGTCGGCGGAGCCCCGCCAGAGAAGATCCATTCATGGATTGCCCGGGAGAACCCCCCGGAAAGAAACAAAGCGGATAATACACCGTGAAAATATCCGTCGACGGAAATCAGCGACAGGAATCAGCGGCGAAAATCATCGGTGGGCATCCGGGATGCCGGTGGCCGGCATCCGCCAGCCGGCGCCCGCGGGTGGACGCCTACCGGTGGGCTCTACCGGTGGACGCCTATGCGCAGGCTGCCTATGCGCAGGCTGTAGGGCAGCCGGGCGGCTCCGGGCTACCGGTAGGCCCCACCGGTGGACGCCTACCGGGGGCCCTCCAGTAGGCAGGCCCTACGGGTGGACGTGGTCGAGGACGAGCGGCTGGACGGGCGGCGGGGTGTCCGCGATCTCGACGGCGTCGGTGAGGGCCGCCCGGGCGGTGGCCAGCCGGGCCGGGTCGTCGGTGTGCAGCTCCAGCAGCGGCGCCCCGGCGACGACCCGCTCGCCGATGCCGGCGGACCACCGCACGCCCGCGGCCACCGAC
>NZ_CAKKTM010000091.1 GCF_920888515.1 Protofrankia sp. CiP1_Cm_nod1 | reverse complement strand
CGGCCACCGACACCTCGTCGTCCTGGCGCGCCCGGCCCGCCCCCAGCCGCCAGGCCGCCAGGCCGACGGCGCGCGCGTCCAGCCGGCGCAGGAAGCCGGTCGCGGGCGCGGGCACCGTTTCGACGTGCCGGGCCATGGGCAGGGGCGCGTCCGGGTCGCCGCCCTGCGCGGTGACCATCCGTCGCCACACGTCGTGCGCCCGGCCCGCCGCGAGGACGTCCGCCGGATCCGGGCCGCCGGCCAGCCCGGCGAGGGCGAGCATCCGTCTGGCCAGCGTGACCGTCACCTCGACCAGGTCTGCCGGGCCGCCACCGCGCAGGGCCGCCACCGCCTCGTCGACCTCGAGCGCGTTGCCGGCGGTCCGCCCCAGCGGGGTGTCCATGCCGGTCAGCAGCGCCTCCGTGCGCATCCCGGCCGCGTCACCCAGGGTGACCATGTTCTCGGCCAGCTCCCGGGCCGGCGCCTGGGCCGTCATGAAGGCGCCCGAGCCGACCTTGACGTCCAGCACCAGCGCGGACGTCCCCTCGGCGATCTTCTTGCTCATGATCGACGAGGCGATCAGCGGGATCGACTCGACCGTGCCGGTCACGTCCCGCAGCGCGTACAGCTTCCGGTCCGCCGGGGCCAGGCCGGCGCCCGCGGCGGCGATGACCCCGCCGACGTCGGTGAGCACCGAACGCATCCGCTCAGGCGTCAGCGAGGCCCGCCAGCCGGGGATGGCCGCCATCTTGTCCAGCGTCCCGCCGGTGTGGCCGAGCCCGCGGCCGGCGAGCTGCGGCACCGCCGCGCCGCAGGCCGCCACCAGCGGCACCAGGACCAGCGAGACCTTGTCACCGACACCGCCGGTGGAGTGCTTGTCCACGGTCGGGCGGCCGAGCCCGGACAGGTCGAGCCGTTCGCCGCTGGCGACCATCGCCGCGGTCCACCGGGACAGCTCCGCCGGCCGCATGCCGCGCCACACCACGGCCATCAGATAGGCCGCCATCTGCTCGTCGGGGACAGCGCCCGCCGTGTAGGAGCTGATCAGCCAGTCCACGGCCGCGTCGGGCAGGCTGCCGCCGTCCCGTTTCGTCCGGATCAGGTCGACGACGTGAAAAGTCACGGAAAGCCACCGCCATCCCGTCCTGCGCGGGCGTCCTGGCCGGTGGCGGTGGCGGTGGCTGTGCCGGCACCGGCACCGGCACCGGCACCGGTGGCGTGGGCGACGGGCGGTGGCGGCAGGTCGGCGGGGCCGAAGGCGTCCGGCAGCAGCTCCGCCAGCCGACGCGGGTCACCGGCCGTCGCCACCAGGAGGTCCGGGCCACCGTGCTCGTACAGCAGCTGCCGGCACCGGCCGCAGGGCAGCAGCGGCGCGCCGGCGCCGTCCACGCAGGCGAACGCCACCAGCCGGCCGCCGCCGGCGGTGTGCAGTGCCCCTACCAGCACACACTCGGCACACAGCGTGAGGCCGTAGGAGGCGTTCTCGACGTTGCAGCCCACGACCAGCCTGCCGTCGTCCACCATGGCGGCGGCACCGACGCGCAGCCGTGAGTACGGGGCGTACGCACGGGTCGCCACCCGGGCGGCCTCGGCCCGCAGCCGTCGCCAGTCGACGGCATCCACCGTGGGCACGCCCGCGGGGCCAGCCGTGATGCCGTCCACGGGGCCGATCACAGGACCCGCCCCGGCGCCGGCCGCGGGACCCCAGCCTCAGGAGCGCTTCCCGCGGCCATGCGACACCTCCCGAAGGCCCGGACCCGTCCCGGGCGACAGCGCACAGCCCAGCATGCCCGACCCGGACGCCCCGGAAGCCGGCTTCCGGCCGCGCGGAGAAACAGGCGGAGAAACAGATGCCGAGGCAGGCAGGCCGCCCGGGAACAGCCGGGCTCCCCGGCCGCGCGGGAAACCCGGTCGCCGGTGCCGGCCCGCCGGTCACAGCGCTCCCGGTGCCGGGACAGCGGCCGTCCCGGTGGCGACCGTCCAGGCAGCCACTGCCCGGACCACCCAGACGGCGACCGTCCAGGCAGCCGCTGCCCGGACCGTCCGGTCGCTGTCCGGACGGCGACTGTCTGGACAGCGACTGTCGGACCTGCGGCGACAGCGACTGATGTAATGCTGCTGATTCGCAGAGTAAGGATGGCCGCGGACAGGGCGTCCGATCAGCAAACGACACCCTGACAAACGGACGGTATAGCCGCGCTCACACACTGTCGGCTACAGGAGGACGCGTTGGATCCCGCCGACACGGACACGCCGACGACCGTCCAGCCAGCTCCGCCCGCCCCCGGGCCCAGCGCGACACCGGCCCCCGGGCCCAGCGCGACACCGGCCCCCGGGCCCAGCGCGACACCGGCCGCGGCCGGCGGTACGCCCGGCCGCGGCCGGCGGCGCGAGAGCCTCCGGCCGCACGCCCTGACCGGGTCGGGCTACCTCCTGCTGGCCCTGCTGCTGACCGCCCGGGTGTGGCCCGACCCGACCCGGAACATCATCGCCGGCAACCCGAACGACACCGCCCTGTACTGCTGGTGGCTGGCACACACCGCACATGCCGTCACCAGCCTGTCGAACCCCTTCGTCACGCACCTGGCGAACGCGCCGGAGGGGATAAACGCGCTGTGGAACACCTCCGTGCTGGTCCCCGGCCTGCTGCTGACGCCGGTGACCCGGGTCGCCGGGCCGGTGGCCTCCTACAACCTGCTCGTCGTGCTGGCGTTCTCGCTGTCCGCGTTCAGCGCCTACCTGTTCGCGCGGAAGCTGCGGGTGCGCGCCGCGGCGGCCGGCGTCGCCGGGCTCGTCTACGGTTTCTCGCCGGCGCTCGTCGCGGCCGGGACAGGACATCTCAGCCTGGCCCTGGCGCCGGCCGTGCCGTTGCTGCTCGGCCTTGTCGTGGACGCCGTCCGGGGGACGCGGCGGCCGGCGCGGACCGGCGTGCTGCTCGGCGTCGGCGCCGGCCTGCAACTGCTGACCGGCGAGGAGGTGCTGCTCATCACCGCGGTGACGGCCGCCGTCGGGATCGTCCTGCTGCTGGCGAGCCGGCCGGAGTATCTCCGCCGGGCCGGCGGGCCACTGCGCGCGTTGGCGATCGCCTTCCTGACCTGCCTGGCGCTGGCCGCGGTGCCGCTGTGGATCCAGTTCTTCGGGCCGTTGCGGGCCCACGGCAGCCCGTTCCTGGCGAACTTCTTCAAGAGCGACCCGACCGGCCTGTACGTCCCTTCCGAACGCCAGTGGCTCGCGACATCCGCGCAGAGCGCGCGGGCGGCCGAGTTCCCCGGCGGCGCGCCGGAGTACATGAACTTCCTCGGCTGGCCCCTGCTGATCGTGTGTCTGTGCGCCGTCGTCCTGGGCTTTCACGACCTGCGGACACGGCTGGCCGGGCTCACCGGCGCGGTGCTGGCGGTTCTCTCCCTGGGCGGGACGCTGCTGGTCAACAACGTGGAGACGGGCCTGCGGCTGCCCTGGGGCCTGGTCGCCGGCCTGCCGGTCTTCGAGGCCGCCCTGCCGAACCGGTTCTCCCTCGGCACGGCCCTGATGGCCGGGCTCGTGCTCGCCTGTGCCCTGGACCGCCTGCCCGCCCGGCTCGGCGCCCCCGGCGTCCCGGCGGCCGCCCGGTTCAGGACCGCCGGTCTCCCCGCGGCCCGGTTCAAGGCCACCGGTGTTCCAGCAACGGCCCGGTTCAGGACCGCCGGTATCCCGGCGGCCCGGTTCAGGACCGCCGGTATCCCGGCGGCCCGGTTCAGGACCGCCAGTATCCCGGCGGCGGTGGCCCTCGCTGTGGCCTGTGTACTCCCGCTGATTCCTCGGCCGTACGCCGTCGAACGCTCACCCGACGTGCCCGCGTTCTTCACCACTGACGCCGTGAGAACCCTTCCGGCCGGCTCCAACGTGCTTCTCCTGCCCTATCCGACCGGGCTGCGGACCACCGCGATGGCCTGGCAGACCGCGGCGGACTTCCCTTTCTCGATGCCGGGCGGCTACTTCATCGGCCCGGGCCACGACGGGAAGGCGTACATGGGCGGGAAAAAACCGACAGCAACAGCACAGTTACTGGACGGCATCGAAAACAACGGGGCCGCCGGCCCGGTGACCCCGGCACAGATCGCCCGGAGCCGCGCCGACTTCGCCGAGCTCGGTGTGCGCGCGGTCGTGCTCGGCCCGGCAAGGCACCTGGACGACCTGCGCGACACGGTGACGTCGCTGACCGGACACCCGCCGGAGCTCACCGGAGGTGTGTACGTCTGGCACCTTCCGTGATATCCCGTGCCGGACGCCCACCGCTGGACAGCCCGTGATGCCGGTATGCGACGCGCCCCGAACCGGTGCGGTCGACGTGTGATGAAGTAGGCCGAGCGATGTCCTCGAGCACGGACAATGTCCACAGGCAGCGTCCGCGTCCACGAGCAGCGTCCACGTCCACAGGCAACGCCCATGTTCACAGGCAGCGTCCGCGTCCACGGACAATGTCCAGAGGACGGGCAATGCCCACGAGCAAAATCCACAGGGAGGTGGGACGGCCGGATGCCGCTCGAGCGCCACCCGACGTCGAAAACCGGGCGGGAACCGGATTCCGGCCAGCTCGTCGCGGGCCGTTACCGGCTCGGCGCCGAACTCGGCCGCGGCGGTTTCGGTGTGGTGTACGCGGCCACCGACGAGCTGCTGCGGCGGGACGTCGCCGTCAAGGAAATCCGCCTCCCACCGTCGATCTCCGCCGACGAGCGGGCGATCCTGCGCCAGCGGGTGCTGCGCGAGGCGCGCTCGGCCGGCCGGGTCCAGCATCCCGGGCTCGTCCCGGTCTTCGACGTCCTCGAGGCGGACGGCCGCCCGTGGATCATCATGGAGCTCGTGGAGGGCCGCTCCCTGTCGGAGATCATCTACGACGAGGGCCCGCTGCCGCGTGAGCGGGTGGCCCGGATCGGCATCAGCCTCGCCTACGCCCTGGAGGCCGCGCACCGGACCGGGATCATCCACCGGGACGTCAAACCGGCGAACGTCCTGATCAGCGCGGACCGGCGCGCCCGGCTGACGGACTTCGGTATCGCGCTGTCCGCGGGGGATCCGACCCTGACCCGCACCGGCATCCTGCTCGGCTCGCCGTCCTACATCGCCCCGGAACGGGCCCGGGGGGAGGCCGGCGGCCCGGGCAGCGACATCTGGGCGCTGGGCGCGACCCTGTTCACCGCGGTCGAGGGCGGCGCGCCCTACGAGCGCGACAGCGCCATCGCGACGCTGACCGCGATCGTCGAGGGCAGACGCCATCCCTTCCGGCTGGCCGGCACCCTCGCGCCGATTCTCGCCGATCTCCTGGCGGTGCGGCCCGCTGACCGCCCGTCGCTGTCCCTGGCCCGGCGACGGCTGCGGAAGGTCAGCGAACGGGAGTCCTCCCGGCGGCTGCCGGGCACCCGTGCGGGCCGTACCGACCGCGAGCGTCCGCCGCGGACACCGGCGGGCCGCGACGGCGTCGCGCCGGGCGCGATCCCGGTGGGCCCCGCCCGCGCCGAGGCCGACGAGCGGGATGCCGTTGTACCGGGGCCGGGCATGATCCCGGTGAGCCCCGCCCCCGCTGAGGAACATCCGGCGCGCACGGCCGGGGCGAGCCAGGTGGACGCGGCACCGGCCTCCACCGGCGGCTCCACGGCCGGCCCGCCCGCCACCAGCGGATC
>NZ_CAKKTM010000090.1 GCF_920888515.1 Protofrankia sp. CiP1_Cm_nod1 | reverse complement strand
CCTCACGGCGGTGCTGGCGGCTACGGCCATCGTCCTCGCGGCGGTGCTGGCATCGGATCCGGCCCGGCCAGGAGCGGGCCAGCCGCCGGCAGCGGCCGCGACCGGCCAGGGGAGCCCGGACGGGACCACCACGAGCCAGACCGCTCCCACGATCACCGGCCCACCGGCCTCCACCCGGCCGTCACCTGACGCAGGCGTTCCGGCCGCAGCGGTCACCGCCGACCCGGGGCTGGCCCCGCCGGACACCACACCGGTGGCCCCGCCACCGGGCTGGCGTACCTACTCCGGCCCGTCGGGCTGGTCGATCGCCTATCCGGAGGGCTGGGAGGAACGGCCCGCCCCAGGAAACGAAGGACGGAACTTCACCAATCCGCAGACCGGCGCATACCTGCACATCGACATCACCGCGCGGGCCAATCCCTCCGCACTGACGGACTGGACGGCGCACGAGGACGACCTGCGCGCCCAGGTGCCCGACTACCGACGGGTGAAGATCGCGCCGGCTGACGGCGGCGACGGGGCGATCCAGGCGGACTGGGAGTTCACGCACACATCCGGCGGGAAGACGGTGCACGTTCTCAACCGGGGATTTGTGCGCAATGGCCATGGCTACGCGTTGTACTGGCGTACCGCGGACTCCCGCTGGGAAACGGACCTTCCGTTGATGTGGCAGCTTTTCTCGACGTTCCGGCCCGGCCCCTGACCATCTTCCGGGCCTCTTCCGGGCCGTTCCGGGCCTCTTCCGGGCCGTTCCTGGCCGGTGCCGGCCATGCGCGCCGGGCCGGGCCGGCTGAGGGCTGTCTGCACGTCCGCCCGTGCATCTGCAAGACTTGACGGCGATGGCCAGATCGGCACCACCGCCCGGAGACTCCGCGCGCCACAACACACCCCGATATGTATCTCAGCGTTACCGTCTGGATACTCCAATCGGGCGAGGTGGCGCCGGTGTCGTCTGGTGCGGTGAGGACGAGCTTCTTCAGCGCCCGGTCGCGGTCAAGGAAATTCTGATTCCGCACACCGGCTCACAGGTCGAGCGCGACGGGCTGCGGGCCAGAGTGCTGCGGGAGGCCCGCGCCCTCGCCCGGCTGAACAGCCCGGCCATCGTCTCCGTCTACGACGTGGTCGAGGAGGCCGAACGCCACTGGATCGTCATGGAGCTGGTGGACGCCGACAGCCTCGGCGAGGTCATCCGGGCCGAGGGGCCGCTGCCGCCCGACCAGGTGGCGGCCATCGGGCTGACGCTCACCGAGGCGCTCGCCGCCGCCCACTCGGCGGGTGTGCTGCACCGTGACATCAAGCCCGGCAACGTCCTGCTCGGCCGGGACGGCCACGTCCGGCTGACCGACTTCGGCATCGCGGCCACCGACGGCGACTCGACCCTCACCGGCACGGGGGCGCTCGTCGGCTCCCCCGCCTACATCGCCCCGGAACGGGTGCGGGGCTCCTCCGGCACCCCCGCGAGTGACCTGTGGGGGCTGGGCGCCACGCTGTACGCGGCGGTGGAGGGGCAGCCGCCGTTCGAGGGGCCGGAGACCTACGCCGTCCTGACCGCCGTGGTGGAGGGGCGCCGGCGCCCGTTCCAGCTCGCCGGCCCCCTGCGTGGCCTGCTCGCCGACCTGCTCGACCGGCCGGCCGAGAGCAGGCCGGACGTGGCCGAGGTACGCCGGCGGCTGCGCCCGGTCGCGGGCGGGGCCGTACCCGTACCGGCGTCGGTCACCGGATCCGACGCGGAACCGGTGACCGAGGGGAAGGCCGGCGCCGGGCCCGCAGTGGACGCCGAGGAGCATGCCGGCGACGATCCGGCATCCGACGAGGACGCGCGGGCGCACGGCCCGCAGATCGCTCCCTCCGCCACCGGGACGCCCGCGGCCGACCTGGTGACCATGGACCGGTCGGTGAGCGGTACGGCCAAGGACGGCGGGCCGGTGGCCGGCGGCGCGGCCGAGGACCCGGCCGAGGACCCGGCCGAGGCCGGAACGCTGGTCGCCAGGCGGACGGTCGCCGCCGCGGCGGCGGA
>NZ_CAKKTM010000089.1 GCF_920888515.1 Protofrankia sp. CiP1_Cm_nod1 | reverse complement strand
AGTCGTCGGCAGCGTCAGATGTGTATAAGAGACAGTGACCGTCCTGGCATGCCTGAGGAGCCGGTGACCGCGGTGGCGGTCCGGACGCGCACCGGCGGCGCCCCGCTGCTGGACACCTCGGCCGCGACCACCCTGGCCGGCAACCGGTTCACCCCGCCCCCGTTCGACTTCGGCGGGTACGGTGTCGGCAACCAGGACGACCCCGATGACGGTCTGCTACCGGTCACCAGCGGTGTCATGGGCCCGGCCGGCAACAGCACAACTCATGGTCACCTGGGGAACGGAAGAACGTCAACCGACTGGTGGCGTGACGGAACTCCCCTGCACCGCGGCGCGGTCGCGGCGGTGGCCGCGTCCCTGGCCGTATGTGTGGCGCTCGTGGTCGGCGCGCTGCTCCGCTCGGGTTCCGGCACCGACGTGCAGCTGCAGCCCGGTGGGGGCACCAGCCCGTCGGCGAGCGGGGCGGCCGGGCAGCGCAGCGTCGACCCCTCCGCGCCCGTGCCCAGCCCGAAAGCCCCGGTGGGGGTGGACAGGCTCCCCACCTCCCGCCCATCGTCACCACCCGTAGCGAGCACGCCGGCCGAGCCGCTACCGACCGCGACCGAGGCGCAGCCCGTGACCCCCTCGCCGACGCAGGTGGGTGCGAGCCCGACCAGCCCGGCCCCGACACCAACCCAGATCCAGCCGACGGACCCAGGCCCGACGGCCTCGACCCCCAGCGCGTCGCCACCCACCAACCCACCGCCACCGCCACCACCTGACGGGCGCACCTGATGCCGCGCTGCCGCACCTGTGACAGGGGTCCCTGAGGGCAGCCCTTTACCCTTCAGAACGCTTCATCACACAATGAAGACGATCACTATCTGTGACATACCTCACCTAAGTGTCACGGAAGCCGGCATGCCCCGCCAGGGGGCCAGCACTAGCATCGGGTGCACACAAACCGTCGTCCACATCATGATGTCTCCGGGTGCCCTGGTTCCTCGGTGACGCGAGCTGCCTGCCCGTCAGATCACTGCCCGGATCATCGGCTCGAGCGCGGCCTCTGGGCCATGCTCATGAACTGGCGGGCGCCATGGCAGCCGTGCCATCTTTGGCCGGACAAGCCACCATGAGTCATCGGACGGATCATCAGGACCAGCCTCTCGGAAGGCCGGTCCGGAGGAGCTTTCAGTGCCGAAGGCACCAGCGGGCACGCTCTACCGCGGCCGCGAGGGTATGTGGTCCTGGGTTGCTCACAGGATCACGGGCGTACTGATCTTTTTCTTCCTGTTCGCCCACGTCCTGGACACCGCGCTGGTGCGGGTGTCCCCATCGTCCTACGACACCGTGATCGCGACCTACAAGAACCCGATCGTGAACCTGATGGAGGTGGGGCTGGTAGCGGCGGTTCTCTTCCACGCGCTCAACGGGATCCGGATCGTGCTGATCGACTTCTGGGCGTCCGGCCCCCGTTTCCAGCGCCAGATGCTGTACACCGAGATCGTGCTGTGGGTCATCCTGGTCGTTCCGGGCACCTACTACATGCTGAAGCACACGGTCGAGAGCCTGTTCGGGAGCGCGTCCTGATGGCGACAACGATCGACGGCGCGGCCGCCCCGGCCATCGAGGCGCCACGCAGCCCACAACGCCGGCCCGTACGCACCAAGGCGCGGACGAACTTCGAGCTCTACGCGTGGCTGTTCATGCGGGTCTCCGGGATCCTGCTGGTCTTCCTGGTGCTCGGCCACCTGTTCATCATGAACATTCTTGACGGCGGTGTGCAGCGGATCGGCTTCGGCTTCGTCGCGGGCCGCTGGGCCTCACCGTTCTGGCGGACCTGGGACCTGCTCATGCTCGTCCTGGCCGAACTGCACGGGAGCAATGGCCTACGCACCGTCATTAATGACTACGCTGAGCGGCCACAGACCCGGTTCTGGCTGAAGATGTTGCTGTACGTGTCGGCGTTCCTGGTGATCTCCCTGGGATCACTGGTCATCTTCACGTTCGACCCGAACATCTCCTGATAGCGCCTGGGAAGGCGGAGGTCCAAGCGGTGCAGATTCACAAGTTCGACACGGTCATCGTGGGTGCCGGCGGCGCGGGCATGCGCGCGGCACTCGAATCCGGCAAGCGGTGTCGCACCGCCGTGCTGACCAAGCTGTATCCCACCCGCTCCCACACCGGCGCGGCGCAGGGCGGCATGTGCGCGGCCCTGGCCAACGTCGAGGAGGACAACTGGGAGTGGCACACCTTTGACACGATCAAAGGTGGTGACTATCTCGTCGACCAGGACGCCGCCGAGGTCATGTGCAAGGAGGCCATCGACGCGGTCCTCGACCTGGAGAAGATGGGCCTGCCGTTCAACCGGACCCCCGAGGGCCGCATCGACCAGCGCCGTTTCGGCGGTCACACCCGCGACCACGGCAAGGCACCCGTCCGCCGCTCGTGCTATGCCGCCGACCGCACCGGCCACATGATCCTGCAGACCCTCTACCAGCAGTGCGTCAAGCACGACATCGAGTTCTACAACGAGTTCTACGTGCTGGACCTGCTGCTGAGCGAGGGCGTCGCCGCCGGTGTGGTCGCCTACGAGCTGGCCACCGGCGAGGTGCACGTCTTCCGGGCCAAGTCCGTGGTGTTCGCCACCGGCGGCTTCGGCAAGGTCTTCAAGGTCACCTCGAACGCGCACACGCTCACCGGCGACGGCATGGGCATCATCTTCCGGCGCGGGCTGCCCCTGGAGGACCTGGAGTTCTACCAGTTCCACCCGACCGGCATCTGGAAGATGGGCATCCTGCTCACCGAGGGTGCCCGCGGTGAGGGCGGCATCCTGCGCAACAAGGACGGCGAGCGCTTCATGGAGCGCTACGCACCGACCATCAAGGACCTCGCCCCCCGCGACATGGTGGCCCGGGCCATCTACACCGAGATCCGCGCCGGCCGCGGCTGTGGCGTCGACGGCGACCACGTCTACCTCGACCTGACACACCTGCCCCCGGAGCAGCTCGACGCGAAGCTCCCGGACATCACCGAGTTCGCCCGCACCTACCTGGGCATCGAGCCCTACACGGACCCGATCCCGATCCAGCCGACCGCCCACTACGCCATGGGCGGCGTCCCGACGAACATCAACGCCGAAGTGCTGCGGAACAACACCGACATCGTCCCGGGGCTCTACGCTGCGGGCGAAGTGGCGTGCGTCTCCGTGCACGGCGCGAACCGGCTCGGCACCAACTCGCTGCTGGACATCAACGTCTTCGGCCGCCGGGCCGGCATCGCCGCGGCGGAGCACGCGAACAAGACCTCCACCCACGCCGAGCTGCCGGACGACCCGGCCGGCTTCGTCGAGGGCCTGCTCGGCCGGCTGCGTGACGGCAGCGGATTGCAGAACGTGGCGGCGATCCGCCGTGAGCTCCAGGAGACGATGGACGTCAACGCGTCGGTCTACCGGACCGAGGCCACGCTGAAGCAGGCGTTCGGTGACATCGCCGGGCTCAAGGCCCGCTACCAGAACGTCGGCGTCACCGACCGGGGCCACCGCTACAACACCGAACTGCTGGAGGCGGTCGAGCTGGGCTTCCTGCTCGACCTCGCCGAATGCCTGGTCACCGGCGCGCTGGCCCGCAACGAGTCCCGGGGGGGGCACTCCCGCGAGGACTACCCCAACCGCGACGACGTGAACTTCCTGCGGCACACCATGGCCTACCGCTCCGGGCCGCTGGCCGCCGCCGCGCCCGACTCGGAGATCCGGCTGGACTACAAGCCGGTGGCGTTGACCCGCTACCAGCCCATGGAACGCAAGTACTGACCGCCCCCGCCCCCGACCGCGCGGCGGGCGGCGGGCGGTCCTGGCGGGACCCGGCCTCGATGCCCGAGGCCCCGCCAGGACCTGGCCGGCCACCCGTCCCGCGCGCTTCACCGCTGCCCGGCGGCCGCGGAAAACGCGGGCGGGTATCCGGGATGGCAGCCGGGGAGGACAACTGAAAAAAACAGAGGTCAGGAAGACGTCGTAAGGGTGCTGACCAGCACAGCTATCCGTACCCGCACCAGCGTGCCCCGGCACTCCCGGACGGCAGCCACGATCCCTGGCCCGGTATCCTCCGGGCCCGGGAAGCGAGGCGCTGACGGTCGGGAGACCGGTGCGCGGTCTATGATCTGCTGACCCGCCATGTGGGTCCGATGTGAGAAAGGTCCGGCGTGACTGTCACAGACGATCTATCAACCACTGTACCGGCCGGCGCCAGTCCCAGTACCTCGGATGGGCGGACCATCACGCTGAAGATCAGGCGCTACAACCCCGAGGAGAGCGACAAAGCGTACTGGCAGAGCTTCGCGGTCCCCTTCGTCCCCAGTGACCGGCTGCTGGACGCCCTGCACTACGTCAAGTGGAACCTCGACGGCTCGCTGTCCTTCCGGCGCTCGTGCGCGCACGGCGTGTGCGGCTCGGACGCCATGCGGATCAACGGCGCGAACCGGCTCGCCTGCAAGGTGCTGGTCAAGGACCTCGGCTCGGAAATCTCGATCGAACCCATCAAGGGGCTCCCGGTCGAGAAGGACCTCATCGTCAACATGGAGCCGTTCTTCGACGCGTTCCGTGCGGTCAAGCCCTACCTCATTCCCGAGGGGCACGAGCCGACCAAGGAACGGCTGCAGTCCGCCGCCGACCGGGAACGTTTCGACGACACCACCAAGTGCATCCTGTGCGCGGCCTGCACCACGTCCTGCCCGGTGTTCTGGAACGACGGCGACTACTTCGGGCCGGCCGCCATCGTGGCCGCGCACCGCTTCATCTTCGACAGCCGGGACGCCGCCGGCGACGAACGCCTGGAGATCCTCAACGAGCGCGAAGGCGTCTGGCGCTGCCGGACGACGTTCAACTGCTCGAACGCGTGCCCGCGTGGCATCCAGGTCACCAAGGCCATCTCGGAGGTCAAGCGTGCGCTGATCTTCCGGCGCGTGTAGTTCCGGTGCGGTCTGGCTCGGTAGGCGCCTGCCTTCAGCGGCTCGCCCGGCAATGCTGTGATCGTTGTGGTTCCGGTGCTGTCCCAACGACACCGAAATCACAACGATCCTGCGATCCGGGCCCGGACTCGGGCCTGGCGACCGCTGCTGCGCACCGCACCGGCCGCCGTGCGACGCGGGCCATGGCCGCCGCCGTCATGCTGCTGGTGGCAGGCCTGTCGCTGGTCGGGGCAGCCGGCTGTTCGTCCGACTCCCCCGAACCGCCGCCGGCGGTCCCGACGGCTGCCGCACCGACCGGAACCAGCGGCGTGCCCGCTCCCCTCGCCGGCGCCTACCAGGCGACGATCACTCGGGGGACCGCGCGTATCCGCTTCAGCGACCAGGCGAACTTCGTCTCCTCGTCCGGGCGCAGACAGCTCTCCATCACCGGCACCGGCACCGTCGACTTCGTCAACAGCGCCAGTCAGACCATGCGTGACGTGGCTGGCGGGGGCCGCAGCGAGCTGCTGATCGTCGGCCCTGACCTCTACCAGCGCAGCGTCCCGCCCGCCGACGTGCCGCGCCCGCCGCGATGGACCCGTGTCGTCCCCGGCGCCAGCGGCAGCCGCTCGGCGACGCCCGCCCCGACACCGACCGCCCAGCCCACGACCGGCGACGCCGTCGCGCTGCGGCTCGGCTTCCTCAGCGGGGCCTCGGCGCCGGTGACCACCGTCGGCCAGGAAACGATCGACGGCGTCACGACCACCCACTACACGCTGTCCGTGAACCTGGACACCGCCGCCACCCGGGGAAACATCAGCGCCACCACGGTCGAGTACTACAAGAACACCCTGGGGACGGCGATCCAGCCGGCCGAGGCATGGATCGACGCCGACGGGCTCATCCGCCAGCTCCGCGTCACCATCGCCACCCCGAACACCGGCGCTGACACCGGCGCCGGCCGCAGCGAGATCGTCCGAACGGTGACCTATTCGGACTTCGGCGTCCCTCCCCCCATCACCGCGCCCTCCCCCGACCAGATCGCGCCGAGCTAGCCCCGCGAACGGTGACGTACCTCGATAGGACGCCGGCCGCCGGAGAAGATCGGCGCGAGTTTGTCGTTGTGTACACTTTTGCGGCCAAAAAGCGTACACAACGACAAAATCGTTTGGATCATGGCTTGTACGGGTGGCCGGGGATGGGATGCGCACCACTTGACCGGCGCGCTGGAGACCGGGTGTCGTCTCCGACGGTCACGCCCCGGCACCGGACAGCTCTCGGGTGACATGGCGACGGTCTCCGCTCCTGGCCGCAAAAGGCCGGCGCCCGTCGGCTGTAGGTAAAAACTGGTGCCGGGACGGCGTTTTCCACCTACGGGTGCGGGAGCCGTAGGTGGAAAACGCTGCCGTGAGCACGGTTTTCACCTACGGCTGGGAAGCAGGACCAGTGCTGTCGGGGACTGGCGCGCTCGGTGCCGCGGACGTATCTGCCGCTGAGCTCGCGGCGACCGAACCCGAAGCGACCGGGCCCAAAGCGACCGGGCCCAAAGCGGCCGGGCCCAGAACCTCCGGGCCCAGAACCTCCGGGCCCGAAGCGGCCGGGCCCAGAACCTCCGGGCCTGCCGCGTCCGTTGCCGGCTGTGGCGCCTCCGGAGGTTCGTGGGCCGCGCCCGCGCCCGGCGGCGCCTCGGAACGATCGTCCGTGGGTGCGGGACCGGTAACAGGGGCGGTGGAGCGGGAGCCGGCAGCGGGACTGCCAGGAGCGGGGGCGGGGGCAGCCCGGCCGAATCCGGGGCGTACCAGACGGGGTTTGGCGGCGGCCGGCTCGCCGAAGTCCGCCCGGCGGATCCGGCAGTACACGGTCTGTAGGTCGCTGCCCGACCGGCCGATGCCGAAGGCAGCCGCTGCGGACAGGTAGGCGAACGCGGCCGCCCGGTCCATCCCCAGCCGGCTGGACAGGAAGAGCACCGCCGACCGGGTGGTCTGGCGGATGGCGTCGGTGAGATCGGCGTGCGCCCCCAGCGGCACCCAGTGGGTGTCGGTTTCGACAAAGGGCTCGCGCAACGTCCCGAGGGCGGCCCGGGCCGCGGGCTCCTTCAGGACGGTCAGGCGGAACGTCGCCCGCAGCGGCCCTTCCAGGCCGACAGCCGCGACTTTCCCCTCACCCAGGGAATAGTGCGGGTCGCCGACGGCGAACAGCGCGCCGGCAACCCGCACCGGAAGAAACAGGTGAGAGTCAACGCCTAACTCCCCGCAGTCGAGCGCCCCGCCGTGCGTCCCGACCGAAGCCGACCGGAGCGGGCCGGGACCGTCGACAGCGACCGACATGATCCCCATGAACGGCGACAGTGGGAAACGCACCTTCCGCCCCTTGGGGGCCTCCAGCGTGCCGAAGAGCCGGCCGCGGCGCCGTTCGACCGCGCAGAAGCTGCTCGCCGTCCGGAAGGCCGCCCAGTTCCGGGCGTTCGCGTCCGGGCCGGGCGGGTCGTTCTCGGGGAACTCCCCGGCGAGCGGCCCGGCACCGTGCCGGGTCGACACCACCCCGTACCTGGCCCGCGGATGCAACGAGACGACGTCCACCCGCAGCACATCGCCGGGCTCGGCACCGCGTACGAACACCGGCCCGGTCACCAGGTGCGGGCTGTCCACCCCGAACCGGTGCGGGATCCCGGAGGAGGCGATCATCCGGGCGTCGTCGAGGACCTCGGAGGCCGGAACGCCGAAACGGCCGAAGAAGGCGTCCGGATCGCGCCCCTGATCATCGAGGATCCCCTCCTGGCTGACCGTGTCGACCGTGACCGTGCCCCCCGACTCCACGCTCAGCACGGGCCTGGTGTCGGCGGTCGGCAACCGCCCCCACATGACCGTCTCCGGGGTCGAGGGCAGGTAGTGCCTGCCGTCCATCTTGCCCTTGCCGGGCTGTAGCGCCACGACGACGCCGCTACCGCGACGTCCGGGACTGCCGCCCGCGGCGCCCGGTGCCAGGACGCCCGGCGTCGGAGCACCCGGCGTCGAGGATCTCGCCCAGGGACGCGATCGGGAACACAGCCATTCCGGACCTCGCGCGACAGGGTCGGCGTAACCCGCCAGATTCCTGCCCGACGGGCTGGTGACGACACGGCAGACACGGCACGGGCGTCAGAGTCGCAGTGAAACATGACACATATGTTTCCGACACGTTGCAGTCCCCTCATCTGCCCATATGGAACCCGCGCGACAATCTCGGCGCGCCGGCCGGGAGGCATCGCCACACGGGAACCGACGATGTGGGAGAAGCGCACAGACGGAGCCCGTGCGGCAGTGCTCGGAGGTCGGTGAGCGGGTCCGGCAGGCCAGGCTCAGGCCAGGCTGGCAGCCGGTCTCACGCAGGCGGAACCGACCTCGAAGATCTTCCTCAGGAGATCCGCTCCCCGACGGCCTCTCGCCCGCTTCCTGACCTGTCCGCCGGCAGCCGTGGTCTCCCGGCGGACCGCGCTCGTGGACGAACCCGAGCGGGCGGCGCGGGAACACTACCCACCTTGTCGACCCTTGTCGACCCTTGTCGACGCAGACCTCGAAACCCATCTGCGTGACACGCACCGTTGGGCTCGCCCACGGCCGGCTGCGAGAAATTCGGTCTGTATCAGTGGACGCGGGTGAGCAGGAGGGAGCCGGCGGGGTCGACGTGGGCGTGCCAGGTGGGGCGGATCAGGCAGGTCGCCTCGGGGAACTCGACGACGGCCGGTCCCGGCACGGTGTCGCCGGGGCCGAGGGCGGCGCGGGGCACGACGTCCACCTCCCGCCAGGAGCCGTCCAGGTAGATCGGACGGCGGGTGCGGGCGGCGGTGGGGTCGGCGGCCGGGGCCCGCAGCTCGGGCCGGCGGCCCGGCACCGTGGCCACCAGCCGTACGGCCACCACCTCGACGTCCCGGTCGGGGGCGGTGTGCCCGTAGCGGCGCAGGTGCTCGGCCTCGAAGGCCGCCCGTATCCGCGCGACGGAAAAACCGCCGCCGGCACCGCCGCCGTCGGTGGTGGCCACCACCGTCAGCTCGTGTGACTGGCCCACGTACCGGCAGTCCAGCTGGTACTCGATCACGAGCGCGGGGACGTCCGCGGCGGGGGTGTCCGCGTGGGCGGCCCGGGCCAGCTCGGTGAAGGCGGCGCCCAGGCCGGCCGTTGCCAGCGGGCCGTGCAGCGGACGCAGATAGTCCCGGCGGACGTCGCCGATGGCCAGCCCCAGCGCGGAGAGCACCCCGCAGGCCAGCGGCACCAGCACCCGGTGCATCCCGAGCTCCTCGGCCAGCGCGCACGCGTGCGTCCCGCCGGCGCCGCCGAAGGCGACCAGGGTCAGCTCCCGCGGGTCGAGGCCGCGTTCCACCGAGACCACCCGCAGGGCACGGGTCATCTCCGCGTCGGCGACCGCCACCACCCCGGCCGCCGTCTCCTCCACCGACAGGCCGTCCGGGCCGGATCCGAGTATCGCGCCCAGGGCGGCCAGCGCCTTGGAGGCGGCCGCCCGGGACAGGGTGACCTCGCCGCCGAGGCTCGCCCCGTCCGCCAGATAGCCGAGGACCAGGTCCGCGTCGGTCACCGTCGGTTCGACACCGCCGCGGCCGTAGCAGGCCGGGCCCGGATCGGCGCCGGCCGAACGGGGCCCGGCCCGCAGCGCCCCGCCGGAGTCGACCCAGGCGACGGATCCGCCGCCGGCGCTCACCGAGTGGACGTCCACCGTCGGCAACGTGACCGGTATGCCGGCGAGCACCGCCTCGGCCGTGGTCTGCACCCGGCCGCCGATCACCGGGGCGACGTCCGTCGACGTGCCGCCCATGTCGAAGGTCAGCAGATCGTCCAGGCCCGAGCGGGCCGCGACGTAGGCGGCGCCGACCACGCCGCCGGCCGGCCCCGACAGCACGCACGCCGCGGCGTGCTCGGCGGCGGCCGCGAGCTCCACCACTCCCCCGGAGGAGCGCATGACCAGCGGGGACGGCAGCCCCGCCGCGGCGCACCGGCGGGCGAGCGCGCCGAGGTAGGCCGACAGCGCCGGTGTCAGGTAGGCGTCGGCGACGGTGGTGGCGAACCGCTCGTACTCCCGGAACCGCGGGAGCACCTCGTGGGAGGCCACCACGGTCACGCCGGGCAGCGCGGCCCGCAGCGCGTCGGCGACCTGACGTTCGTGCTCGGGATGGGCGAAGGAGAACAGCAGGCACACGGCGACGGCCGCCAGCGGCCTGACCACCCCGTCGGCGTCGGCAACAGCCGGCGTCCCGCCGGCCCTGGCAACAGCCGGCGTCCCGCCGGTCTCGGCAACAGCCGACAGTGCGGTGAGGGCGGCGACGACGTCCCGCAGGCTGTTGGCGTCCAGCGGGACGATCACCCCGTCCGGCCCGGTGCGCTCGACCACGGTGTACCGCAGTTCGCGGGGCACCAGCGGGGGCGGGCGGTCTCGGGTGAGGTCGTAGAGGGCGGGCCGGTTCTGGCGGCCGATCTCGATGATGTCGGCGAACCCGTGCGTGGTCACCAGGGCTGTCCGCGCCCCGCGCCGCTCGAGCAGGGCGTTCGTCGCGACGGTGGTGCCGTGGGCGAACCGTTCGACAGCACCGGCGGCCCCGTCCCGGCCGGTACCGGAGCCGGCAAGACCGGCTCCGCGGACGGCGTCGAGCACCGCTTCGGACGGGTCGGCGGGCACCGAGGGCACCTTCCCGAAGAGCATCCGACCGTCGTCGTCGACCGCGACGAGATCGGTGAAGGTCCCACCCACATCGACGCCGAGCCACACCACCACGTGGCGATCCTGGCATGTCGCGGCGGCCCGCTCCCAGCCACCCGGGATGGACAACACATGCCATCGCCTGAGATGGACACCAGAAGTAATAGCAGAGACACTACCCGTAACTCACATGTAAGTCACGGCCGCCAGAACATCCGACCAACAGTGACACAATTCACGAACTACGGCTGTTTGGATCGCCCGTGGCCCGGATCACGGGCCACGACCTTCAGACACATCCAGGTGAAGGTGACGAGTAGCCTGATTACACGGCAGCGGAAGGGCCCGCGCCTCGGGCCCCAGCAGAAGGTGGATAGAGGGGAACGCCCCCGTGACAGCACCGACGGTACCCGAATCCGGCCCCGACTTCGGCCCCAACGAGTGGCTGGTATTCGAGATCTACCAGCAATACCTCGCCGATCCGGAGAGCGTCTCGCCACAGTGGCGCGAGTTCCTCTCCGACTACCGGCCAGAGGGTGTCAACGGCCAGCCAGGCACGGCGAGATCCGTCCCGCCAGCCATCGCCGACGGTGCAGTACCGGCCGCGGACGGTATCCCTGGCGCGGCCCCGACCGACCGGCCGGCCCCCGCGC
>NZ_CAKKTM010000088.1 GCF_920888515.1 Protofrankia sp. CiP1_Cm_nod1 | reverse complement strand
CTCCCGCGGTCCCCGCGGCCGGCACGCCGGCGGCAACGGCCGCACCAGCGGCCGGCCAGAGCGCTTCCGCCGCGGGCGGCGGTGCCTCGACGTCACCGCTGCGAGGCGCCGCCGCGCGCGTCGTCGCGAACATGGAGACGTCACTGCACGTCCCCACCGCGACGTCGGTGCGGGCGGTGCCCGCCAAGCTCCTCGCGGACAACCGGATCGTCATCAACCGGCATCTGGCCCGTTCCCGCGGCGGCAAGGTGTCGTTCACGCACCTGATCGGCTACGCCATGGTCAAGGCGCTGCAGGCCGCGCCGGTGATGAACTCCTCCTACACCGAGGCCGGCGGCAAGCCCGCCCTGGTCACGCCGGAACACGTCAACCTGGGCATCGCCATCGACCTGGTCAAGGGCTCCTCGCGCCAGCTCGTCGTCGCCGCGATCAAGCAGGCCGAGACGCTGGACTTCAGCCAGTTCTGGCTCACCTACGAGGACCTCGTCCGGCGCGCCCGGACAAACAAGATCACGGCGGACGACTTCACCGACGTGACGATCACGCTGACCAACCCCGGCGGTATCGGCACCGTGCACTCGGTACCCCGCCTGATGCAGGGCCAGGGGACGATCATCGGGGTCGGCGCGATGGAGTACCCGGCCGAGTTCCAGGGCGCCTCCCAGGAGACCCTGTCGAGACTGGCCGTCTCAAAGATCATTACGCTGACCAGCACGTACGACCACCGGATCATCCAGGGTGCGCAGTCCGGCGAGTACCTGCGCCGCATCCACCAGCTGCTGCTGGGGGCGGACGACTTCTACGAGGAGGTCTTCCGCTCGCTGCGCGTCCCGTACGAGCCGGTGCAGTGGGTCGCCGACATCACCTCGTCCCACGAGGGCGATCTCGACCACGGCACCCGGGTGCTGGAGCTGATCCACGCCTACCGGGTCCGCGGCCACCTGATGGCCGACACCAACCCGCTCGAGTTCGCCATCCGCAGCCACCCCGACCTCGACATCATCAGCCACGGGCTGACCCTGTGGGACCTCGACCGCGAGTTCCCCGTCGACGGCTTCGCCGGCCAGCGGACGATGACCCTGCGCGACATTCTGGGCGTCCTGCGGGATTCGTACTGCCGCCGGGTCGGCATCGAGTACATGCACATCCAGGAGCCGGACGAGCGGGTCTGGATCCAGCAGCGGGTCGAGCGTTCCGCCGAGCGCCCCGACCCCGCCGAGCAGCTGCACGTCCTCGAGCGGCTGGGCGCGGCCGAGGCGTTCGAGTCCTTCCTGCAGACCAAGTACGTCGGGCAGCGGCGTTTCTCCCTCGAAGGCGGGGAGTCGGCGATCCCGCTGCTGGACGAGGTCCTGCAGCGGGCCGCCGATGCCGGCATGGACGAGGTCGCCTTCGGGATGGCCCACCGCGGCCGCCTCAACGTCCTGGCGAACATCATCGGCAAGTCCTACCGGCAGATCTTCGCCGAGTTCGAGGGGTACGTCGACCCGCAGACCGCGCACGGCTCGGGTGACGTCAAGTACCACCTCGGCGCCGAGGGTGTCTACACCGTCCCCGACGGCCGCGAGGTGGCGGTCTCCCTGGTGTCCAACCCCTCCCACCTGGAGGCGGTCGACCCGGTGCTCGAAGGTGTCGTCCGCGCCAGACAGGACCTGCTCAACAAGGGCCCGGAGGGCTTCACCGTCCTGCCCGTGCTCATCCACGGGGACGCCGCCTTCGCCGGCCAGGGCGTGGTCGCCGAGACGCTGAACCTCTCCCAGCTGCGCGGCTACCGCACCGGCGGCACCGTGCACCTCGTCATCAACAACCAGGTCGGGTTCACGACCTCGCCGGTCTCCAGCCGGTCGTCGGTGTACGCCACCGACGTCGCCCGGATGGTGCAGGCGCCGATCTTCCACGTCAACGGGGACGACCCCGAGGCGTGTGTGCGCGTCGCGCGGCTGGCCTTCGAGTTCCGGCAGGCGTTCCACAAGGACGTCGTGATCGACATGGTGTGCTACCGGCGGCGCGGCCACAACGAGATGGACGAGCCGTCGTTCACCCAGCCGCTGATGTACGACACCATCGCCACGAAGCGGTCGGTGCGCAAGCTCTACACCGAGGCGCTGATCGGCCGCGGCGACATCACCCCGGCCGAGGCCGAGCAGGCCATGAAGAACTACTCGGCGCAGCTGGAGAAGGCGTTCGCGGAAACCCGTGACACCACCAGCCGGCCGGCCGGCCAGCCCCTGCTGGTGACGACCCCGGCGGAAGCCGCCGCCGCGGCCGCGGTGTCCACCGCCGTGTCGCTGGACGTCGTCAAGAAGGTCATCGACACCCAGACCACGCTGCCGGAGGGGTTCACCGTCCACCCGAGGCTGCGCCCGCAGCTCGAGCGACGGGCCCAGATGGTCGCCACCGGGGCGATCGACTGGGCATGCGCCGAGACCATCGCGTTCGGCTCGATCCTGCTGGACGGGCGGCCCATCCGCCTCGCCGGGCAGGACAGCCGGCGCGGCACCTTCGGCCAGCGGCACGCCGTCCTGGTCGACCGGCACACCGCCGAGGAGTACTCGCCGCTGAAGTCGCTGGAGGCCGAGCCGGGCGCCGGCACCTTCTACGTCCACGACTCGCTGCTGTCCGAGTTCGCCGCGATGGGCTTCGAGTACGGCTACTCGGTGGCCCGGCCGGACGCGCTCGTGCTGTGGGAGGCCCAGTTCGGCGACTTCGTCAACGGCGCACAGTCGATCATCGACGAGTTCATCGCGGCGGGCGAGGCCAAGTGGGGGCAGCGCAGCGCGGTCGGCCTGCTGCTCCCGCACGGCTACGAGGGGCAGGGACCGGACCACTCCTCGGCGCGGATCGAGCGGTTCCTCAGCCTGTGCGCCGAGAACAACATGCTGGTCTCGGCCCCGTCCAGCCCGGCGAGCTACTTCCACCTGCTGCGCCGGCAGGCACTCTCGCCGGTGCGCCGCCCGCTGGTCGTCTTCACCCCCAAGTCGATGCTGCGGCTGAAGGCGGCGACGTCGACGGTCGAGGAGCTGACCGGCGGGTCGTGGCTGCCGGTCATCGACGACGCGACTGTCGGTGACCGCGCCGGCATCCGCCGGGTGCTGCTGTCCAGTGGGAAGGTCTACTACGACCTGCTGGCCACGCGGGCCAAGCAGGAGATCACCGACACCGCGCTCGTCCGCGTCGAGCAGCTCTACCCGACCCCGGTCGAGGAGCTGCGCACGGTGCTGGCGGCCTACCCGGACCTCACCGAGGTGATCTGGGTGCAGGAGGAACCCGCCAACCAGGGTGCCTACCCGCACATGGCCATCCACCTGCCGGCGGCGTTGCCCGCCGGCCTGGTGCTGCGCCGGGCCTCCCGCAACGCGTCGGCCGCGCCGGCCTCCGGTTCCTCCTCGCGGCATGAGAAGGAGCAGGCGAAGCTGCTCGAGGACGCGTTCGCCGGGTAGCCTTCTTTCTCATCCCAGCAGGGCTGTCATCTCCAGGACTGTCATCTCAGTGTGGGGCGGGGTACGCGGTGTATTTCACCGACCGGGGTGTCGAGGAGCTGTCGCAGCGTCGCGGTGAGGAGTCCGTGACGCTCGACTGGCTCGCCGACCAGCTGCGCACGTTCGTCGACCTGCATCCCCAGTACGAGGACGCGGTCGAGGAGCTG
>NZ_CAKKTM010000087.1 GCF_920888515.1 Protofrankia sp. CiP1_Cm_nod1 | reverse complement strand
GTCCGAGGCCGTCGCGCGAACGCCGCCGCGCGGTACGACCGCCGGCCGCGCCGCTGGCAGCGCGTCCACCAGCGGCGCCACGGTAGCTACCCGGATGCCTACCGGCGTGCGACCCCGTCGGCGTGCGCCTGGCGGGCCACCGCGGCGGCGACCGCCGGCGCCACCCGGCCGTCGAAAACGCTCGGGATGACGTGCTGCTCGGTCAGCTCGTCCGCGATCACACCGGCGAGCGCGTCCGCCGCCGCCAGCTTCATCGACTCGGTGATCCGGCTCGCGCGCACGTCCAGTGCCCCGCGGAACACACCGGGGAAGGCCAGCACGTTGTTGATCTGGTTCGGGTAGTCGCTGCGCCCGGTGGCGACGATCCGGGCGTGCCGGCGCGCGACCTCCGGGTCGACCTCGGGGTTGGGGTTCGCCATCGCGAACACGATCGAGTCCGGCGCCATCGAGGCCACGGCATCCTCGGGCACGGTGCCCGAGGACAGGCCGAGGAAGACGTCCGCCCCGGCCAGCGCGGCGTTGATCGAGCCGGTGAGCCCGGCCCGGTTGGTCACCGCCGCGATCTCCGCCTTGACCGGGGTGAGGCCGGCCCGGCCCTGGTGCAGGATCCCCCGGCTGTCACCGACCGCGATGTCCCCGATGCCGGCGGCGAGCAGGATGCGGGTGACCGCCAGGCCCGCGGCGCCCGCGCCGGAGACCACCGCCCGCAGGTCGGCCAGCCGCCGGCCGGTCAGCCGCGCCGCGTTCTCCAGCGCGGCGAGCGCCACGATCGCCGTCCCGTGCTGGTCGTCGTGGAAGACCGGGATGTCGAGACGGTCCTGGAGCAGCCGTTCGATGGCGAAGCAGCGCGGCGCGGAGATGTCCTCCAGGTTGATGCCGCCGAAACTGGGCGCCAGCCGGGCCACCGTCTCCACGATCTGCTCGGCGTCGGTGCAGTCCAGGCAGATCGGGACCGCGTCCACCCCGGCGAACTGCTTGAACAGCGCAGCCTTGCCCTCCATGACCGGCAGGGCCGCGGCCGGGCCGATGTTGCCGAGCCCCAGCACGGCGGTGCCGTCGGTCACCACCGCGACGACGTTCGACCGCCAGGTGAAGTCGTCCGCCAGGCCCGGCTCGTCCGCGATGGCCGTGCAGACCCGCGCGACCCCGGGGGTGTAGGCGCGCGAAAGATCCTCCCGGTCGTTCAGCGGGACGGTCAGCGCAACGCCGATCTTGCCACCCTGGTGCAGGGCGAACACGGGGTCGGTGTCGCGGGCCAGCGGCCCCGGCCCGTCCGGCGCGACGGCAGGCTGGGGCACGGCCGGCGGCAGATGCCCCGGCGCAT
This sequence comes from Protofrankia sp. CiP1_Cm_nod1, assembly GCF_920888515.1. GTDB lineage: Bacteria > Actinomycetota > Actinomycetes > Frankiales > Frankiaceae > Protofrankia. The sequence continues at coordinate 10,594 of NZ_CAKKTM010000087.1, read as the reverse complement.
CAGGAACGAGCTGGTTGACGGAATGGTCGGTTGTGGCAGTCATCACTACTCCCTCGGACGAGATGCCTCGACGGGTGGGAGGCGTGGACGGCAAGGCCGGGGATCGCCCGGGGATGCCGTCCAATATGACACGCGGGCCCCGCCGCCTCCTCCGCGGACACCCCCATATCCTCGACTGAAGCATGCGCGTGCCCCGGGCGTCCCGAATAGTTTTTGCGGCCGGCACGGCGTACCGGAACACCAATGGATCGATACCGGAACAGACATGGACCACCGGTGACCAGCGGCGATCAATGATGGTCAGTGGCAGTCAGTGGCAGTCAGTGGCAGTCAGTGGCAGTCACCGGTGGCCGGCGTGCTCCTCGCGCGCCGCCGGGATGCCCGCCTGCCGGGTGATGCCCACCTGTCAGGTAGGGCCGCATTGGCTCCCGGGAAGCCCCCACGGGGCGTCGTTACCGGGTACGGTGCGCGTTCGTGGAGGTTCATGAACTCGAGATAGCCGGCGCCTGGGTGTTCACCCCCCGCCAGCACACCGACGACCGGGGCACCTTCCTGGAGTGGTACCGGTCCGAAACCGTGACCGAGGTGGTCGGCCACCCGCTCAGCCTCGCCCAGGCGAACCACAGCGTGAGCCGGCGCGGGACGCTGCGCGGCATCCACTACGCCGCCGTGCCGCCCAGCCAGGCCAAGTACGTCTCCTGCGTCCAGGGCCGGGTCCTCGACTGTGTGGTCGACATCCGGCTCGGTTCGCCGACGTACGGGACACACCAGGCGGTGCTGCTCGACGACGTGGACCGCAAGGGCCTCTACCTCGCCGAAGGACTCGGCCACTCCTTCATGGCGCTCACCGAGAACGCGGCGATATCGTACATATGTTCGACATCGTACAACCCCGCCCGCGAGTACGGCATCGACCCGCTCGATCCCGACCTGGCGCTGCCCTGGCCGCGGGATGTGACCCCGCTGCTGTCCGAGAAGGACGCGCGGGCCCCGTCGCTGAAGGAGGCGGAGGCCGCCGGCCTGCTGCCGTCCTACAGCGCGTGCACGGCCTACTACGAGACCCTGCGGATCCAGGCGGGCCGCGGCCAGTAGCGGGCGATCACCCGGCCCAGCACGTCCGCGGCCGGGACCGCGCCGAACGTCGCACTGTCGGTGCCGGCCGCCACGTTGTCGGACCGCAGCCACCACGACCCGTCCGGCTCGACGAAGGCGGCCCGCTTCACCCCGAGCCCACGGCCGGGCAGCCGCGCGACGACCACGTCACCCACCCGTGGTGGCAGGCCCCACAGCACCACGCACGCGTCCCCGTCCCGCAGCGTCGGCGCCATGGAGCGGCCGCTGACGGAGACCATCCGCACGGCAACATGTCGGCTCACCCGGGTAAGTTGCCACAAGGTGGAGCCATGCATCGACACCGTCCGAGGCCGGAGCACCTCCGAGGGCCGCTGGGGCGCGCCCGCGGCATCCCGGCCCTCCGGTCAGGCGGCATGCGTGCCCACCCGAGAGTTGCCCCAGGACGTCCAACGAGACGAGAAAGGACGGCAGCATGAGCCTCCTACGTCCGAAGACAACGGTCAGCGCCCACTGCGATCTGCCCTGTGGCGTCTACGACCCGGCCCAGGCGAAGATCGAAGCGCAGTCCGTGAAGGCGATCCAGGAGAAGTACCAGAGCAACGACGACCCGGCCTTCCGCGCGCGCGCCCTGGCCATCAAGGAGGAGCGGGCGGACCTGGTCAAGCAGCACCTGTGGGTGCTGTGGACCGACTACTTCAAGCCCAACCACCTGGAGAAGTACCCCGAGCTCCACGACCTGTTCTGGCAGGCCACCAAGGCGGCCGGGGCGGCCGGCGCCAAGGGCTCGGTCGACCCGGTCGACGGGCAGAAGCTGCTCGACCTCATCGAGCGGATCTCCACGATCTTCTGGGAGACCAAGGCCGCATAGGTACCACGGCCGCACGGCCTCCGCGCAGGGATCCGGGAACCCGGGGGACCGCGGCGCCGCGGACAGCATGACCGGCAACAGCGTCCCGCCTGTTCCCGGCCCGCCGGCGGCCCGGGGAGCCGGGCCCTGCGCGTCACGGCTGACAGCACTGATCATAACCAGCTCATAACCAGTATTGATCATAATCTCGGCTCCGGCCGGAGCCGGCGGGCGGGAGCATCCCCGAACGGCGATGGGACGTAGTCGGCATCACCCACACAATCCGCAGAATCGATCACCCGACCTGCGGTGGCGCCTCGGCACTGGGTACGGTGGTCTTCACGTGGCATGAGCTGGGCGCGGACGTCTCCAGCCTCGACCGGCACAACCGCTGCCCAGGTGGGGGTCAAGAGATCAGATGGAATACGGAACCGCAAGGCACTCAAGAAGGCACTCAAGGGGGTAACACCGTGGACACAACGCCGAGGACCGAAACCACCAGCGGTCAGGGCGGTGTCCCCGGGGCGGGAGTCCCCGGCGGACGGCTGCGAGACGTCGTCCAGCTGACCCTGCCCGCCGCGAGTGCCTATCTGTCGGTCCTGCGGACCGCCACGGCGTCGCTGGCGGCCCGCGCGGACTTCACCCTCGACGACATCGAGGACCTGCGGATCGCCGTCGACGAGGCGTGCGCGCTGCTGCTGCTGTCAGCCGTCCCCGGCTCGGCTCTGGAATGCACCTTCGAGCTCTCCCCCGGCGTCATCGACGTCTCGGTCACGGTGCTCAGCCTGGACGGCGAGCCACCGTCCATCGAGACGTTCGCCTGGACGGTCCTGACCGCGCTGGCCGACGAGGTGTCCTCCGCCGTGGACGCGGACTCGCGGGTCACCATCGTGCTACGCAAGCGGCGCGGGATACCCGAGGAACACATCCACAGTCCCCGGGCCGCGGCACCCAGGACACCAGCGCCCACGGCACCGGCCGCCACGACGCCATCCCCCGTGGCACCATCCCCTGTGACGCCATGGACCGAGAACGCCGGCGCGCCGGCCAGCGGGCCGGTGGGCACGCCGTGACCGCAGGGCGTACCCGACCGTTTCAGGACGCCGTGGCCACGACCAGGCAACGCTCGAAGGCCTTCCTCGACAACAGCCACGATCTTTTCCTCGCCGCGGACGAGGAGGCCACGGACGAGACGCCGCCCGGCACGTCGGTGACGGACCCCGCCCCCAGGCAGGCGACGGTCGCGGCCCAGGGCCGTCCCGGCCACGGTCCCGAGCATGACCACGACCATGCCGGCCCTGGCCCCGACGCCGGTCACCACGGCCACGGCCCCGACGCCGGTCACCACGGCCGTGGCCACGGCCATCCCGGTGAGACCAACGACCGGGTACGCGCCCGGGAGCTGTTCACCCAGCTGGTCGCCCTTCCCGAGGGGGACCAGCGGCGGGCCGAGATCCGTGACCAGCTCGTCCGGATGCACCTGCCACTCGTCGAGTACCTCGCGCGCCGTTTCCGCAACCGCGGCGAGCCCCTGGACGACCTGACCCAGGTGGCGACGATCGGTCTGATCAAGTCGGTGGACCGTTTCGATCCCGAGCGCGGTGTGGAGTTCTCCACCTACGCGACCCCGACGATCGTCGGCGAGATCAAACGGCACTTCCGGGACAAGGGCTGGGCGATCCGGGTCCCGCGGCGGCTCCAGGAGCTCAAGCTGTCGCTGACCAAGGCCACCTCGGAGCTGTCCCAGACGCTCGGCCGCTCACCGACGGTCAGCGAGATCGCGGCCCATCTCCAGATGAGCGAGGAGGAGGTGCTGGAGGGCCTGGAGTCCGCCAACGCCTACTCGGCGGTCTCCCTGGACGCGCCGGACTCCGGCGACGACGAGGCCCCGGCGGTGGCCGACACCCTGGGCGTCCAGGACGAGTCCCTCGAGGGGGTCGAGTACCGGGAGTCACTCAAGCCGCTGCTGGAAAAGCTGCCCCCACGGGAGAAGCGCATCCTGCTGCTGCGGTTCTTCGGCAACATGACCCAGTCGCAGATTGCCACCGAGCTCGGGATCTCCCAGATGCACGTCTCGCGGCTGCTCGCCCGCACACTGGCCCAGCTGCGCCGCGGCCTGCTGGACGACACCTGACGGGCCCCGCACCGCGCGGCCGGGCGGGCCCGCCCGGCCCTATCCTCCGGCTGTGGGCATCCGAGGCAGGGCCCCCGGCGGGGCGTGGTGGCGGCCCGGCCGTACCAGCTCGTGGCCAGCGCGGGCCGGGTCATCCGGAGGAGTCACCCGGGCCCGTGGGCTGGTGTGGGCGGTAGGCACCGGAGACACCGATCAGCACCAGCACCCCGACCGGGACCGCGACCAGTGGGATGCCCTCGCCATAGCGATGGGCCTGCAGAAGGCCAACAGCAACCGGAATACACAAAATCTGAACAACGACAAGCGGGGAACGGGCCCACTGCCGACGCGCGAGCAACGCCCACGTGAGCAGCCACAGGACGACCCCGGCAACAACGGCGAACAGGCCGCCGAGCTCGGCCCGGCCCCGGTCGTCGGTATCCGCGCCGAAACCCCGCACCACCAGGAAGACGCCGAGGCAGACAAGTAACAGTCCTTCGGCGGCCAGCAGCACCGCGGCGGCCCGCAACGCGTGTACGGCACGCCGGGCAGCACGCCAGGCGTTGTCATGTTGCGGACCGCCCGCCGGCGCCGGCACGATCCGCTCGGATCCAGCCCTGGAACCCACACGCCGACAGTACGTGTTCTCCACGGCCGCGTAAGCCCGGTGGGTATGCCTGACGGGCCCCACCACGACATGCGGGTGGACACGCGGGTCGAGATGTGGAGGAGACGCGGATGTCCGCCGGCGGGATTCCACCGGTGGCGGGGATTCCACCGGTGGCAAGAATTACGTCGTGACGCCTGGAAAGCCTTGAACCGCTAACGTAGACATCATGCGTACGCTGCTGGTCGTTAACCCCCTCGCCACGGCTACGACCCAGCGCGTCCGGGATGTCCTGGTCAGTGCCCTGGCCGCGGATCTGCACCTGGAGACCGTCGCCACCAAGAGCCGCGGCCACGCCATCGAGCTCGCCGAGCGCGCCACCGACGCCGGTGTCGACCTCGTCGTCGCCTTCGGCGGCGACGGCACGGTCAACGAGATCGCCAACGGCCTCCTGCGGGCGGGTCCGGTCCCGGGCGCACCGGCACTGGCCGTGGTGCCCGGTGGGAGCACCAACGTCTTCGCCCGCGCGCTCGGCTACTCCGCCTCCCCGGTGGAGGCCACCGGGGAGCTCCTGGAGGCACTGCGCGAAGGGCGCAGCCGCCGGATCGGCCTCGGGCACGCCACCTTCACCAGCCGGTCGGGCACCAGCCAGTCCCGGTGGTTCATGTTCTGCGCCGGCCTCGGCGTGGACGCGGCCGTGGTCGAACGGGTGGAGCGCAAGCGGGTACACGGGCGCCGCAACACCCCGGGGCTGTACCTGCGCTCGGCGCTCGGGCATTTCGTCCGCGGCGCGGGGCGCCGGCGCCCGCCCATCACCATCACCACCGGCGAACCGGGCCAGGCGGCCGGGGCCGCCGGGGCGGCCGTCGACGTGGCCGGCCCGGGCGCCGCGCGGCCGGACACCGTCCAGGCCGCCGTGGTGTGCAACACGACGCCCTGGACGTATTTCGACTCCCAGCTGGTACGCGCCTGCCCGGCGGCCTCGTTCGACACCGGCCTGGACCTTCTCGGCCTGTACCGGCCGACGCTCGCGCGCACGGCCCACGCCGGCCTGCAGATGCTGCACAGCGCCCGGGGCCCCCACGGCAAGAACGTCTACACGCTGCACGACCAGCGCACGATCACGTTGACGGCCGCGCGCGAGCTGCCGTTCCAGATGGACGGCGAGTACATCGGCCCGCAGACCCGGGTGACGCTGCGGTCCGAGCCGAGGGCGCTGCGCGTCATCGGCTGAGCGCCCGTCATCGCCTGAGCCGGACGCGAGCGCCCGCCCGAGAGCCGGAGCCGGAGCCGGGAACGGGCGGGGAGCCCCCTGGTCGAGGGGTTGCCGGCTCGCTGCCGTCGGGCGCCCGCTCAGGCCGCTCCCCGGCCGAGCCCTCGGACGACCTCGGCCGGGTCGTCGCAGATCACCCCGTCCACACCGGCGGCCCGCAGCCGGTCGGCCTCCCGCACCGAGGTGACCGTCCAGGTCACCAGGCCCACGCCGGCCGCCCGGGCCCGTTCGGGCACGTCCGGGGAGCCGAGCACCGAGGAGATGTGGGCGTGCAGCTCCTGATGGCCGGCGGAGCGCACGTAGGCGATGCCGCCGCTGGCCGACATCCGCGGCATGGTGAGGAACGCGGTGGGCACGCCGATCCCGGCGTCGCGTACCGCCTCGATCGCGAACCAGTCGAACGAGGAGACGGTCACCGCCCCGGACGCGCCGTCGGCGGCCCGGGTGAGCCCGCGGGAGCGCAGGAGCTCGACCAGGGCCCGGGCGGTCCGTTCCCGGGGGGCGTCGAAGTCGGGCTGGCCCGGCTGGTTCTTGACCTCGAGAACGAGGCGGCCACGGCCGTCCCAGGCGTCGAGGATGTCGGTCAGGGTGGGCACGCCCAGACCGGTGAGCTCGCGGGTCGTCCGGCGGATCACGGCCCGGCCGGTCAGCCGCCCCGGCAGCCGGGGATCGTGCACGCAGACCAGATCCCCGTCGGCGCTGCGCCGTACGTCCACTTCGATACCATCGGCGCCAGCGCGCAACGCGGCGTCCACCGCCTCAGCGGTGTTCTCCGGACCGGGGACCCGGCTACCGCGGTGACCAAGAACCTGCATGCGCCAACGATGCCATCACGGCCGCGCCCCCGGTAACGCCAGGGCTGGCGAGGCCGGATGCGTCGGAACGCCGGAAGTGCGTGATCACTGCCTGGCCCGCCCGCGGGCCGGAAGCCGGTCGGAGATCCGGAAGGCTCCGGGCCCGGGAACCGCGCGAGAAACCCGGGGTGACAACCGCGAATGCCAATTCGGCATGCCGTCCTGGCTCTGCCAGGCGTGCGTGTTCCCTGAGTTGGCGGTACTAGGACGGTCTGTGTGTCACCGTCGTCCGATCCGCCGCAAAGAGTGGTCCACCTGTGTCTCTAACGGACGAAACCGGGTGGTCAGGGGTCGGTAAGGGGTGGGAAGCCACTTGCAGGTCCTTGCGCCCATGCCAGTTGCGGTGGGAGGGTGGCGAATGTCCGAGGTGGATGACCCCATACACCTCGGGTTCACACGCGACGGTGCATCCGGTCGAAAGATCGAGAAGCCGCGCGGGCCCGGCAGCCGTTTGGCGGCCGGAAAGTGCGACACAACCGTGGCGGCTCGTAAAGCGTCTCACGTGCAGTGTGGCTCGAGACGAGAGAGGGAGTTGTACGCATGGACTGGCGCCACAGAGCGCTCTGTCGCGACGAGGATCCCGAGCTCTTCTTCCCGATCGGTACTACCGGTCCGGCTGAACGCCAGGTCGAAGAAGCAAAGGCCGTCTGCCGGCGGTGCGCCGTGACAAGTGATTGCTTGAGCTGGGCTCTTGACACCGGGCAGGACTCCGGGGTCTGGGGCGGTCTGAGCGAGGATGAACGCCGAGCGCTCAAGCGCCCCGCGCGCACCCGCGTCCGCACCGCCTGAGCAGTACCCGCAGGCACCACCCCAGCTCGAGCCGGACGGCGACTTCCCAGATGGCCATGCCATGAGGTATGGGCCACCGGGATGCTGTCGTGTGCCTTGGAGCTGCTTCTGTCCGTGTCCGCGTCGTTTGCCAGCGAAGCCGACGGCACTCGCTGGACCGGTGTTGAAATGGCAGAAAACGACAGGCCAGGACGGGGTGGGACGGCGCCAGGCACGGTGGTGCTGTACCCACCTCGACGGTCCTCATAACACCGATCTTGGAAAAATTTTTTCAGTCGCGCAGCGGGATGGAGAGCAGGGCCTCGGTACCGCGCTCCGCACCCGCCTGGAGGCGGATCGCTCCCTGCATCTCACCGAGGACAAGCTGGCGCACGATCTGCAGGCCGAGCCGGGGCGAGTGCTCCAGCTGGAAGTCCTCGGGCAGCCCGGCACCGTTGTCGGCGACCACCACGTCCAGCCGGTCGGGATACCGCCGGACCCGTAGCTCGATCGAACCGGCCGAACCATCGAACGCGTGTTCGACGGCATTCTGCAGCAGCTCGGAAAGCACAAGTGCCAGCGGCGTGGCGAGCTCACCGGGCAGCTGGCCGAACGATCCCCTGCGGGTCGTGCTCGCCCTGGTCCCGGTCGAAGCCAGGTCCACCGTCACCGACGTGATCTGGTCAGCGATCTCGTCGAAGGGCACCGACTCGCCGAGGCTCTGCGAAAGGGTCTCGTGCACGACCGCGATCGAGGTCACCCGCCGCACCGACTCCCGCAGCGCCAGGCGCGCCTCGTCCACCTTGGTACGGCGCATCTGCAGGCGCAACAGGGCCGCTACCGTCTGTAGGTTGTTCTTCACCCGATGGTGGATCTCGCGGATGGTCGCGTCCTTGCTCAGCAGCTGCGCCTCCCGGCGCCGCAGGTCCGAGACGTCGCGGACGAGGACCAGCACCTCACGGGTGGCGCCGGGAAACAGCGGGATCGCGCGCAGCAGCACCACCGTGCTCCCGACCGCGAGCTCCACCTCGACCGGACGGCGGCGCCCGATCGCGTGCCACACGGCCGGCGTGGTCGCGGGCAGGTTCAGCATCCGGTGCACCGAACGCAGGTCCTCACCGGTGACGTTGCCGGTGTAGCCGAGGCGGCGGTACGCCGACAGCGCGTTCGGACTGGCGAAAATGACCTTCCCCGAGCCGTCCAGGCGCAGCATCCCGTCACCGACGCGCGGCGCCTCGGGCAGTTCGGCGTTGCTGCCCCGGAACGGGAACGCCCCCTCGGCGATCATCAGCGCCAGGTTGTTCGCGCACTGCAGGTACGCCGACTCCAGCGCGCTCGGCGTCCGGGTGGTGGCCAGGTTGGTGTCCCGCGCCAGCACGGCGATGACCCGGTCGGCGTGCAGGACCGGGATCGCCTCGGTGCGCACCGGCACCCCGCCGTCCCACTCCGGCTCACCCTCCCGGGCGATCCGGTGCTCGCGCCACGAGTTCTGCACCACCCATCTGTTGATCACAACGCTGCCGACCTCGTCGTTGTGGTATGCCGTCGGCCCGGTGGTCGGCCGCACCTGCGCGACCACCAGGAACTCGGCTCCCGGGCCGGCTCCGCCGCGAGCCGCCGTGGCCCGGCTGGGCACGAGCAGCAGCAGGTCCGCGAAGGACAGGTCGGCCAACAGCGCCCAGTCGGCCACCAGGGCGTGCAGATGGTCGATGTCGTCCGCACCAAGATCGGTACTCTCGCGTAGAAGGTCCTCCAGCGTTCCCACGCAGGCAGATTGCCAGACGCGGCGCCGGCTCGGAGCACGTGTGCCCGATCAGCTTTCCCGGATCACGGCACCGCCATGATCCGGTCACTCTCCCGACGACACGAAAACCATGATCGTACTGCCTTCGGCGGGACCGGTTCCAGCGCCTCCGGCAGCGCGAAAACATGATCGCGCTGCCTTCGGCGGGCCGACTTCAGTGTCTCCGGCAACACGAAAACCATGATCGCGTCACCTTTGACCTAGGCTTCCTGGTGTGCACCCGCATACCACCAAGGCGGTCCCCGATCCGCTTGGCTGGCTGGACGGCCATGCCCGGCGCCGGGAAGAAGCCGGGCTGCGCCGGGTCGTGCGCCCGCGCGCGCCCGGCTCAGGCACGCCGGGCGACCCGGCAGGCGGGGATCCCACCCGCCCGCTGGACCTGGCCGGCAACGACTACCTGGGCCTGTCCCGCCACCCCGAGGTGGTCGAGGGCGGGGTGCGGGCACTGCGCACCTGGGGCGCGGGCTCCACCGGAAGCCGGCTGGTCACCGGGACGACCACCCTGCACGGCGACCTTGAGGACGCTCTGGCCGAACACACCGGCTTCGCCTCGGCGCTGGTCTTCGCCTCCGGGTACGCGGCCAACCTGGGCGTGCTCACCTCGCTCACCGGGCCCGACGACCTCATCGTCTCGGACGAGCGTAACCACGCGTCGCTGGTGGACGCCTGTCGGCTGTCCCGGGCGCAGGTGGTCATCGCGCCGCACGCCGACGTCGCAGCGGTCGACGCGGCGCTGACCGAACGGTCGTGGCAGCACGCCGTCGTGGTCACCGACTCGGTGTTCTCCGCGGACGGCGATCTGGCCCCGCTGGCCGCGCTGCACACGGTCGCCCGCTCCCACGGCGCGCTGCTGGTCGTGGACGAGGCCCACAGCCTCGGCGTCGTCGGCCCCGGCGGGCGGGGCGCGCTCGCGGACGCCGGGCTCGCCGGCGAGCCGGACGTGGTCGCCACCATCACCCTGTCCAAGGCGCTGGGCAGCCAGGGCGGCGCCGTGCTGGGCCCGCCGGCCGTGCGCGCGCATCTCATCGACACCGCCCGCACGTTCATCTTCGACACCGGGCTGGCGCCGGCCTGCGCCGGCGCGGCGCTCGCCGCGCTCGGGATCCTCACCACGACCCCGGCTCTCGCGGACGACGTCCGACGGCACGCCCGCCACCTGGCCGACCTCACCGGCGCGCCCCGGCCGGCCGGCGCGGTCGTGTCGGTCGTCCTCGGCGAGCCGGAACGCGCGGTGCGGGCGGCGGAGACCTGCCG
>NZ_CAKKTM010000086.1:16435-28090 GCF_920888515.1 Protofrankia sp. CiP1_Cm_nod1 | reverse complement strand
GGCGGAGACCTGCCGTGCGCACGGGGTGGCCGTCGGCTGCTTCCGCCCTCCGACCGTGCCCCCGGGCACGAGCCGGCTGCGGGTCGCGGCCCGCGCCGACCTCACCGCCACCGACCTGGCCCGGGCCGCCGACGCCTTCGCCGCGGCCATCGGCACGCCCGGCCGTCCCGGCTGTCCCGGATGTCCCGGATGACGGTTCTCGTGGTGACAGGAACCGGGACGGGGGTCGGGAAGACGGTCGTCACCGCCGCGGTGGCCACCCTCGCCCGGGAGCGGGGCGTCGACGTCGCCGTGGTGAAGGCCGCCCAGACCGGTGTCGAGCCCGGCGAGCCCGGCGACCTCGACCATGTGCGCGCCCTGTCCGGGGTCGAGGGGCTGTACGAGTACGCCCGGTTCCCGGCGGCGCTGTCGCCGGCCGCCGCGGCCCGCCTGCACCGGCGTGCCCCGGTGGAGCTCACCGACGTCGCCCGGCACGTGGGTGAGCTCGCCGAGCGCTACCGGCTCGTCCTGGTGGAGGGCGCGGGCGGGCTGCTGGTCCGTTACGACGACGAGGGCAGCACTGTCGCCGATCTCGCCCGTACGCTGGCCGCGCCGGTGCTGCTGGTCAGCGAGGCCGGGCTCGGCGCGCTCAACACCACCGCGCTGACCCTGGAGGCGCTGGCCAACCGCGGGCTGGATCTCGCCGGGCTCGTCATCGGCTCCTGGCCGGCCGCCCCCGACCTCGCCTGTCGCTCGAACATCGTGGACATGGAGATGCTCGCCGCGCGCCCACTCGCCGGAGCGCTGCCAGCGGGCGCGGGGCACGCCGATGCCGCGGCGTTCCGCGCCACCGCCCGGGTCTGCCTGGCGCCCGCCCTCGGTGGCACCTTCGACGCCCACGACTTCCGAGAGAGCCACAGACCGTGACTTGTCTCGGCCCGCCTACCATCCCGGGGACCTCACGGACCTGGGCCATCCGGATCCTCGGACGAATCGACGGTCCGTAACCGAACTACCACAGGAGACCGCCTTGCCGCCGTCAGTAGCCACCGTGCCCGTGCCCGTGACCCCGCCGACGCAACCGCCGACACCGACCCGGCCGACGGCCGACCAGCCGACGGCCGCCGGGAGCCCAGGAGGGAACGCGCCGGTCGCCGACATCCTCCAGGTCGCCCGCGAGCAGGTGCTGGAGCGTGGCCAGGGGCTCTCCGCCGAGCAGACCCTCCAGGTACTGCGGCTCGACGACGACCGGATCGGCGAGGCGCTGGCGCTGGCGCACGAGGTGCGGATGCGCTGGTGCGGCCCGGAGGTCGAGGTCGAGGGGATCGTCAGCCTCAAGACCGGCGGCTGCCCGGAGGACTGCCACTTCTGCTCCCAGTCCGGCAAGTTCGACTCACCGGTGCGCTCGGTCTGGCTGGACGTCCCGTCGCTGGTCGAGGCCGCGAAGGCGACCCGGGAGACCGGCGCGACCGAGTTCTGCATCGTCGCCGCCGTCCGGGGCCCGGACAAGCGCCTGATGAGCCAGGTCCGGGCGGGGATCGAGGCGATCCGTGCCGCCGTCGACATCAACATCGCCTGCTCGCTCGGGATGCTCACCCAGGAGCAGGTGGACGAGCTCGCCGCGATGGGCGTCCACCGCTACAACCACAACCTGGAGACGGCGCGCTCGCACTTCCCCCAGGTCGTGACCACGCACAGCTGGCAGGAGCGGTGGGACACCTGCGAGATGGTGCGGGCCGCCGGCATGGAGCTGTGCTGCGGCGCCATCATCGGGGTCGGCGAGACGCTGGAGCAGCAGGCCGAACTCGCCGGCCAGCTCGCCGCGCTCGAGCCCGACGAGGTACCGCTGAACTTCCTCAACCCGCGGCCGGGCACACCGTTCGCCGATCTCCCGGTGGTCGGCCCGAAGGAGGCGCTGCGCACCATCGCCGCGTTCCGGCTCGCGCTGCCGCGCACCATCCTGCGCTACGCCGGCGGACGTGAGATCACTCTCGGTGACCTCGCTGTCGACGGGATGCTCGGCGGCATCAACGCGGTCATCGTCGGCAACTACCTCACCACGCTGGGACGGCCCGCCGAGGCGGATCTGGAGATGCTTGCCGACCTGAAGATGCCCATCAAGTCCATGCAGTCCACGTTCTGATCACTGACCGTCCCGGCCGTGGCAGCCCGGAACGGCCGGGACGGCCGGGACCTGAGCAGGCCGGCGCCGCCGCGGCCAGCCGTGGCGGCGGGTGACGGGCCGGCGGGTGACGGGTAGAACGGCCGCGGGCAGAACGTCGGCCGAGCCGCCCGATGTTCTACCCTCGTAACCATGACTACCGAGGGTCAGAGGCGAAACGATCACGCTTCTCCCACGCCCGGGGCGCCGGCAGGCCACTGGCCGCCCGATCACGCTTCTGCCGCTCCCGTCGGGCCTCCCGGACCGGCACAGCCGGTCGGGGAGGCCCGACGCGGCCCGCTCCCTGGGTCACCCGGCGCGGCGGAGACGGCCTTCTGCGACCGGTGCGGACGGCCGCTGGCCGACAGCGGGCACGACATCTGCGCCCAGGCCCGGCTGCTGGAACCGCCACGGTTCTGCCGGACCTGCCGACGACGGATGATCGTCCAGATCACCCCGACCGGCTGGACGGCCAGCTGCGTCGAACACGGCACGATCGCGGGCTGACCCCCGGGCCCGCTCGCCCCCGGGCCCGCTTCGTCGCGGACCTGGCTGGTCAGGCCACCGGAAGCTGGTCGAGGAGGGCGATCAGGTCACCCTCCTGAACGACGTCCCCCTCCCGCACCGCGATCTGGGCGACCCGGCCGCCGTCCTCGCTGAGTACCGGGATCTCCATCTTCATGGAGTCGAGAATCACCAGCGTGTCACCGGCCGACACGGTGTCCCCGACACCGACCACGACCTTCCACACGTTGGCTACCATCTCGGCCCGAACTTCCTCGGCCACGGCTCCCCTTCCCTGTTCCGAGCGTTCCTGCTCCGGTGCGGACATGTGCACAGCGTGAGCGTAGTGTGCGTCGACGCCCGACCGCTGCGCGCCACGTCAACAAAGAAAGCCCCTGTTCGAGCACCGATCCACCCAATTTCTTGACACGCTGGTAACAACTCCCGGCCCGGGCCCTCTCCGGAACTGTCAACGATCTTCACTGGACGGGTGGGCGGCCGGCACGGACAGCCAGGCGGCACAGCCGGGGCACGGCGGCGGAGAGCCGGCCGCGGCGACCCGGACATGCCGGAATGCCACACCTGCGGCCGAAGGCCCCGCGGACAACGCACACTACGAGTGTGTTCGTTCTCCTTGTGCTTGCCCTGGTGGGCGGTGTCATCATCGGGCTGGTCCGCGGTGGCACGCTGGACGCTCTGGTCCGTATCTATGTGGCACGCCCGTGGATGTTCGTGGCCACGGTCGCGGCCCTGAGCGCGGGCCGGCTCATCCCCGGCCTGCACGCGGTCTCGTGGGCGCTGGCCACGGTGGCGGTCGTGCTGTTCGCCGCGGCGAACTCCCGGCTGCCCGGCGTCGGCCTGCTGTGGGCCGGGATCGCGCTGAACACCGTGGTGATCCTCGCCAACGGCGGTCAGATGCCGGTGTCGCTGTGGGCGGCCGAACGGGCCGGCGTGCCCGCCAGCGAGATATACGCCTCCGCCCGGCACACGCCGGGCGGTGACGACACCGTCCTGCGCCCGGCCACCGACGTGATCCCGCTGGCGTTCCCCGGCGCGGGATCCGTCGTCGGCATCGGCGACGTCCTGATCGCCGCCGGCGTCGGCATGTTCGGCGCGGTCGCGCCGGTCCGGGCCCGCCGGACCCTGGCATCCCGGCTCCCCCCGGACAGCGGCTCCGCCACCGCCCGGGAGCCCCTGGCGGAAGAGCCGGCCGTCACGACGGCTTACCGATCATCCGATGACCGGTAAGGAAAAGGAACGGACGGCCCACGGCTCCGCCGCGATCAGCGGGCAGGCGGTGGAACGATGTGAGTTCGCCACTGGGGCAGCGGCATCGATTCACATCGTTCAGGCGAGCCGGTTCAGGCGAGCCGGGTGACCGGTGGGCGACGATGGGATCCCGCTCGGCGGATGGACGGGGCGGGGTGTGGTGGACGGGGGCCAAGGCGTGGGTCTGGCAGGATGGCCGGAGCGGAAAGGAGGTTCCCGACGTGGCGAAGAAGAAGCGCAAGCGGCGCGCACGTGCCAAGAGCAAGGCCAACCACGGCAAGCGCCCGAACACCTGAGCCATCCGGACACCTGGCGTTCTGCGGGTGATGTTCTTCGGGTCACGGGCGAACTCGGGCACGGGCGGTCACGGATTTGTCGCGTACGGATCTGTCGCGTACGGATCTGTGACGCCGTTCGCGTCCCGCGCGTGGCCGCGAAGCTACCGGCCGGGAGCGGCAATGGCCCGGTGACAATCCACCGGGCCACAACCCGAACCATCAGGAGCGCGGACAACCGGTCGACAACCAGCCGGAACACAGCGACCGGCGCACAGCTGCCGGCGCACAGCGATCAGCACACAACGGCGGCTGGCCGGTGGCGATCGTGGAACCCGCCGCCCGGCGGCAGGCAGGCGGCGGGGACGTGCCGGGAAGAGGCGCTGGTCAGCCGGTGGTGGTACGGGTCCGCAGCCACTGCACTGTCTGCCGCAGCCCGCTGTCCAGGTCGACCTGGGGCCGCCAGCCGACCAGCCGGGCCGCCCTGCCGATGTCGAGCGCGATCCGTTGCAGCTCACCGGGCCGGGGCGTGGCGAACTCGGGGGCGTCCGCCACGCCGACGATCCCCGCGATCGCGCGGTGCAGGTCCCGGACGGTCGTCTGCGTGCTGGTGCCGATGTTGAGGCGTTCGCCGTTGGCGGCATCCGGCGGGACGGACCGGGCGAAGGCGTCCGCGACATCGCCGACGAAGACGTAGTCACGGGTGGTCGTGCCGTCACCGAAGATCCTCGTCGGGCGGCCCTCGAGCATCGCCGTCCCGAAGATCGCCACCACCCCGGCCTCGCCGTGCGGATCCTGGCGGGGGCCGTAGACGTTCCCCAGCGCCAGTGCCGTCGTGGCCAGCCCGTATGTGGAGCGGTACACGGACAGGTAGAGCTCACCGGCCGCCTTGCCCGCGGCGTACTGCGACTCGGGAGCCACCGGCACGGTCTCGTCCACCGGCAGGTGCCGCGGCGTCCCGTAGATCGAGCCGCCGGAGGAGGTGTGGACGAACTTCCCGACGCCGGCGAGCCGGCTCGCCTCCAGCACGTTGATCGTGCCGAGTACGTTCAGCCGGGCGTCGAGCAGTGGGTCGCTGACGCTCACCCGCACGTCGATCTGGGCCGCCAGGTGCAGGACGACGTCGGGACGGACCCGCCCGACGACACCGGGCAGCTCGGTGGACGTGATATCCACCTTCTCAAAGGAAAACCGGTGGTCACGCAGAGCGGGGCCGAGGTTCTCAAGTCGACCGGTGGACAAATCGTCGACCCCGACGACATCATGGCCGTCGGCGAGCATACGGTCAGTGACCGTGGAACCGATAAAACCGGCCGCGCCGGTGACGAGGATACGCACGGCACAAGAGCCTAACCGCCGGTCGGACGGCCGGCCGTCACGGCCGACCTCCTTGCTCCAGTCTTGTTCAGTCCTTATTCGGCGCGGAACTCCGCCGTATCCGCGTCGATACGGGCGGCCCGCAGCCGTTCCAGGACGCTCTCCCGGAGCGACTCGGGTGCGCGTTCCCCCCCGCACCTGCGGGCCACCAGCAGCTTCACCTCGTGTTCCACCCCGAACTCCCGAAGGCACGGGGAGCATTCGTCCAGATGGGAACGAACCAGGTGCTTGTGCTCGAAATCGATCTCGCCGTCAAGATAGAGGTAGACCGCTTCCAGGATCTTCCGACAGTCGACCGCGTGCGGCTCCCCACAGCTCACGATCCACCACCGTCGGTCTCGGAGCTGCCGGCCCGGACCAGGCCGCGTTCCCGGGCGTAGTGTTCAAGAGCGGTACGCAGCCCACGACGGCCGCGATGCAGGCGTGACATCACGGTACCGATCGGGGTACCCATGATCTCCGCGATCTCCTTGTAGGCGAACCCCTCTACATCCGCAAGATACACCGCAATACGGAAGTCTTCGGGCAACGCCTGCAACGCCTCCTTGACATCGCTGTCCGGCAGGTGCTCCAGCGCCTCGGTCTCGGCGCTCTTCAGGCCGCTGGACGTGTGCGACTCGGCGTCGGCGAGCTGCCAGTCCTCGACCTGCTCGGTCGGGCTCTGCAACGGCTGGCGCTGACGCTTGCGGTAGGTGTTGATGAACGTGTTCGTCAGGATGCGGTAGAGCCACGCCTTGAGGTTCGTGCCTTCCTGGAACTGGTGGAAGGCGGCGAACGCCTTGACGAAGGTTTCCTGCACCAGGTCTTCGGCGTCGGCCGGATTACGCGTCATCCGCAGCGCCGCCGCATAAAGTTGATCAAGAAAAGGCAGGGCGTCTCGCTCGAAGCGGCTGCTGCGCTCCTCGACGGTCTCGTCGACCAGGACCACTCCCTCGTTCCTTGGGTCGTCCGCGGGATACCGGCTCACGGACGTGCCGGCGGCTCCTGGAACGGACGATACCCTGGCCGGTGCGTACGCGCGTACGGAAAAGCCATCGGTACCGGCAGGTTCCGGGACGTCTGGCCGCCGGCCGGAAGGGCCGAGCAGGCCATCATGCGGACGGGGCGCCGGAGCGGGCGTCGACGCGGTGACGCGGGCACAGGCTACCAGCGGCCCAGGGGCCTCGGCCACGGACGGCACAACAGGCGCGCCGTCGCGAACATCGTCGTGTCGCCACCGGCCCGCCAGCCCGGTTGCGAACTGGGCAGTCATCGAACCTCCGAATGGATGTCCCCGCCGGCCGGAACCAACACGATCATGGGGGCCGGCGGACCATGAAACGATCAGCCCGGCCCGTTGCTCTCCCGCGTCGCGGACGGCTCCAAGAATCTCTGCAGGTGGCGTAACCGCCCGACCAGCCGTCGGATTCCCGGCGGCCCCCGAGCCCCGGCCTCGGCGGACGCGTGACAGGGCCGCCCTCACACCTCCACAAGTACACGGGAAGAGCAACACGAGAACACGAAAAAGCCGACAAGATGACATTTACTGCCATCAACCACCATAGACCTGCAATCTTCACAACGTTACAACAGAACTACGGCGTCACGACAGAACTACCGCGGAGCACGGCGCCTCGGCGCCTCGGCGCCCGCCGGACGCTCACGGCCTGGCGGAGGCCAGCCGGGCAATGATCCACTCTGTCGCGACGGCCGCCGCCTCGTCGACGACCTCGGCTTCGTCGCGGCCGTCCTTGCGGCGTGTCCGCATGGCGTGGTCGGCGCCGGCCAGGACATGCACCTCGATGTGCCGGGCCGGGTCCGGACCGGGCATGCCGAAGGTGTCCCGGTCCCCCTGGAGCACGAGCACGGGGACGCCGGCGGCGAGCAGTTCGGGCAGGCGCGACGGCCGGCTCCCCCGCGGCTCCCGCCCACCGTCGCGGGCAGCCTCCTCCAGATCTTTCTTGGCCGAGGCGGAGGGCCGTCCTGGGGGATCCTGCCCAAAGCCTCGGCCAAAATCTTTCTTGGCCGAGGCGGAGGGCCGTCCTGGGGGACACAGCGGGAAGCCGAAGGCCACTACTCCGGCGGCCCCGGTCGTGCGGGCGCAGCGGCAGGCCACCCTCGATCCCATGGAACGGCCGGCCAGGACGACGGGCCGCGGCCGCCCCAGGGCGTCCATGACCGCGTGCAGCACCGCGTCCAGCCGGGCCGGACGGTCCGGCGCGCGGCGGCCGGCGACACGATAGGGCATCTCCAGGCGGGCCACCCCAACCCCGCGCGCCGGCAGCCGCCGCGCCAGCACGGACAACACGCCGACATCCGTCCCGCTGGCGGCACCGTGCAGCAGGACGACAGTTCCCGCCGGTGCCCCGGTCGCGGGAACTAGGAAGACCCGTGCGCCGTCCACTTCCAGGGAAGTCCGATCGGTGGAGGAGGCGCCGGCCGTGGTCGTACCCGGGAGAAAAATGTCACCGCTGCCCGTGTGCATCTGTCAGACTTCCCGTGAGTGTGTGTGACTTGTTTCGCATCTTCCCCCCTGAAGGGTAGGAAAGGTCCATGCTGCCGCGTCTCGACGCCGAGCCAGATCAGTCGCGCGGACGAACGCCGACCCTCGTCTATGAGGCCCCCACGGACAGCGATGATCCGTACTGGGCGTTCTACGAAGATGTCGCCGCCACCCAGCTGGCCAGCTGGCTGCCGATGCCACGGATCCGGGTCCTGGACGTCTCCGGCCCACGGACGAGGTTCACACGCCAGATGGTCGCGGCGGGGCACGACGTCGTGCGCGTCGTCCCGGCCCCGGACCGTTCGGGGGCCCGCGCTGCCGGCAGGCGCGCGGACGGCCATGCCCGCTCCGGCGGGGCTTCCGTGCGTCCCGGCGCGGCCGGCGGGCTCACCGCGGTCCGGCCGGGCGACATCACCGGCCCCGGGCGGCTGGTGCAGGTGGCCGGTGACCCCCGGTCGCTTGACTGGTTCACGCCGGAGAGCTTCGACGCCGTCCTGGCCGAAGGCCGCGCGCTGTCGTTCTGCCTGGCCACCGAGACGACCCTGGAAGAGATCCACCGTATGCTGCGCCCCGGCGGGCGGCTGCTGCTGTGCGTCGACTCGCTGCTGCTGGGCCTGGCCCGGCTCGCCGAGCAGCACCGCTGGGCGGAGCTGTCCGACGTCCCGCGCGCCGACGTCGTCCTCGTCCCGGCCGAGGACGGGTCGATCACCCGCTGTTTCTGGCCGGAGGAGCTGCGCGCCCTGCTGACCAGCGCCGGCCTGGACGTCGACTGGATCCGCCCGCGGACGGTGCTCTCGGCCGAGGCGGTGACCCGCGCGGTCGCCTCCGACGTCTCCTGCTTTCCCACCCTGGTCCGCACCGAGGTCGATCTCTCGGCCGAACGCGAGGGCGAGTCGATCGGCATCCACCTGGTCGCCAGCGCCCGCCGCCCCGACTGAGCCCGCGGCGACGGCCGTCGCCGCTTCCCGGCCGTCCAGCGGTCATGCCCCGCCAGGCCGCGCCACGGCGGTCATGATCCTGTGGTCCAGTACCGGTTGAGCCGTGTCACGGCCTCGTCCCTGGTCATGCCCGCGATCTCAGCCTCGCCAAGGCCGACCCGCTGCCTGAGCAGATACACGAGTTCGGCCGGCAGGGCCTGCGCGGGCACGTCCGGGGCGCCCCGCTTGGGCGGGATGCCGTCCCGCACACACGTCCAGAACTCGTCCTCCGTGACATCCAACTGATCGCGCAGGATGTGGCTCCACCTGCTCGGCCCGTACGCCGTCCGGTCGACCGGGTGCGAGATACGGGTACGCAGCACCCGTCCGTCGGCGAGGGCGAGTTCGAACGTGACGTGGTGGGTGCCGGTCCGTCCGCGTGCGTCCCGGACCTGGGTCCACTGCTCGGCCCGGCAGAACTTCTCGTGCGCCTCGCGGGCCGGCTGAGAAAAGATCACCCTACCGGCCCGACCAGCCATTCACGCAGCTGGACGTCGCTACTGAGAGTGACCAACTGGACCAGACCCCAGTTGGTCGCGTGGTTGGGGGCGTCGAGGAGCCGATCCTGCCAGTCCTCGGCATACTCCCGCAGGGCGACGATCATCTCGTCCAGGGCCTCGTCCAGATCCGCCCCGTCGGCGGCCACCGGCAACCCGGGAATGAGGATCGACCACCCGCCCGCCTCCGCCACCACCTGGGCGCGAGACGGGCTCACCGAGGCCAGGAAATGCCGCAGACGCTCCTGGTCCACAAACGCGGTGATCCGGTTGTCCCGCCGCACCGTCGCGACCCGGCCCCGCTCCGCCGCGTCCAACAGATCCTTCAGGTGGGCGCGAGCGTCGGTGTAGCTGTCATAGTGCACGGCGGTCATCCAACCTCCTAGGCCAGACACCAGAAGTACGTCAAGTACTCAACGTACTCGCTAGACGGTTGACGGTTGACGGTTGACGGCAATGCCAGCCTCGGACCGGGACAGGAACCCGGGCGCCACCGAACCATGTTTCCAAGCGGCGCGATCACATCTCCGCGGCCCCCACTACCAGCCCTGATCAAAATCGCCGGCACGCGAACGGGTACGGCCGCGGGCTGACAGCCCCGGTG
This sequence comes from Protofrankia sp. CiP1_Cm_nod1, assembly GCF_920888515.1. Taxonomy (GTDB): domain Bacteria; phylum Actinomycetota; class Actinomycetes; order Frankiales; family Frankiaceae; genus Protofrankia. The sequence continues at coordinate 17,965 of NZ_CAKKTM010000086.1, read as the reverse complement.
GCGCCTGCCGGGCGTCCGCGTCCGGCATGCTGAACGGGTGACCGTCACCACGGACGTACCCACGGATCCCTGGCCGGCGCCGACGGCCGACCGGCCGGTCGACGCGACCGTGACCATGCCCGGGTCCAAGTCGGCGACGAACCGCGCCCTGATCCTCGCCGCGATCTCCGCCGGCACCAGCCGGCTGACCAGGCCGCTGCGCTCCCGCGACTCGCTGCTCATGGCCGCCGCCCTCGGCGAGCTCGGCGTCGCCGTCGTCGATGACCACGATGACTGGCTGGTCCACGGCCGCTACCCGCTCCAGGCGGCCCCGGCTGCCCGGATCGACTGCGGCAACGCCGGCACCGTCGCCCGGTTCACCCCCGCGCTGGCCGCGCTGGCACACGGCGACGTGGTCTTCGACGGCGACCCGCGCATGCGGGAGCGTCCGCTCACCCCTCTGCTGGACGCGCTGCGGACCCTGGGCGCGGCCATCGACGGCGACCGGATGCCGCTGACCGTGCACGGCCGGGGGCACCTGCCCGGTGGCGCGGTGACGGTGGACGCGTCCACCTCCAGCCAGCTCGTCTCCGGTCTGCTGCTGGCGGCCCCCCGCTACGACCAGGGCGTCACCGTCCGTCATGTCGGTGCGCGGCTGCCGTCCTGGCCGTACCTGGAGATGACCGTCGCGGACCTGCGCGCCGCCGGGGCGACGGTCGAGGTGGACGTCGACCGTCGCCCCGGCGGCGAGGCGCGCTGGTCGGTGACGCCGGGGCCGCCGCACGCTCACGACCGGGTCATCGAACCCGACATCAACAGCGCGTCCGCCTTCCTGGCCGCGGCCGCGGCGACCGGTGGGCGGGTCGTGCTCGCCGACTGGCCGAGCGGGACCGTCCAGCCCGGGCGCGTGCTGCCCGACCTGCTGACCGCCATGGGCTGCGTCTGCACCCTGACCACGGCCGGCCTGGAGGTCCGCGGGCCCGGCCGGCTGCGCGGCATCGACGTCGACCTCAGCGACTACGGCGAGGCCGCCCCGACACTCACGGCGCTCGCCGTCCTCGCCGACTCGCCCAGCCGGCTGCGCGGCATCGCCCACCTGCGCCTGCAGGAGACCGACCGGCTCGGCGCGCTCGCGGCCGAGCTGGGCCGGCTGGGCGCGGACATCACCGTGACCGACGACGGGCTGGCCGTCTCCCCCGCGCCGCTGACCGGCGCCCGCCTCGACCCGCGGGCCGACCATCGCCTGGCCATGGCCTACGCCGTGGTGGGACTGGTCGTGCCGGGCGTGCTCGTCGACGACATCGCCACGACCGGTAAGACCGTGCCGTCCTTCCCCCGGCTGTGGGCGCGGATGCTCGACGGGGCGGACGCCCGCGCGTGAGAGCTGCCTGTCACGACCACCGACGGCGTCACCCCACGCGCTGCCGTCCCACGCGGCGTCACCCCGAACAGCACAGCCCCACATGGCACAGCCCCGCGTGCTGCCGCCCGGCACGGCCCGACTCGGCACGGCCCGGCTCCGAACAGCCCGGCCCCGGACGGCCCGGCTCC
>NZ_CAKKTM010000086.1:0-16008 GCF_920888515.1 Protofrankia sp. CiP1_Cm_nod1 | reverse complement strand
CCCCGAAGTGCGCGCCTGAATGGCGCGGGAACTCGACGAGGACGACGTCCGGGTGCGGGCCGGCCGCGGGTCGCGGCCGCGTACCCGGGACCGGCCCGACCACGCCGACGCGGTGACGGCGACCGTGGTGGCGGTCGACCGAGGCCGTTACACCTGCCATGTCGCCGGGACGTCACCGGAGCCGCGACCACGACCACGTCCGAAAGCGCAGCCGCCGCCGGGGCCGGCACCGGGGCCGGGGCCGGGGAGCGGCGGCACGTCCGCATCCGCGTCCATGTCCGCTTCTGGCGGGGCGCTGGTGGCCGCCGTCCGCGGGGGTTCGGTGCGCCGGACCAGTGTGGTCGTCGGCGACGAGGTCGCCCTGGTCGGGGACATCTCCGGCCGGGCCGGCAGCCTTGCCCGGATCGTCGGGCGGGCCGAGCGCCGCAGCGTGCTGCGGCGTACCGCCGACGACACCGACCCGGTGGAACGCCCGATCGTGGCCAACGCCGACCGGCTGGTCATCGTCTGCGCCCTCGCCGACCCGCCGCCGCGGCCGGGGCTGATCGACCGCTGCCTGGTCGCGGCCTACGACGGCGGCCTGGAGCCGCTGCTGTGCCTGACCAAGGCCGACCTCGCCGACGACACACCCCTGCGCGCACTCTACGCGCCACTTGGCCTACCTATGGTGACCACCAGGCCGGACGCCGGCCTGTCCGGGCTGACCGCCCTGATGGCGGCCCACGTCTGCGTCATGTTCGGCCATTCCGGGGTGGGCAAGTCGACGCTGGTCAACCGGCTGGTGCCGGACGCCGCCCAGACGATCGGCGCGGTCAACGCGGTCACCGGCCGTGGCCGGCACACCTCGTCCGCGGCGATCGCCCTGCCGATGCCGGGCGGCGGCTGGGTCGTCGACACCCCGGGGGTGCGCTCGTTCGGGCTGGGCGCGGTCTCCACCGACCGGCTGCTGCGGGCCTTCCCCGATCTGGCGCCAGCCGCGGCGGCCTGCCCCGGCGGCTGCACCCATCTGGCAGGCCTCGCCGACTGCGCGCTCGACGAGGCGGTGGCGGACGGCCAGGCGGACCCGGCCCGGCTGGCCAGCCTGCGCCGGCTGCTCGCCGCCCGCTCCGGCACCGACCCGTCATAACGCCCGGCCACCCGGACCGCGCCGGCAAGACGACCACGATCGAGATCCGCCGGCGCCGACCCGTCACACCGCCCGGCCCCGACCACGACCAGCCCAGCTGTCCCCAGTACCGGGCCCCAGCGGTCACCGAAATCCCCCGGCCCCAGCCCCGGCCAAGCCCGGCCGTCCCCAGTACCGGGCCCCAGCGGTCACCGAAATCCCCCGGCCCCAGCCAACCCGGCTGTCCTCCCCGATACCGGCCGCCCCGATACCGGCCGCCCCGGGACGCCGTCCCAGCGGCGCGCATCCCGTCCGTGACCGCCCGCGCAAACCATAATCGGCGCGTAAGTTTGTCGTTTTGTACGCTTTTTTGTCGTATAAGCGTATAAAATGACAAACTCGCGCTGATCTTCAGCGATGACCGGCGCCCATCGACATGCGCCTGCGTTCGTGCGGATGCGTATGGTTACATAGCTGACGCTCCAGGTGCCGGCTGACTCGGGTGGCGGAGGGGGCGACAGGCCGTCCGTGGTAGCGTCGCCGCCCGCGCGACGTCTGGTGGGCCTTGTTCACGAAGGCCGCCTTCCGCCCGGGTGAAGGCGCGCGCGGGTAGGCTCCCCGCGTGACCAATGCCGCCCGAACAGACGTCGCCCGAACAGACACTCTGGGAGCCGTGGGGACGGACCTGCCGGGACCAGGCCAACAGCCGGCTCCCGGCGGCACCCGGCCCACCGTCGACGGGGACGCGGCCACCGGGCACCCGATCGGTGACGACCTCGCCCTCGCCCTCGCCCTCGCGGACGCCGCCGACGCGATCACACTAGCCCGTTTCCAGGCCGTCGACCTGCGCGTCGAGGCGAAACCCGATGCCACCCCGGTCACCGACGCCGACACCGCCGTGGAGGCGATGATCCGCGAGCGGCTGGCCGAGGCCCGGCCCGGCGACGCGGTGCTCGGCGAGGAGCAGGGGCTCATCGGTGCCGACACCCGGCGTCGCTGGGTGGTCGACCCGGTGGACGGCACCAAGAACTTCGTGCGCGGGGTGCCGGTATGGGGGACGCTGCTCGCCCTCGAGGTCGACGGCGAGGTCACCGTCGGGGTGGCGAGCGCCCCCGCGATGGGCCGGCGCTGGTGGGCGGCCCGCGGCCGGGGCGCCCACACCCGCACGGCGGTCGGCGAGACCCGCTCCCTTGCCGTGTCCGCGGTGGCGGACCTGGCCGACGCCTACCTGTCCTTCGCCTCGATCGAGAGCTGGTCGGCCGCCGGGCGGCTGGCGCCCTTCCTGGACCTGGTCGACGCGGTGTGGCGGACCCGCGCCTACGGCGACTTCTGGTCCCACATGATGGTCGCCGAGGGCGCTGTCGACCTCGCCTGCGAGCCCGATGTCTCCCTCTGGGACATGGCCGCCCTCCAGGTGATCGTCGAGGAGGCCGGTGGCACCTTCACCGACCTGTCCGGACGCCGTGGGCCCGGCGGCGGCTCGATCCTGACGACCAACGGCCGCCTGCACAGCCGGGCGTTGGGCATTCTCGACCAGCCCGCCCGGCCCACCGTCCGGTGACCCGTCCCGCCGGGGCCGTGATCGGGTTCGCCCACCGGGGCGCGCCGGGCCGCTTCCGGCGGGAGAACACCCTGGCGGCGTTCAGCCGGGCGCTGGCCGGCGGCGCGGGCGGGCTGGAGTCGGACGTGTGGCTCACCGCCGACGGCGTCCCGGTGCTCCATCACGACGGCGTGCTCGGCCCCCCGGGCCGCCGCCGCCGGATCGGCGACCTGCCGGCGGCCCGGTTACCGGCCTGGCTGCCCGCTCTGGCCGACCTCTACGCCACCTGCGGCAGCGACTTCGAGCTCAGCCTGGACCTGAAGGATCCCCCGTCGGCCATCGGACGGGCCGCCGTGGCCGTCGCCGCGGTGGCCCGGGCCGCGGGCACGGCGGAACGGCTGTGGCTGTGCGGCAGCCTGCCGGCGATCCGTCACTGGCGGTCGCTCGACGAGCTTGCCGGGCCGGGGCCGGTACGGCTGGTCAACTCCGCGTCCGCACGGGAGGCCGGCTTCCGCGGTCGCGGCGGCGGTCGCGGTGCCCTCCCGGACAGCCGGCCGGACGACCGGCTGGACGCGTACGTGCGTGAGGCCGCGGCGGCTGGTGCCACGGTGCTGAACCTGCGGGCCAACGAGTGGACCGCGTCGATGGTGCCGGTGGTACGCGCCGGCGGGCTGCTCGCCTTCGGCTGGCACGCGCAGACGTCCGGGACGCTGAACCGGCTGGTGGGATTCGGCCTGGACGGCGTCTACTCGGACCACCTCGGCCGGCTTGTTCGCGCCACGGGCAGCGGTACGGCAAGCACGGACGCGGACAACGTCGACGTCGACGTCGACGTCAGGCGGTCGGATGAGGACGATCAATCATCCTCGCTGGTGGAATGACCGGCGCAAATCACCGGGCCCGCACATTAGGGGCGGACCACGGATGCCGACGCAATCCAGCAGGTCAAAAGCGACGTGGCCGTGCTTTTTACACGCTGCCGGAAGGCCTCGCCCCCTGGGTCGCTGCCAGGCTCCGCAGGGTGACGGCCTGGGACGTCGGTACGGCGCTCGGCGCTTCCCCACTCCGCCGGCTCGGCGCACCCCGCCGGAGCCTGCCGCTATAGGCGTCGCGGAGCGTGCTTATTTCGCGGCCGAAGCGGATGGTGACCGGCCGGCTCACTCCTCGGCGGCGACTTCGGCGACTTTCAACATCTGCGGCGGAAATCCTGTGCGTTCCGCTACATGCTCGACAGAGTAGCCCTGCCGTACCAGGTCACGGGCCTGCTCGAGGGTCCAGCCGCGACCGGGGTCCACCCGGCGGACGACGACCTCACTTGCTTGGCGACGCTCTTCTGGCCAGCTCAGACGTGCACGACGTGCCAACGGTCGACCTCCGATATATCTCTGACTTCCAGTTACTACGACAAGGATAGGCCATATTGGCATGACCGCGCTCGACGAACTCCACGATAGCGGGCGCCAACGACCCAATACGACACCGGGTTGGAACATAGAAGTGGCATCTGTCTCGACGATCTGACGATCTGACGATCTGACGTGATGGCCGGCGGCGGCGTCGAGGCAGGCCATCATACCTGGCTGATCACGGACCCTGGACCAACCGGCCCACGGCTGTTCATGCCCGGGAACAGCGCGAGGCTGTCACCAGTATGAACCGTTGCGGGTACGACTCAAACACAACTCCTGACAAGACGATGCCCACGAGTGGCACGCCGACAACCTGAACCGACAACCGCCGCGTGTTCACCGCCGGCCACGGGGCCGTCGACGCATCTTCGTTTCCGGCTCACCTTCTTCGCCGTGGTTCGGTCATCCGGTTCCCGGCCCCAGCCGGCCCCGACCGGCCCCGACCGGCCCCGGCCTGGCCCTGTGGCCAGGCAGATCCGCCTCCGTCCGCGTCATCGCCCCGCCGGCGGCGGCCGGGCCGGCCACCGGTGAACCGGCCGTCGACGGTCACTGGCACCCGGCCATGTCCCGGTCACGGATGGGCTGTTGCCCCACCCGTCCCCGCGAGCACAACAGGTCCCGCCACTGCCGGGCGGAGTACGTCGCCGGGCGGGTGGTAGCCAGGAAGTCCTCCAGTACCGCCCGGAAGCGCTCCGGATCGCTGTGATGGGGGAAATGTCCGGCACCCTCAAAGATCTCCAGACGGCTGCCGGGCATCGCCGCGTGCGCGATCCGCGCGTGCTCGACCGGAATCACCGCGTCACGCTCACCCCATATGATCATACATGGCATTCCGGCGGCGAGATAGCAACGGTCCAACATGGTGATTGCCTGGCCGTGACCGTCCACCGAGGCGCGCAGCGTCCGCAGAAATGCCGCCCGGGCGGTACGCATGTGCAGGTTGTCGAACATCCGCATCAGGTCGTCGGCGTCCCGGCCCAGATCGGTGCGCAGCCAGCGCAACGTCCGGGTCACCGCCCAGCCGACCTGGCGCAGCGAGGACGCGGTGGCCAGCGAAAGCACCAGTCCTGATCCGGGAGCGGTCGCCATGGCCCGCAGCACCGGATGCAGATCCGGGCACACCCCGCCGGTCGAGACCAGTACCACCCGCTCGCAACGCTCGGGGAACTGGTAGGCGAACTGCATGGCGATGCCGCCGCCCAGGGAATGGCCGACCACCGTCACCCGGTCGATACCGAGCACCGTCAAAAGGTCACGCATCCCGCACGCGTATCCGCCGATGGAATAGTCCCCGCGCGGCTTGTCGGACTCGCCGTGACCGAGCAGGTCCGGCACAATCACCGTCCGCCCCCGCGCGAGCAGCGGAACAAGGCCACGCCAGCTCTGCGAGTTGTCCCCGATGCCGTGGACGAGCAGCAACGCCGGGCCGCGCCCCGCCCGTATATAGGCCCTTCGATATCCGTGCACCATCACGTATCGGGTGGCATAACGCGACGGAACCGGCGACCGGACGGCTCGCGCCGCATCCGCGCCGTCCACCGCCCTGGCACTGTCCACCGCCCTGGCCAGGCCGTCCCGGCCGTCGCCCGGCAGGCCGTCCCGGCCGTCGCCCGGCAGGCCGATCAGGTCATGCGCCCTACGAGTACGGATCTCATCCATGGCCGTCCTCCGACCATTCATCACAGGTCGGCCGGGTGCGGTGCGGTGCGGTGCGGTGCGGTGCGGGATGCCCGCCCGTGGCACCGTCACGGCCCCCGGCCGGCCTCCGACAGCCCGAACCGGTCAGAACTCGATGTTGCTCATCACGTGCTTGACCCGGGTGTAGTCCTCCAGACCGTAGATCGACAGGTCCTTCCCGTAACCGCTCTTCTTGAAGCCGCCGTGCGGCATCTCGGCCACCAGCGAAATATGGGTGTTGATCCATACACAGCCGAAGTCGAGCCGGCGGGCGACCCGCATGGCCCGCCCGTGGTCACGCGTCCACACGCTGGAGGCGAGCCCGTACTCGACCCCGTTCGCCCAGGCCACCGCCTCGTCCTCGGAGCTGAAGCGCTGGACGGTCACGACCGGGCCGAAGATCTCGTTCTGGATCATCTCGTCGTCCTGGCGCAGGCCCGCGACCACCGTCGCCGGGTAGAAGAACCCGGGCCGATCCAGCGGCTCCCCACCGGTGAGCACCTCGGCGTGCGACGGCCTGCGCTCCACCAGGCCGTGGACCCGGCCGAGCTGGCCGAGGTTGTTCAGCGGGCCGTAGGCCGCCGCCGGCTCCTGCGGTGGCCCCGTCCGGGTCGCCCGCGCCTGCTCGGTGAGGGCGACAACAAGATCGTCATGGACGCCCGGGGCCGCCAGCACCCGGGTGGCGGCGGTGCAGTCCTGGCCGGCGTTGAAGTAGGCCGCGCCCGCGATCCCCGCCGCCACCTCCTCGGCGTCGACGTCGTCGAAGACGATGACCGGCGCCTTGCCCCCGAGCTCCAGATGGACCCGCTTGAGGGAGTCCGCAGCCGACCGGGCGACCTCCATGCCGGCCCGGACACTGCCGGTCACCGACGCCATCGCGGGCAGCGGGTGGGCCACCAGCGCCCGGCCGGTGTCCCGGTCCCCGCACACCACGTTCAGGACGCCGGGCGGCAGGAACTCGGCGGCGATCTCGGCGAGCAGCAGCGTGCTCACCGGCGTCGTCTCCGACGGCTTGACGACCACGGTGTTCCCCGCGGCGATCGCCGGGGCGAACTTCCACACCGCCATCATCATCGGGTAGTTCCACGGCGTGACCTGCGCGCAGACCCCCACCGGCTCCCGGCGGACGAAACTGGTGTGACCGGCCAGGTACTCCCCGGCCGAGCGGCCCTCGAGCAGCCGGGCGGCACCGGCGAAGAAACGGATCTGATCCGCCATTGGCGGGATCTCCTCGTTCATGGTCAGCTCGATCGGCTTGCCGGTGTTCTCGCTCTCCCCCCGGACGAGGTCCGCGGCGCGCTTCTCAACCGCGTCGGCCAGCCTGAGCAGGGCCCTGGCCCGCTCGCTCGGCGTGGTGTCGCGCCAGGACTCGAAGGCGCGCCCGGCCGCCTGGACCGCGGCGTCCACGTCGGACGGGCCGGACAGGGACGCCTCGGCGAAGACCTCCGCGGTGGACGGGTTCACCAGCGGCATCGTGCGGCCGCCCGCCGCCGGGACGCTGGTACCGCCGATGAAGTTCGTCAGAATCCTGTCCATACGCACACTCCGGTAGCCGATATGGATCGAACGGACCTGGGGCCGGGCCGGCGTCGACCGGATTGCCGGCTGGCGTCGGCACCGGGTTCCCGGCCGGGCTCCGAGCGCGCGAGAAGAGCTGTGGCCGCGCGTTCTTCGGCCGGTCGCGGAATCCCCGGGCGCGAGAAGGCCACTGACAGGCAGACTAGACCACGGATTACGTCCCCGTCAGAAGGATTTGACGCAGAAATCATACCGAAATATCCCTTGAGCGTCATATCCCCGGTCATCCTTGAGCCGCCTCTCAGGAAGTCCTTCGGATATCCTCAGCCTCCCCCGGTATCCCCCGCCGTGCCCCCTGGCACTCCCGGGCGCTCCCGGGCGGCCGGCCGGGCCACCCGCGCGCCCGAGGTCCCCTCGATGGCCCGGCGGTGCTCGTCAGCGGGTGGCGCCCGCCTGCCACGTGGTGACAGTCCGTCAGCAGATGCCATCCCGCCAGGCCGTGACATTCCGCTATGAGGTGACATTCCGTCACGAGGTGATATCGCGGGCCAGCGCGTCCAGGGAGTCCAGGTAGCGGTCGACGTCGGCCTCGGTGTGCTGCACCGACAGCGTCCACTCCTCCTCCCGGCCCGGCGCCATCAGCACGCCCCGGTTGGCGTTGTACAGCCACGCGAGCTCCGGCAGCGCCGCGTTCTGGTGCGCCATGAACGAGGTGTAGTCGCGGATCGGCGCGTCGGTGAAGTGGACGCAGCCCTTCGAGCTGATCCCGACCGTGTAGCCGAGCAGCCCGTGCCGGCGCAGGATCTCGTCGCAGCCGGCGATCAGCAGCTCACACAGCCGGTCCAGGTGGGCGTACGCCTGCGGGGTGAGGACCTCCAGCAGGCTCGCCCGGGCCGCGGCCATGGTCAGCGGGTTGCCGTTGAACGTCCCGACCTGCTTGACCCGGTCCGACGCGACCACCTCCATGATCTCGGCGGTCGCGCCGAGGGCGCCGGAGGGCAGACCGCCGCCGAGCGCCTTGGCCAGGGTGACCATGTCGGGCCGGACGCCGAACCGCTCGGTCGCTCCCCCGGGCGCCACACACAGCCCGGTCTTGACCTCGTCGAAGATCAGTACGATGCCGTGACGCCGGGTGATCTCCCGGACGGCCTCCAGGTAGCCGGGCTCGGGCAGGATCACCCCGAGGTTCATCATCGCGGCTTCCATGATCACACATGCCGGTGGCCGCCCGTCGGCGACGAGCGCCTCGATCCGCCGCTCCATGGCCGGGGCGTCGTTGAACGGCACCGGCACGGTCAGGTCGACGACGGCCCGCGGTATCCCCTCGCCATAGGCGAGGGACGCCATGTTGTCGGGCGGGCCGATCTCGTCGTACGGGGTGCCGATGGAGACCATCACGTAGTCGTGGTGGCCGTGATAGGAGCCGAAGATCTTGATGATCGTCTCACGCCCGGTGACGGCCCGGGCGATCCGGATCGCGTCCATGGTCGCTTCCGAGCCCGAGTTGACGTAGCGCCACTGCGGCAGGCCGAAACGGCGTGCCAGCTCCTCGCTGACGATCAGGGAGTCCTCGGTCGGCATGGCGAAATGGCTGCCCAGCCCGATCCGCTCCCGCACCGCCCGGACGATCGCCGGGTGCGCGTGCCCCTGCACCATCGAGCCGAAGCCGTTGTGGAAGTCGCAGTACTCGCTGCCGTCGACGTCCCACACCCGGGAACCGCGCCCGTGCGTGAGGTAGATCGGCCAGGGATCACGGGCCTGGTAGGACGACGGGACCCCACTCGTCATCGAGCGCACCGCCCGGTCGTGCATCGCCCGTGAGCCCGGGGTGCGCTCCTGTAGCCGCAGCTCCTCACGCTCGGTAAGGGCGGCCACCCGCTCGTCACGGCGGGCCGGCAGGATGCCATCCTTCGGTTCGGATGCTGTTCCGGCCATGTGCTGCGCCCCCTCCCAGTGACCTCGCCTCCGCCCAGTGACCTGGGAATCCGGAAATCGCGAGGACCCGACCGGGCCGCTCGGACCACCGGCGCCCGGTAGGGAAAGCGTAGCCCGCCCGGCACCGGCCGGCCCGGTCCACAGCTGACGCGCGAAAGACAGGACCGTCCTGCCACCGGCCTGGCGCGAAGTGCGGGAACCCGCACCGACAGCCGTCCCGGAAATGCCAGCTCCATAACGGATGAAGAACTCCGGGAGGATTTCCACCGCTTACAGGATTTCTGTTGCTTACGGACTACCGATTATTTCCGGGCGTATCCGGTAGAACAAATCATGATTGTTCCCGGTTCGCCCCCCGATGCGGGCGGGCCTGGCGGGGACGGGCCTGGCGGGGACGGCGTTGTCCCGCCGCCCTCCGAGCGAGCCCCGCCACGCGCCCGGCGGAACGACGGGCCTGGAACGACGGGGCTGTTGCGACGCTGCCCGGGACGTGCGCTACTTGCCTGCATGCCACGCCCCGCGCCCGCGTCACACCCCGCCCAGCCGGGCTCCCGCGCCCGGCCGCACCCTGCCCAGTCGCCTCCCAGGACGGGGGAACCGGCGGAGCCGGGGCCGCTGCTGCACCCGTTCGCGCGTCCGGCGGCGCCCGCGGGGTCGTTCCTGCGGATCGTCTCCGGCCGGGGCGCATACGTCACGGACGACTCCGGCCGCCGCTACCTCGACGGGATGGCGGGCCTGTGGCACTGCGCGGTCGGCCACGGCCGCGAAGAGATCATCCAGGCGGTCGCGGCGCAGCTGCGGGAGCTGGACGCGTTCCATCTCTTCGAGCGGTTCACCAACGCCCCGGCCGAGGCGCTCGCCGAGCGGCTCGCCGCGCTCGCGCCCATGCCACAGGCGCGGGTCTTCCTCACCAACGGCGGGTCCGAGGCGGTGGACAGCGCGGTGAAGATCGCCCGTCTCGCGCACGCCCTCGCGGGCCGGCCGGAGCGGACGATCATCATCAGCCGCTCCCCGAGCTATCACGGCGTCACCTACGGCGGGATGACCCTGACCGGGCTGCCGGCCAACCGGGAGGGATTCGGCCCAGGGGTCGGCGATGTCGTCCAGGTCGACAAGGACGACCTGGACGCGGTGGGCGCGGTGCTGGCCGACAGCCACGGCCGGGCCGCCGCGGTGATCGCGGAGCCGGTGATCGGCGCCGGTGGCGTCCACCCGCCGCGGCCGGGCTACCTCACCGGGCTGCGCGAGCTGTGCGACCGCCATGGCGTGTTCCTCATCCTCGACGAAGTGATCACCGGCTTCGGGCGGCTGGGGAACTGGTTCGGCGCGGACCACTTCGGCGTCCGGCCCGACATCGTCACCTTCGCCAAGGCCGTCACCAGCGGCTACCAGCCACTCGGCGGCGTGCTCCTCGGGCCCGCCGTGCACGAACCGCTGACCCGCCCGGATGTGGTGCTGCGGCACGGCGGCACCTACGCGGGGCACCCGGCGGCGTGCGCGGCCGCGCTCGCCAACATCGGCCTGCTGGAGTCCGAGGGCCTGATCGGCCGGGCGCCCGCGATAGGTGACCGCCTCGCGGCCGGCCTGCGCTCGGTGGCGCGGACGCACGGCCTCACCGACGTGCGCGGCCGCGGCGCCATGTGGGCGGTCGACCTGCCAGCCGGGGTGGATGCCACCGCGATACGCGACCACATGCTCACCCATGGTGTCATCGTCCGTCCGATCGGCGCGTCGACCCTTGCCTTCTGCCCGCCGCTGGTCGTCGGCCTCGCCGAGGTGGACACGCTGTCGGACGCGCTGCGAGCCGCCCTCGACGCCGACGCCGGCTCCGACGCCGGCACCTGATCCGGGCCCGGCACCAGATCCGGATCCGGGCCTGCGCCGGCCCTGCCCGGCAGGCCGTCACAGCCAGCGGATCATCACAGTCGGTGAGTCGTCGCATTCGGTGGGTCGTCGCATTCGGTGGGTCGTCACATTCGGTGGGTCGTCAGGGCTGGTAGACGGACTGGAACAGGCTGTTCCACTCGACGGCCTCGAGCCGGCTCAGGACGCGGTAGCGCCGCAGCCGGGAAAGATCCGAACGGACCGGGAAAACCAGCGGGCTGTCGGCGGTGGCGACCAGCTGTGCCTGCGTGGGGCCGCTGGCGGTGCCCGCGTCCCGGATGATCTTATCCCGTGAGAACGGGACGGGGGTGATGTAGTTGATGCCCTCGGCGAGTTTCGCGGCGATGTCGGTCTGGTAGACGAAGTTCATGAAGGTGATGGCGTCCACCGGATGTGGCGCGGTGACCGGGATGCACATGCTGTCGGTCCACAGGATGCCGCCCTCGGTGGGAATCACGAAACGCAGGCCGGCACCCTCGGAATTGGCCTGGAAGATGTCCCCGGACCAGGCCATGGACAGCCAGATGTCCCCTTTCCTGAGCGGCTCGATGTAATCCTGCTGGTAGTAGTCGCGGACGATACGGGCGTCCCGCTGCCCGCGCAGGAGCTCCGCGGCCTTCCGCCAGTCCGCCGGCGTCGAGGCCTCCGGCGTGATCCCCATGCCCACCAGGGTGAAGTTCGGCAGGTCCCGGACGTCCCCGAACATCCCGACCCGGCCGGCGAAGGCCGGGTCGAACAGGTCACGGAAGCTGCTGATCTCCCGGCCGGTGCGGTTGGGATCGTAGGCGATCCCCGTGATCCCCGACTGCCAGGCGACCGTGAACCGGTTGTTCGGGTCGTAGGAGGGATTCGCCACGCTCTCGTCGGCGTTGGCGAGAAAGGCCGGCAGCCGGCCCGCGTCCAGCGGCGCCAGGTGGTTGCGCCGGATGAGGTCCGCGAGCACCTGCCCGTTGGGGATGACCATCAGGTCGTAGCCGGTCGGGCGGCTCGCCTCCAGCAGCGGCCGGATCCCCGCGTAGAACGACTCGTCGTTCTCGATGACCTCGCGGTAGGAGACCGTGATACCGGTCGCGCTGGTGAAGACGTCGAGCGTCGGATGGCTGTCGGGCCGGCCCGGGGAGGTGTCGATGTACAGCGGCCAGTTCGCGAAGTCGAAGTGGCCGGCCTGCGTCCGGCCGTTCCAGTATTCGGCGACGCCGCGTTCCGGCAGCGGGCTCGGCTCCGGGGGCAGCGGCGGCGCCACGGGGCGTTCCTTGCCGCATGATGCCGCCAGCAGGGCACCACCGCCGGCCAGCGCGCTGGAGAGGCCCAGGCCGGCCAGGCCGAGGAACTCCCGCCGCCCGAGCCCGCCGCGGCCCGCCGCCGGCCGGGCCGGGCGCCGGTGGGCCCCCCGGCGCGCGGACGTGCGTGGCATGGTCAGACCGCGCAGGAGGGCGGGATGGCAGGTATCACAGCGGCCGTCATCCGGCGCGTCGGCAGCGGGCTCTCCAGAACTCGGCGTCATCTCGACCCCTCCACAGGTAGACGAAAAGTAGCGATATCGCTTCTGATCGTTGATTGCGATCGGCACCCTTCTCGCCTGTATTCAACTGCGTGTCCAGATGGCTACTTTTAGGGCCACAATGTGGCACCATGCTCCGGACGGCACCGGCGCACCAGCACCCCGGCGATCATGCTTTTCCCGCGGCCGCGGTCGGAAAACCGACGTCCGACCGGAGCAACCAGTACCAGTGGACGAGAGTCCAACATGTGCGACAGCCGGAACCGCTTCGGTTCGGGAGGAGTGGATGACCATGGCGCTGGTTCATCACGATCCGCATGACGGGGTCCTGATCACCCGGATCGGTCAGGCGGAGATAACGGTCCGGCCCGAGCCACCGGCCGCCGCGGGACAGGCGCCGGTGATCCTGCTACGCCTGGACGCCCCGATGCTCGACGCCCTCGCCGCCGCCTATCTCACGCCCGAGGAGGCCCGCATGCTCGCCGAGGTGCTGCTGCGCTCGGCCGACCTGCTGCGCCCGGCAAGCCCCTGGCGCACCCCCGGCACCTGAACCAGCGGGACGCGGCGTGACGGCACAACGACCCGTCCCGCCCTTGTCACCGGACCTGAAAACCGGCCGGCGCGTCACCGCGCCCCGGCGGTATTCACGGAATCTCAACAGGCTGACGGCGATTTTACCCTGTCGATATCCGGACAGGCCTGCCACGGCACGACGGCCTCGCATTCATCCGAGTCAGCGGATATACCGGATGAAAGCTTTTACAGCCGTGGGGGCGTCATGCGTGTGTCCGTGCCTTTTGCTGTCCCCGTCACCCTGGCGGTCACCGCGGCAATCCTGCTGACGACGGGCTGCAACGTCAGCAGCGGTAGCAGCCGCTCGTCCGGCGGACGGTCGTCGCATGTCTCGAAGTCGTCCGACAGCAACCGGACGGGGACGCAGCACGTCACGTCACCGGCGACGTCACCCGCGACGGCGACGGCCAGCGCGTCCCCGGCGCGGGACGGCGATGTCGACGGCGACGGCCGCGCTGACTCGATCACACTTCCCGCCGCTGGCACACTCCTGGTCCGCTACGCGACCGGCCGTACCGACGAGGTTCCCTTCGAGGGCAATCCGGATCTGACGGTGCAGGGGGTGCTCGGCTCGGTCGACGCGGACCGGGACGGGCACGCGGAGGTGTTCGTCCGGGTCGACCGGGGAGCCGGGCTACAGGCGGCAACGGTCTTCCGGTACGTCGACTCCCGGCTGCGGCTGGTCACCCTCGACGGGCAGCAGGCGTCGCTGCCCTACGGCGCCTCGCTGCGGAACGCGGCGAAATGGGGCTGCCACCGCACGCAGTCACCAACTGCCGCGATCGAGATCTGGACGGGCACCAGCACCGACGGCAGGAGCTATCAGGGCCGCACCACCTTCTACGACTTCTCCGGCACCCGCCTGATCGCCCGCGGCCAGTCACCCCTGACCCCACCCCCACAGAACCTCACCTGCGGCTCGGTGAAATTCGACTAGAAACCCACCCACACAGCTTTCACACTCCTACCGCAGAAGTCTCGTCATGCCACTTGAGCCTGTCAGTACAGGCTCAGAAGACCAGTTCGTCGAGGCTGCCCCGCCCGTGCAGATCACGCAGAAGCAGGTCCTGGGCGATGTCCATGACGGCAGCGTCACGGCCGTCGACCCCAGCGCCTGGTGGGGTGTGCCGACCGATCCAACCGATCGTAACCGCGATGAGTCCACTGCTCATGTGACGGACTCCAGTTTTCGTGGGTCGAAGGGCAGCAGGGTGTCGGCCACCTGCCAGCGGCTGTCGTGTCGGACAACTTTGCGGCGTGGGCCGAACCACGTCTTCGTCGAAGGCCCGATGATCTGCTCGGCTACGTCGGGACGCAGCCCCTGGAGTAGATAGCCCGATCGGCTGGCGACCGTGGATGGACGCCTGCCCAACTCGACAAGCACGTCGTCAGTGGTAACTTCCGCGACCAGGTCCGGAAGCCATTCGAGTGCGCTGGACCATGAGCGTACACGAGTCGGATTCGTGGCCATATGTACCAGTACGCTCGCCGGGTGCAGCACTGGCACCCCCTTCGCTCGCTGGTAGTCGAGCCTGGGCGCGAACACCGACACGTCGAGGCCATCGGGCAACCGGCGGGCATCACGCTCACTCACCGCCGTGACCTCGACACGCGTTGGGGCCCGGTCCGCCAGGCCGAGCGCCCACGCGGCTGCCTGGAAAGTCAGGCCACAGGCGACCTCGCTGCGAGCGAGGACCGAACGCAGCAGGCGGGTGTGCCCGCCGCGGCTGTAAGGACCGGCCACCGCTGCCGGAGCGAACTCCCACACGCCGCGCTGGCCAGTCGGCAACAGCCAGCCACGCTCACGCAGCCGGGCCGCGACTGTCCGGGTAGCCGTGCGGATACCAGCCGCGCGGACCAGATCGTCAAGCCGCGCTGTCGTCACCAGATCCGCTTCCTCCAGCTCCAGCTGCTCCAGCACAGGCGCCAGCGAAGGGGGGATCGCTCGTGTCATGTGCAACCAGCCTGCCTCAGAAACAGATGCAACTTCGATAATCCTGACACCAGGATGGCTGACGCTCCGCGGAGGTGTCAATAACATCCTTCTTGTATCCACTTCTAAGACGAATAGGTAAAATTCGACGACGTTCTACGCTGTCGGCAGTCGCCGCAGTGGCCTGAGGAGCCAGAACAAACCGTGGAAGGCCACGCGGTGCATGTGATCATTTCGGTCTCGCGGGAGACGTACGCGACGGGGCCGCTGCCGAGCGTCGTGCGTCAGTCAGCCTCCCCCTGGCGGTGATGTGCAAGCAGATGTCGTGTGGCGCCGCTGGTAGCTACCTGGGCCGTCGGCGCCGGCAGCGGCCCGGAGGGACTCGGAGTCGTGGAAGTGGCCGCCGAGGGCGTGACAGGACAGGCCGGGTACTCGGCATGGAGCGCGGCGAGTCCGGCGGCGGCCAATCCGCAGCGTTGGTAGCGGGACAGGGTAAAGGTTGTTCGACGCAGCCGATCCCGCGCGACGGCTGGGACACGGCACGCCAGCAGATCACCGAGAGTGTGATGCGCGACACCGAGCTCTACTACAAGGGCGCGGAGAGTCCTGTCGACAAAAATCCAGAAGCCCTCTCGCCATTTTCTGGCGAGAGGGCTTCTGGATTATGAACTTACTTGGTAGCGGGGACAGGATTTGAACCTGTGACCTCTGGGTTATGAGCCCAGCGAGCTACCGAGCTGCTCCACCCCGCGTCGGTGTGTCTTCACCATACAAGACGCGGGGTGGGGGGTGTCAAATGGACATGATCGAATCTTCCGGCCGGCGGCCGGGCTTACCCTCCCGGCGCCCCGGCGGGGGCCATGGTTGCCGGTGGCGCCGGTGGCACGCCGCCGGGAGCGGCGGCCGGCGGCGCCGGGGAGCCCGGCTCGGCGG
>NZ_CAKKTM010000085.1 GCF_920888515.1 Protofrankia sp. CiP1_Cm_nod1 | reverse complement strand
GGGCTCGCTGGCGGCGGCGAAGGCGCGGGGCTCGCTGGCGGCGGTGGCGCCGCGGTCAGCCGCCCCAGCCGGTCCAGGGCGTCCGAGAGGTCCTTCTGCGCGTTGCCGTAGGCGGTGAAGTCGGGCGGGCTCTTGCGCAGCGCGTCCTGCCCGGCGGTGAAGGCGCGGTCGGCGTCGGCGATCGCCTGCCGGATCTGCGGGTCGTTCGTGCCGCCCGGCGGGGGGCTCTCCGGTCCCGTACCGCCGGTGCCGCCCGTACCGCCAGCACCGCCCGTGCCGCCCGTGCCGCCGCCGGGCGTACCGCCGACGCTCGTGCCGAAGACCTGGCTCAACGCCTCGCCCAGGGTCGGCGCGAAACCGATGTTCTCGCCGTAGACGGCCGCCACCCGTTGCAGGGTCGGGTACACGGCGTTCTCCCGCGCCTGGACGTAGTACGGCTCGACGTAGAGCAGCCCGCCCGCCACCGGCAGGGTCAGCAGGTTCCCCTGGATGGTCCGGGAGCCCTGGCCGCGCAGCAGGTTGAGCTCCTGGGAGATCTTCGCGTTGGACTCGATGAGGTTCTGCACCTGGACCGGCCCGTTGATCGTGACGCCCTTGGGCAGCTGCAGGACCTGGAACTCGCCGTAGCTGCCGGGATCGCTCGACACCGCCATGTAGGCGGCGAGTTTCGACGACGCCCGCGCCAGCAGCGGGGAGGTCAGGTTGAAGGTGGGCTGCGACTGCCCGACCAGCTGGCTGTAGACGTAGAACGGCGGCTGTGTCTGGTTCTGGTCGTCCGGGGCCGGTGAGACCGCCCAGAAGTCCTCCTGTGAGTAGAACTCACGCGGATCGGTCACGTGGTAGGAGGCGAGGAGGTCCCGCTGCACCTTGAAGAGGTCCTCCGGGTAACGGAGATGGCTCAGCAGGGACGCGGGAATGTCGCTCTTCGGCTTCACGCTGCCCGGGAACGCCTTCATCCAGGTCTTCAGGACGGGATCCGCCTCGTCCCAGGCGTAGAGCGCGACGGTCCCGTTGTAGGCGTCGACGGTGACCTTCACGGAGTTCCGGATGTAGTTGACCTCGTTCGCGGCCTGGTTGGCCCGGTTGGCCACCCGGGTGGTCACCGCGTCCGCGGTCACCGAGCCGAGGGTGCGGCGCTGGGCGTAGGGGTATCCGTCGGTGGTCGTGTAGCCGTCGAGAATCCACGTCACCCGGCCGTCGATGACCGCGGGGTAGGGGTCGCCGTCCAGGGTCAGCCAGGGCGCGACCTTGCTCACCCGGTCCCGCGGGTTACGCACGTAGAGGATCCGGGAACTGTCGGTGATGTCGCTCGACAGCAGGATGTTCTTCTCCTGGAAGCGCAACGCGAACAGGGCCCGCCGGAACGTCGAGCCGACCGAGACGCCGCCGCTCCCGTTGTAGCTGGTCGTCGCCTGGCTGCCGGCGGCGTCGCCCGGCCCGTCGATCTCGGCCTGCCGGGTGCCGACGATCGAGTAGTCCGGGGACAGCTCGCCGAAGTAGACCCGGCTCTCCCGTACGTTCAGCGGGCCGGTCGGCGGCAGGTTCTGCTCGGTGAAGACCGGGCGTCCGGAGCTGTCGACGATGTTCGCCGGCGCCGCGACGAACCCCTTGCCGTGGGTGTACGTCAGATGCAGGTTGATCCAGTTCCGCTGCTGCGGCGCGAGACCGCCCTGGTCGAGCTCGCGGACGGAGACCACGTAGTCCTGGGTGCCGTCGCGCCCGTCGGCGCCGGCGATGGTGTAACGGTCGATGTCGAGCGAGGCCGGGAAGCCGTAGTAGCCACGGATCTGCTGGAGCTGGTCGTAGGTCGCGGAGAGCACGTTCGGGTCCAGCAGGCGCGCGTTGGACAGCGTCGCCGAGTCCGCGCCGAGCTTGGCCGTGTCGGGTGTGGTGGACGCGTCGTAGGGCTGCGGTCTTATCTGGTCGATCCCGTACGCGGCGCGGGTGGCCGCGATGTTCCGCGAGATGTAGGGCGCCTCCCGGGAGGCCTCGTTCGGCCGGACCTGGAACTGCTGGACGATCGCCGGGTAGATGCCTCCCACCACCAGGGCGGACAGCACCAGTATCCCGGCGGACAGCAGGGGCAGCGTCCATCCCCGCTGGAAGATGTTGTAGATGAACAGCACCGCGCACAGCAATGAGATGAACAACAGGATGAGCTTCGCGGGAAGTACCGCGTGCGTGTCGGTGTAGGAGGCCCCGCGCACCGCCCCGCGCGAGGAGAAGACCAGCCCGAAGCGGTCGAGGTAGTAGGCCCACGCCTTCAGCAGGGCCAGCAGGCCCAGCAGGACGGATATGTGCACCTTCGCCGCCGGCACCACCCGCTCGCTCTGCGTCTGCAGCCGGATACCGCCGAACAGGTAGTGCGTCACCAGCGTCACCAGCAACGACAGCACCACGATGGTCAGCAGGAAGCCGAGCAGGAAACGCTGGAACGGGTAGGTGAAGGCGTAGTAGCTGATGTCGCGGTGGAACTGGGCGTCCCGCTGCCCGAAGGACTCCCCGTTGCGCCACAACAGCCAGGTCCGCCACCGGCCGGACGCCGAGACACCCGCTACTATGCCGAACAGGATCGACACGCCGAACAGGATCAGCACCGCGTACGGTTCGATGCCGGCCCGGTAGCGCTCGAGATTCTGCTGTTCGAGGGAGAGCGGGCGCACCGAGGGCCGCAGCCGGTACGCGAGCAGCAGGTTGGCACCCACCGCGACGGCCATCAGCGCACCGAAGACGACGAACAGCAGTATCCGTGTCGACAGGACGGTGTTGAAGACCTTGCCGAAGCCGACCGACCGGAAGAAGAGCAGGTCGGTGTAGACCCGGGTGAAGACGCCGAGTAGAACGACCAGAACGATGAGCACGACCAGAGTGGGGATGAGGATGCGGGTACGCGCCACCAGTGGCCTGCGGGCTGCTGCCACTCGCTTCTCCTTGTGTCGGGGGCACACGACCAGGTTGTCCACCTGGAAGGCAACCTACGCCAGTGCCCGACTGGCACCATCGGAGAGGATGGGCTAGTGAGCAGCCCCGACATCAGTGAGTTGACATCCGTTGTGCTGGAGGTCGAGCGGCACGTGGCCGATCTGGGCTGGGACCAGCCCAGTCAGGTGTACGCGCTGGCGGACACGTCCGAGCTCGTCGCCCGCGAGCCGGCCCTGGCCGCGCACATCGGCCAGATCGTCCCCGGCTCGCTCACCCCGGTCGAGCAGGAGCCCCTGCCCCCCGGGCGCCTGGACGAGGTGCTGGCCGGCATCGGCTGGCCGCAGGAGGTCCTTGGCTGTGTCCTGGTCACCGAGCTCGTCGTGCTGCCCCCGAGCGCCGAGCAGGAAGCCCCCTACGAGGAGGCGGACATCGAGATCTGGGCGGCCAGCCATCCCGAGCGCCAGGACGTGCGGCTCGCGGTCGGGGTGACCCGCGACGGGCAGCACGCGTCCTGCCTGCGGGTACGCGGGGACGAGGAGCTGGTGGTCGACCCGGACCTCGCCGACGGCCTCGTGGACGGCCTGCTCGCGACCTTCCACTGACCGGCGCCTTTCCCTGACCGGAGGATCGTTTCCCGGCCGGGACAGGCCCACCGGCCGGTGTGTCCGTCAGGTGGCCGGCTTGCCGGCAGCCGTCACCCGCCGGGATGGCCGTGTCAACGGGTGAGGCTTCTCGGGCGGGCGCGGGCGCTCAGCAGCTGGGGACGTTCGCCTGGGGATTGTCGGCGAGGGCGTGCAGGTCGCCGATGGCGTCCTGCAACGTCTCGACCCGGATGAGCCGCAGGCCGCCCGGGGCGGACTCCCGGGCGTCCGCGCAGTTCCCGGCCGGGACGAGGAAGGCGACCGCGCCGGAGCGGCGGGCGCCGAGGAGCTTCTGCTGGATGCCGCCGATCGGCCCGACCGTGCCGGCGGCGTCGATGGTGCCGGTGCCCGCGATCGTCCGGCCGCCGGTGAGCTGTTCGGGCCCGAGAAGGTCGACTATGCCGAGAGCGAACATCAGCCCGGCGCTCGGTCCGCCCACGTCCTTGAGCCTGATCGTCACCGTGAACGGGTAGCTGCGCTTCTCGGTGGTGATGATCCCGATGACCGGCCGGGACGGGTCGTCCGGCGCGGGCACCGTCATGATGTCGGCCTGCGCGGGCGCGCCACCGTCCCGGACGTAGGAGATGGCCACCGCCTGCCCGGGGCGGACCCGCGCTATCTCGTCCCGCAGCTGCCCCTGCGTGGTGATGGCGGCGCCGTTCACGGACACGATCACATCGCCCGGCAGCAGCCTGCCCTCGGCGGGCGAGCGCGCACCGAGCTGGTAGACGACCACGGACGTCCCGGTCGCGGCGACACCGAGCTCGCGGAGAGCCGCGGCGGTCGCCTGGTCCTGCGAGTCGATCATCGCCGCGGTGTTCTCCTGGCGGATCTGCTCCTCGCTGGTACCCGGCGGCTGGACCAGCTCCCGGGGCACCACGGCCTGGTCGCTGCTGAGCCAGCCGCGGACCGCGCCGAGGACGTTGAGCCGGGGAATCTCCTCGACCGTCGTCAGCTCGAGCCGCCCCGAGGTCGGGTAGGTCTGCCGGCCCTCTATTTCGATCAACGGCTTGCCGTCGGTACGCCCGAGCGTGTCGGTGACCGGCCCGGGCGAGAGCAGCACGAACGGCACCGGCAGCCACAGCCCGACGACCACGAGCAGTAACGACAACGTGGACGCAACAACGAGTGTCTGGATACGCCGCGTCATGTTCGCAGTCTAGCGAGCTGACAAAAAAGTGATCACAAAAAAGTGGCATAACTGTGGCGCAACCGCTCGTGTGGCCCGCAACGGCCGGGCCCACACGGGCGGATCCGCCACGGGGCGGCGGCTACGGCGCGTCCGGCGACCGCGGGTCCGGCGGGCGGCCGCCGGCCCGGGACGCCCAGCTCCGGTCACGACTGGACGGATCATGGGACGAGTGCAGCGGCCGCGCCAGAGCGGCCATGCTGCGCCGGTAGCCCTCAACGGTGATCAGTGCTTCGGGCCGGCGTTCCGGGCGCGAGCGCAGGGCGAACCAGACAAGGGTGACCAGAACGGCGACAGGCGGGATGAGCAGGAACCACATGGCGGCCTCGGCGTCGAGACGGGGGAAGGGAGGCGACCTTCATGGTAAGCCACGCTCAGCAGGCTCCCACCCACTCCGACGAACCGTCCGCGAAGACCTGCCGCTTCCAGATCGGCACCTGGGCCTTGACCTCGTCAATCAGGCGACGACAGGCCGCGAACGCCTCGTCGCGGTGCGCGGCCCCCACCGCGACGACAACGGCGATGTCACCGATACCGAGTAGTCCCGTACGATGAGTGACGGCAACGGTGAGCACCGGGTACATGGCAGCCACATCGTCCGCCACGCGTGTGATCTCGGCGCCGGCACGCGGGTGGGCAGTGTACTCCAGTTCGGTGACCGCGCGCCCGTGGTCGTGATCACGTACCGTGCCCACGAAGAGCGCGACCGCCCCCACCCCGGGCTCGCGGACGGCCCGCAGGCACTCGTCGACCGACAGTTCCTCCGCCCGGACCGACGCGAGGACGACCCGTGGCGCACCCGGCCGACCGGCCGCGTCGCGGGCGGCGCGCCGCGGGCCGGGGCCAGCAGCCGGGCCGGGGCC
>NZ_CAKKTM010000084.1 GCF_920888515.1 Protofrankia sp. CiP1_Cm_nod1 | reverse complement strand
GGCCGGGGCCAGCAGCCGGGCCGGGGCCAGCAGCCGGGCCGGGGCCAGCAGCCGGGCCGGGGCCAGCAGCCGGGCCGGGGCCAGCGTGGATATCGCCCATGTGCCCGACCGTAGTCCGCGCGTAGGGCGGCCATCCGGCCGGCACCGGCTTCGAGCGGCAGAGGCGCCCTCCGGGACGCGGCCAGGAGGCGGCCAGGGGACGCCGGGACGCCGGGACGCCGGGACATCTGTCACGGCAGCGGCATCCGACGGGCACTGGGACGAATCTCACCGGCTGTCGGCGACAGCCGGGCATGATCATCGCGGTGCCGGCCCCTTCGAGCTCACCGGTCGCCGGCGACAGCCGGCAGCGGCGACAGCCCTGGTACCCCGGTTGGGACGACAGTGGGATTCAGGAGTGGAATCCAGGATCCAGCGGTGGGATCCAGGCGGTGGGAGCCATGGTATGCAGAGGCAGCCGGCGGACGGATTGTCCGGCTCGTGGCTTTCACCGGCGGTCATGGGCCGCCCCGTCGGCAGTCCTGGTGACGTCGTTTCGGCATCGCCAGGAAAACGCACTACCGTTGGTGCATGTCCGGATCCAGGGTCCATGAACCGCAGCGCACCTCCTCCCGGCGGGGGCGGTGGCGATGAGCGGCGGCTTCCCGTTCGGCTTCACCCCGGGCGGCTCGTCCTCGGGTGGCGCGGGCGGCGGCTCCGGCATGCCGTTCGGCACCGGGGCCCCGTTCTTCGCCGAACTCGAACGCCTGCTGTCCTGGCACGACGGACCGGTCAACTGGGAGCTCGCGCGCCAGGTCGCGGTACGTACCCTCGGTGACGGCGACCGGGCTGTCACCGAAGCCGACATCGAGGCCGTCCGGCAGGCGGTCCGGCTCGCCGACGTCTGGCTCGACCCTGTGACGCCCCTTCCCGCCGGGGCCACGGCCGCCGAGGGATGGACGCGCGGCAGATGGATCGAGGTGACGCTGCCCGTCTGGCGGACACTGTGCGATCCGGTGGCCGCCCGGGTGGCCGACGCCATGCGCGGCGGTATCTCCGGCGGGCTCGCGCAACTGGGCGACCAGATGGGCGACCTCGGTGCCGGGCTGCCGCCGGAACTCGCCGCTCAGCTCCCACCCAGCCTTGACCTGGGCCAGCTGGCGTCCGCCGGCGGCCCGATCATCCAAATGATCAACAGGATCGGCGGGATGCTGTTCGGCGCCCAGGTCGGCGAGGCGATGGGCCTGCTCGCCAGCGAGGTGGTCTCCGCCACCGACGTCGGGCTGCCGCTGGGCCCGGCCCGCACGGCCGCGCTCGTACCGGCCAACGTCGAGGCGTTCGGCGCCGGCCTGGAGGTCGACCCCACCGAGGTCCGGATCTACCTGGCGTTGCGCGAAGCCGCGTCCCAGCGTCTGTACGCCCATGTCCCGTGGCTGCGCGGGCACGTCCTCGGCACGGTCGAGGAGTACGCGCGGGGCATCGCGGTCGACCCGAACGCGGTCTCGCGGGCGATGACGATGCTCGACCCGTCCCGGCTGATGGATCCGTCCCGGCTGATGGACCCGGCGAGTTTCGCCGAAGCGCTCGGCGGTGACGTCTTCGACGACGCGACCACGCCCGAGCAGGCCGCGGCGCTGGCCCGCCTTGAGATGATCCTCGCGCTGATCGAGGGCTGGGTGGAGACGGTCACCGACGCCGCCGCGGCGAAGAACCTGCCGGCGGCGTCCAGGCTGCGCGAGATGGTGCGCCGGCGGCGGGCCGAGGGCGGGCCGGCCGAACAGACCTTCGCCACGCTCGTCGGCCTCAACCTGCGTCCCCGCAAACTGCGCGAGGCAGCCGCCCTGTGGGCTGCCGTGGGCGAGGCCAGAGGGATCGACGAGCGGGACGCGCTGTGGGCCCATCCCGACCTGCTCCCGGACGCCGACGACCTCGCCGACCCGCAACGGTTCGCCAACAGTGACACCGCCAGCACCGTGGGAGATCCTATCTCGGAACTCGAGCGGCTCCGGGACACCCCGCCGCCGAAGTCACCGAACGAGTCACCGAAGGAACCCCCCGGGCCTGCGGGCACACACGACCCGGATCCGCCCGATGGCCCGCGCGGCGGTCGTTGACCGTAACCACCACGCGGCCATAGTTTGACGGGTTTCTTCTCCTCGCCCGACATGGCCGTCGTGCTGCTCACCGCGATACACGGGCCGGCCGGGCGAGCTGGCCGTGGCTGCCGGCACCAGCCCGGCGGTTTCCGGCGGCAGTTTCCGGCGGCGGCTACCGGCGGCGGCTACCGGCGTCAGCCGGCGGCGGCTACCGGCGCGAACGCGGGCGACCGCCGGTCCAGCTGCGCCTGGATCCCCTCGGCGGCCTCACCGTTGGCCATGGTGGTGGCCTGGGCGAGCGCCTCCCACTGCAGCACCTGCTCGATGTCGTCCTCACCCTTCAGCGCGACCTTGGCCAGCCGGGTCGCGACCGGGGCCGCCGCGGCGATCCGCAGCGCGGTCTCCAGCGCGGTGGCGACCAGGTCGGCAGCCGGCACCACCGCGTTGACCAGGCCGATCTCCACGGCCTCCCGCGCGTCGACGACCCGTCCGGTGAAGATCAGTTCGCGGGCCCGCAGCACTCCCACGGCCTCCGGCAGCAGCCGGGTGGCGGCCATCCCCGGATGCATCCCCAGCCGGGTGAAGGGGGCGGAGAAGGTCGCGCCCTCGGCCGCGAACCGCAGGTCACAGGCGAGCGCCAGGCACAGGCCGGCGCCCACCGCGGCGCCGTTGACCGCGGCGATCGTGGGCACCTCCAGCGATCTGATCTTCAGCCAGGTCCGGTAGAAGGGGAGCATCTTCGCCCGCAGCCGGTCCGCGCCGGAGTCGATGTTGCGCCTCGGGTCGATCCAGTCGAGATCGCCGCCCGCGCAGAACGCGCGCCCCTGCCCTGTGACAATGACGGCCCGCACGTCAGGATCGGCGCTGATCGTGTCCAGCGCCGCCGACCACGCCGCGGTCAGCGCCACGGTCATCGCGTTGCGCCGTTCGGGCAGGGCCAACGTCAGCAGGACCACGCCGTCGGCGGGACGTTCGACCAGCAGCGGTTCGGACACGATCGACTCCTGAAGGCCCACGTTACCTGGTTGATGTTGTCTGGTTTATGTTGTCCGGTTGATGTTGCCTGGCTGATACGGGCGAGGACGGCGCGGCCGTGTTTTTCCCGCCCCGTCAGCGGCCCTCCCGAGCGTAGAGCCTCACGGCTTCCGGTGCTGTCGGACATGACCGGGCGCGCACCGCTTCCACCACGGGCCATCACCGGGCCACCACCGCATCCGCCGCCGCATCCGCCGCCGCCGCGGGAGCCGGCGGCGAACACGGCAACCACTGTGGGACAACGGAAAACCAGCCGTGGCCCCGGCCAGGGGGTGGCGCGCGGCGGGGTCGACAGCCTGAGGAGGATGGCTCCCGGCCGGCTGTTGGTGCCGGCCTTCTTCGTTGCGCTTCGTTACGAACCAGCGGCCCGTCAGCGGGCGCCGGTGAGAGGGAGAACGAGTGGCAGAGACGTACGAGGGCTACTGCGTCAAATGCAAGGACAAACGGCATTACCAGGGCGAGGTCCGGGTGAGCGACTCCGGGCGCCGGATGGCCCGGGGCACCTGCCCGGTCTGCGGAACCACGATCAACAGGATCCTCGGCAAGGCGCCGGCATCATAGTTCCCTGACCTTCCCCGGAAGGCATGCCCCATCCCCGGGGCCCGCTCCTCGGGCCGGACGGTTACCCCGAGGCCGCCGAGCGCGCGGCGGATCATCGCGCGTTCGGCGGCTGTACGGCATCCCGAGGCCGCCGCCCCCGGCACCAGCCGGCCCCGGCATCCACAGCCCACAACCGTCTGGCCGCATACCGTCGCACTTGGCACCGCCGATTGACACCCAGGAACATGGGATGTCCGGCGCAGACCGTGCGCGAGGAACCGTCCCAGCGCGGACGCGAGTCACCCATGGCACCCGTGGGGCCCATGCCCTGGGCAGGGGCCCCTGCCCAGGCAGGGAGTTGTCCACAGCTACCGGCGCATCTTCTCCGGCACCGGCAGAATATCCACAGAAAAATGGATATATGTCCACGATGGGGCACAGCGTGAGACCATATGATCACGATCCGGTCATCTGCTGTCGGGGAGGACGCGATGCGCCCCATGCTCAAGCCCGGCCTGCGCCGGCTCTGGCGGGACGGCTCCACCCTCCAGATCGGCGTCGACCCGGCGCGGGCGATCGTCCTCGGCGGGCTGACGGCGCGGGACGCCTCCGTGCTCGACCTGCTGGACGGTACCCGCTCCCGTGAGCAGGTCCTCAGCTCGCTGGACGCCACTCGGGCGGACCTCGTCCTCCTGCTGGAGCGGACGGGCCTGCTGACGGACGCCGGCCCGGCCGACCGCTCCCCACCGCCCGTGCTGGACCAGGAGCGCCTCCAGCCGGACCTGGCGGCGATGTCCCTGGGCTCGGCCGACCCGGAACATGCCCGGCGAGCGATGGCGGCCCGCCGCCGGGCCCGGATCCAGGTCCGCGGGGCGGGCCGGATCGGCGCTCAGGTGGCGGCCCTGCTGGCCGCCGCCGGGGTCGGGCACGTGGTCGTCGACGACACCGGTACGACCAGGGCGGCCGATGTCGCGCCGGGTGGAGCCCGTCTCGACGACGTCGGGCGGCCCCGTTCGGCCGCCGCCACCGCGGCGATCGCGCGGGTGACACGCCCCCACGCGCCACGCCGGTGCCGGCATCCCGTGCCGTTCCGCCCCGATCTCGTCGTCGTCACACCGGCCGGCATACCGGTCGTCCACCCGCGGGAGTCGCTTGAGCTGGAACGCTCCGGCATCCCCCATCTGCTTGCCGGCGTTCGTGAGACCACCGCGGTGATCGGGCCGCTGGTCCTGCCCGGGGTGACCTCGTGCCTGCACTGTCAGCATCTGTGTCGCCACGCGATGGAACCGTCCTGGCCGTTGCTCGCCCTGCAGCTGTCCCGCCGCCCGGACACCGGGGTCGACGCCTGCGACGTGGCGCTCGCCACCGTCGCCGCCGGGCTCACCGCCATGCAGGCGCTCACCCTTGTCGACCACAGCGACCGTGGCGACCGTCGCGTCCGTGGCATCGCCCGGCCCGGTCGGGCCGAGCCGCCGGAGCAGCCGTGCCGGCCAACAGCCGACGAGCTGCCGACCATCGACGGGACGCTGGAGATGACAGTCTCCGACCTGCGGCTGCGACGCCGATCGTGGTCGATCCACCCCTCATGTCCCTGCCGTAGCGCCCGGCGGCTGGCAGCCGCGGGCGCCGGTGACGCCGACGGCTGGCCGGCGGACGGGGATCCGACGGACGGGGATCCGGGCGAAGCCGACGCCTTCGAGTGGACGGAACGGGCGTCGTGACCAGGCGGAGCGGAGCGCCACCGGTCCGCCATCAGCCAGGCCAACCACATCGACCACAAAGAGTAGTATTAAAATTCCAAGCGGCGTTCCCTCCTGTCTCCCGCCCGCAGAACAGGCACGATGGAGCTGTGTCCGAAATCCCAAAACGCGCGGTCGTCCGCACCGCCAAGCTGGCAAGCCTCCCTCTCGGCTTCGCCGGGCGGGCCACGATCGGCGCGGGTAAGCGACTCGGCGGGCGCCCCGCCGAGATCGTCGCCACGGAGCTGCAGCAGCGGACCGCCGCCCAGATCTTCCGCGTCCTCGGGGAGCTCAAGGGCGGCGCGATGAAGCTCGGGCAGGCGCTGTCGGTCTTCGAGGCGGCACTGCCCGAGGAGATCGCCCGGCCCTACCGGGCGGCGCTGACCAAGCTCCAGGACACCGCGCCCGCCCTGCCCGCGGCTTCGGTCCACCGGGTGCTCGCCGGCGACTTCGGCACGGACTGGCAGACGAACTTCCGCAGCTTCGACGACGCGCCGGCCGCCGCCGCCAGCATCGGCCAGGTACACCGCGCCGTGTGGGCGGACGGCCGAGATGTCGCCGTCAAGATCCAGTATCCGGGCATCGGCCCGGCGCTGCTCAGCGACCTCACCCAGCTCGGGCGCGCGGCTCGGCTGTTCAGCGCCATCGTCCCCGGTCTGGACATCAAGCCGCTGGTCGCCGAGCTGAAGGAGCGCATCCTCGAGGAGCTCGACTACCGCCTGGAGGCGGCCTGGCAGACGGCCTTCGCCGAGGCGTTCGACCACGACCTCGACATCCACGTGCCCAGCGCCGTCGCCGCGACCGACCACGTCCTGGTCACGGAGTGGATCGACGGCAAGCCCCTGTCAACGATCATAAACAGCGGTACGGACACCGAACGTGACCGGGCTGGGCTGCTGCTCGTGCGTTTCCTGTACTCGTGCCCGGCGCGGGCCGGGCTGCTGCACTCCGACCCGCATCCCGGCAACTTCCGGCTGCTCCCGGACGGCCGCCTGGGCGTGCTGGACTTCGGCGCGGTCAACCGCCTCCCGGACGGGCTGCCCGAACCCGTCGGCCGGCTCAGCCGGCTGGCACTGGACGGCAACGGCGAAGCGGTCCTGGCGGGCCTGCGGGCGGAGCGGTTCATCCTGCCGACGGTGAGGATGAAGCCGGCGGACCTCCTCGACTACCTGGTACCGCTCCTCGAGCCCGTCACCACCGAGACGTTCCGTTTCTCCCGCGACTGGCTACGAGGCGAGGCCATCCGGCTGGGCGACCCCCGCTCCCCCGCGGCCCAGCTCGGCCGCCTGCTCAACCTGCCCCCTTCCTATCTGTTGATGCACCGCGTCACCCTGGGCGCGATCGGCATCCTCTGCCAGCTCGGCAGCACGGGGGCGTTCCGCGCCGAGATGGAGTACTGGCAGCCCGGCTTCGCCCAGCCCGGATCCGCGGCGGCCGAGCACGCGGCCTGGGCGAACCGGCCCGGCCGCCAGCTGCCGGAGCCCGCCGTCGAAATGAGCGCCGGCATGATCCGGCCGCTGGCGTCGGCCTCCTCGCGGGGCCTTTTCGTCCCGCCGCGGCTACCGGACACCCGGGTAGTGATACCACCGCCCTCGACGGCGGCCGACGACCGCGACGCCACCGACAGCCACGGCACCGGCGACGGCCACGGCACCACCGACAGTCGCGATACCAGCGACGGCCACGGCACCACCGACAGCCGCGATACCAGCGACGGCCACGGCAGCGACAGCAGGGCCGGGCTTGACCACGACGGCGACAGGGCCGCTGATCCGCCCCGGCGTGCGGCGGCGCGACAGGGACGCCGCCCCGCCGCACAGCGGTCGTCCTCGGCCGATGACCTGGCCGGCGGCCCGGCTGACGGCCCGGCCCGCGCGCCCGCCCCGCGCACGCCGCCCTCCGACGCCGACGCCCCGCCCAGGCAGCCGAAACGGGCCAGGCAGCCGAAGCAGCCGAAGGTCCCAGCTCCGCCCAGGCCCCGCGGCGCCACCGACGAGCAGACCGTCTCCGCCGCGGCAGTCCCCGACAACACCCCGCCCGACAACGCCGCCCACTCCGTCACCCACACCACGGCCACCCACACCACGGCCACCCACACCCCGCCCGCGGCTGCCCCCGACAGCACCTGAGCCGCCCGGGGCAGCCCCGCGGAACACACCCGCCGCCAGCCAGAGCACGCGGTCAGCCAGGCAGATGGGCGTAGACGACCTCGTTGTCAGGGCCGATGCCCAGCCGGCCCGCCGCGACGGCGAAACGCTCGGCGTCGGGCAACGTGAACGGCAGTTGCACGTCCGGGTCCGACAGCTCACCGGCAAGATCGGCGAAGGCCGCCCCGGGGATGTGGACACGCTCGTAGTCCGGCCGGCCGCTGGCCGCCTGAAGCCCCTTGACGTCGGGTGGCCAGCTGATGTGCACGGTCGCGTCGAGGACACGCAACCCGGGATCCCCGAGGCGCGCGGCGAGAGCGGCGGCATCGATCAGCGGCGAAAGCGGTCGCGACACACCCGTCAGTATGATATTGCACACCAACCGGCCACCCGGCGTATCAACCGGCCTTAAAGAGCAGCGGGCACGCCCCGGTCCAGCCGAACGGCAGTTCCGCTCACCCGGACAGCCCAGCCCGTACGGCCCGCAGCGACAGGACCGTCCGCGATCACCGTCGGAGGAGCCTCCCCCGCCAGCGCTCTCGACGTGTCCCGGGATTCGCGGCTTCGGACGTTACGCCGGCGATCCGTTTTTCCGATGGCGCCATAGGCGTTCTTGCGGCGCACCGGAATTCATGTGAGCATTTCATCGACATCGTCACCGGATTAGTTCGAAGGATGTTCATCCGCCGGCAGCCGGCGGAGACCGTGACCGCGCAGAATTCCGGCAGGATAATTTCGTGACACCCGTGCCGAGAGAGGGATGTGGACGTGTCCGTTGCGCCGCAGGTTGTCTTCGACGCCTTTCATCCCGCGCACCGATCCAACCCCTACCCGCGGTACGCGGCCGTCCGCGATTTCGCCGCGCTGTACCCGATCAGGCCGGATATTCTCATGGCGACGCGCTACGAGGAGTGCTCGACGGTTTTCACGGACGCGCTGTGGGGCCACGGCTACGAGGCGGGCATCAATCCCTTCCGGCCAGGAGTGGCTCCCGACGACGTGCCGGGGTCGATGCTGCGGATGGACCCGCCGGACCACACCCGGATACGAGGGCTGGTCAAACGGGCGTTCGTCCCGCGCAACACCGAGGGGCTCCGGCAGCGGATCGAAGAGCTCGTCAACGCGCTGCTCGACACGGCGATCGAGGCCGGTGAGGCCGACCTGATGGAGGCGTTCGCGCGTCCGCTGCCGCTCACCATCATCGGCGACATGCTCGGCATCCCGATCGAGGACCACCCGGCCGTCCAGAAGTGGTCGCTGGAGATCGTCCGCGGCACGGACCCGGACATCCTGCAGTCGCCCGAGAGCCTGGCGCGCAGGCCGGAGGCCATGCGGGAGTTCGAGGCGTACTTCGCGGCGCTGCTCGCGCGGCGTCGCGAGGATCCCCGCGACGACATGCTGAGCGGGATGTGCGCGGCCGAGGACCGCGGCGAACTGAGCGCCCGGGAGGCGCTCGGGCTGGCCGTGGGGCTGCTGATCGGAGGATACGAGACCATCTCCGACCTGATCGGCAAGGGTGTCGTGGCCCTCCTGCGCAACCCCGACCAGATCGCGCGCTGGCTCGCCGATCCCGATCTCGCGGCGCCCGCCGTCGACGAACTGCTCCGCTACGAGCCGCCCGTGCAGTTCACCCACCGGGTCGCGCTGGCGGAACGGGAACTGGCCGGGCACACGTTCGCGCGGGGGGACGGCATCGTCGTCCTGACCGCCGCCGCCAACCGCGACCCGGCCGTGTACACCGATCCGGAACGGCTGGACATCACCCGGTTCGCCGGCCCCGCGCCCGCGCCGCGCCACCTGTCGTTCAGCGAAGGGCTCCACTACTGCCTCGGCGCGCACCTCGGCCGACTGGAGACCCAGATCGCCGTGGACACCCTCCTGCGCCGCGCCCCCGGGCTCTCCCTGACCGGCGAACCCGTCTGGCGGGACACGGTCGCTATCCACGGGCTGGACACCCTCCCGGTCCGCCTCCAGGACTGACCACCGACCGGCCAGCACGGTATCCGGCCCACCGCATTCCGAGGAGACCAGTGAGCGCGCACGAAACGGACATCGAGCCGGACGTCGCCACCTCTCACGCCGACGTGCCACGGGTCGTCTTCGACGCGTTCAGCCCCGAGCACTGGCCTAACCCCTATCCCCGGTACGCCGCGGCCCGCGAGGCCGACCCGCTTTTCCCCACTCCACTGGGTGTGCATCTGGTGACCCGCTACCAGGACTGCGCGGCCGTTCTCCAGGACGACAACTGGAGCCACGCCCACGAGGCCGAGCTGTTCCATCCCGGCGTCGACACGCTCGACCTGCCGACCTCGTTCCTCTGGATGGATCCGCCCGACCACACCCGGCTGCGCGGGCTGGTCAGCAAGACGTTCACCCCGCGCACGGTGGCCGACCTGCGCCCCCGCATCGAGCGGCTCGTCACCGACCTGTTCGACGCGATCGTCGAGGCCCGCGAGGTCGACGTGGTCACCGCGTTGGCCTACCCGTTGCCGCTCACCGTCATCGCCGAGCTGCTCGGCGCGCCGGCCGAGGACCACCCGGACCTCCAGCGCTGGTCGGGGGCACTCGCCCGCGGGTTCGACCCCGATCCGCTCCTGCTGCCCGAGGAGCGTGACGCACGCTCCCAGGCCGCCCGCGAGTTCGTGGCCTACTTCCGCGACCTCATCGCCCGGCGTCGCGCCGAACCCGCCGACGACCTGATCAGCGGGCTCGCCGCCGTCGAGGAACAGGGCGACATCCTCACCGAGAACGAGATGCTCGCGACCTGCGTCACGCTGCTGGTGGCCGGGCACGAGACGAGCGTCAACCTGGTCGCCAACGGCATCCTGGCGCTGATCCGCCACCCGGACCAGTACGCCCTGCTCCGGTCCGCCCCGCGGCTGGCGGCGCCCGCCGTCGAGGAGATGCTGCGTTACGACTCGCCAGTGCACATGACCACCCGTCTCGCCCACCAGCGGACGCGGCTCGCCGGGCACACGTTCAGCGCCGGGGACGGCGTCGTGCTGCTCTTCGGCTCGGCCAACCGGGACCCGGCGGCGTTCCCCGACCCCGAACGGTTCGACATCACCCGGTACGCGGGCCAGACCCCCGCGAAACGTCATCTCACGTTCAGCCTCGGCATCCACTACTGCCTCGGCGCGCCGCTCGCGCGCCTGGAGATGGAGATCGTGCTGCGCGAGCTCGTCCGGCGAGGAATCACGATGACGCCGCTCACGGACGACCTCGCCTACCGCCGGAACCTCGTCCTGCGCGGCATCGCCAGCTTCCCGGCCCGCTTCGAGCAGCAGAACAGCACCGCGGTGCCGTAGCACGACCTCCCCCCGAACCGAACACCCGACACGCCCGCGGAACTGTTCCGCGATGCGTGCTGCCGGCCCGCTCCACGGTCAGCCTCACTCACCGGCCAGGCCCGCTTTGTGTGGCCCCACCCGGATGGCCCACCAGCGGCGGGAGCGCCCATGGTCACCGTCTGAGAAGTCTCCTGATCCATCCCGGGCGTTCCGCGGCAGCGGTGGCAGCGGCCAGGTTGTCCCTGATCGTGACGACCAGCGGATGGTCAGGACCGAGAACCCGCAGACTATCGGCAAGCGTCTGCTCGTACAGGCCGATGGCCTCCGCCACCCGCCCCACCGTCTGGTAGGCGACGGCGAGGTTGTGGCGGGAGGCCAGGGTGTCGGGGTGGTCGGGGCCGAGGACGCGCAGCCGGTCGGTGAGGGTCTGCTCGTACAGGCCGATGGCCTCCGCCACCCGCCCCGCCGTCTGGTAGGCGATGGCGAGGTTGCCACGGG
>NZ_CAKKTM010000083.1 GCF_920888515.1 Protofrankia sp. CiP1_Cm_nod1 | reverse complement strand
AGTGTCCCGTGATTCCGGATGGCTAAAGTCACGCTGAGCCATCTTCACTGGTCGCAGGCATGATCAGGACCTCGACCGCGTAAACGGGACAGCATCACGAGACTCCAGAAGAGTCTCGGACGACGCGAGCGTTTCAGGACAGCGGCCGTCTTCGGTGCGTCAACGACCCGAATTGATCAGCTGTTTGGACGGGGCGGCGTCACCGTTGCCGCGCTGGCGGGCCGCGCGAACGCCGCGGATGCCGAGCCAGCCGACCACCGAGCCGATCGCGAGGGAGACGACGGTCAGGACCAGGTGGACGGTGAAGAAGCCGGTCGGGCCGTCGTCCCAGGAACGATCATCCTTCCATATGTTCCGAAGGAAGTTCGGCCAGATCGCCCACGTCCACACACCCACCGCGATCAGGAACCAGGATGCCCGCTTCGAGAGAGTCACCCCACCAGCCTGGCATCCGCGGAGAGCTGTGGTCTCTCCGCGAGGGCACGAGTTCGGACACGCTGATCGTCATAGGCTTTGACAACAGACATAACCCCGGCGGCTTGCCGCCTGAACGGTAGAGGCCATCCGGGGTCTCCGTCAGCCAGTTCAGAAGGCAGCGCACCGATGCCCGGCCCTCCGCCCCTGTCCCGCACCGCTTGGCTCTGCCGCAGGTTGAGTTCCGGGCGGCTCAGCCCCTACGAGCGTTGGCCGGCACTCCCCCGCCGGTCAGCGGCCGAGGGGCCGAGGGCGCTGCGGTCCGCCTCGGCGCAGCCAGATCTGAAGTAGTTCAGATCTGATCGAGCCATGGTCGCCTCCAGCGCGCGAGTCTCCTTTCCGTACAGCGACCTCCTTCGCGAGCCCAAGCGCGTCCTCGCCTTCATCGATCAAGGAGAGGTCGTCGAACTCGCCCGGCGCGACGGCCCGAACCTGCGCATCGAACTGGCGGACAGAGCCGCCGACGTCGAAGAGGCCCTGGCAATCACCGCCCGTATCCTGCGCGCCATACTGCATGAACCCGCCGCCAGGGAGGTGCTCGAAGGCATCCTCACCGAGGTCTTCCCCTGGATCGACCTGCTTCCCGACGACGAGCAGACCGAATGCGTCACCACCCTGCTGCGCAGACTCCAGGCCAGCGCGGAAGCGGGAGTACTCGGGCCTTTTACTCAACTTGTCCACGAGTGGCGCCAGACCGCCGCGATCCACGCCGACCCCCATCTGGTGGCCGAACTGTCCAGGCCGCTCCCGGGGGATGGCCCGGAGTTGATGCCACCACTATGACCCGCCGCGGAGACCGTGTCCCTCGTCCCGCCGATCCCGACAAGTGGGACCTGTACGCCGCCGACAACAACGCGGGCCTCAAACATCCCATCGGCTGCGTGGGACTCGCACCCCGCCCGCCTGCCAGCACCGCGGAGATCAAACGTCTCTACGTACGTCCGACGCATCGTGGCGGGATCGGACGCGTCCTCATGGAACACGCACACCAGCACGCCGCACGACACCGCTTCACCCGCCTGGTCCTCGACGCCCTGCCCACCCGTACGGCCGTCATCAGCTTCCACCGCCGCCTCGGCTACACCGACATCGAGCCCTACGACACCGAATCACCGATCCCCATGATCTATATGCAACGGCCCGTCACGCAGACATAATCATCCACAGATCTTGGCAATTTCTCACAAGTTCGGCCAGATGGCCCACGTCCACGCGCCGACCGCGACCAGGAACCACGAAGCCTGTTTCGACACAATCACCCCACCAGTCCAGCGTCCACGGGCAGCCGTGGTCTCTCAGTACGGGGCGCGAGTTCGGACACACTGACCGCCATAGGGTGTGACCGACAGATATCACTATCCACAGCCACCTGCGAGCGTGTGCCGCGCTGTTCACCAGAACAGACAGAACGCCAGAACAGACAGAACCCCGGTGGCGTGCCGCCTGTGCGGTAGAGGTCATCCGGGGTCTCTTTCAGAAGCATAGAAGATCGGTACGTCGATGTCCAATCCCTTGTCCCCGTCCCAGGCCTCCCGGCTTTCGCCGCGGGCTGAGCCCCGAACGTCTCGGCCCATACGAGCGGGCATGCGGCGATGACATCGTCAGCGCAATCGCCCTCTACGAGTGGAACGGCGCCGTCAGCGCCGGCTTCCACGAGGACCTGGGAGTGCTCGAGGTCGTGCTGCGCAACGCGCTTCACGACCAGCTCACGGCATGGCACCTGCACCGGCACAGTGCCAGCGAGTGGTGGGACGATCCGGCCGGGATCCTCGAAGCCCGGGGACATCAGGACGTCGTGGACGCCGGGTTCAGGATCCGACGTGACGGCAGGATCATCACCCCTGGTCGGGTCGTCGCCGAGCTGACCTTCGGCTTCTGGCGCTATCTCCTGTCCCGACGCTACGAGACGTCCCTCTGGACGCCTGTGCTCCGTCATGCCTTCCCGGGCCTTCGTCCTGCCCGGCGCGCGACCATCTACGACCCGGTCAACAGACTTGTCCGGCTCCGCAACCGCATCGCGCACCACGAACCGATCCACAACCGGCCGTTGGAGCGGATGCACGCCGACCTGCTGCGCGTGGCCGGCTACCTGGACTCCGACGTCCGGGCATGGATTCAGGAACGCAGCCGCGTACCCCGTCTCCTGCTCAGCCGGCCGGTCACGGAAGTACCCGTGCCACGGGAGCCGGCCGAGTCATCCGCCCGGCCTCGCTGACCAGCGCATGTGAGCGCGAACCCGTCCGGGTCAGGTGTTCGTGGCGGCGGAGGGGGTGAGGTAGAGGAAGCCGTAGGCCTCGTCGCGGAAGGGGATGCCGGCGGCGCGCAGGGCCTCGTCCCAGTCGCCGGTGCGGGACGGGTCGGCGCCCTCGCTGCCGTGGTCCGCGGTCAGCAGGATGACGGTGTCGTCGGCGAGTCCGCGGGCTTCCAGCAGGTCGAGGAAGACTCCGAGGCGCCGGTCGGCGTCGGCCATCGACGCCCGGGACTGCGGCGAATACGGGCCGCCGCCGTGATGCCCGGTATCGGTCACCGTGGTGTTCCACCAGGTGAACGCGGGCGGCTCGGCGGCCTGCTCGCCCCACAGCTGGCGGATCTGCGCCAGGCCGAGCGCGTCCACCTGCGTCGACCAGGCGTAGTCCGGGTTGGCGGCGACCCACTCCTGGGTCGCGTGCGGGTCGTCCGCGGCGGACGGCAGATGCTCGCCCAGCCCGCCGGCGCCGGCAGCGCTGTTCATCGCCCGGACCAGCCCGAACGTCGAATACGTCGCGCCTCGGTCGATCGGCTCGTTGACGCAGGCCGTCGACACCCCGGGCCGGGCCGCGGCGATCGCCTCGAACACGGTGCGCACCCCCGGCCGCAGCTGCTCGCAGGCCAGATGCCAGGTGGACGCGTCGTTGGCGACGATCCGCCGGCCGGTCTCCCGGTCGAAGTAGGCGTTGTTGAGGATGCCGTGCCGCCCTGGGCCGACGCCGGTGAGCGCGCTGGTGTGGTTCGCCAGGGTCACGCTGGGGAACTCCGCGACCGCGCCGCCGGTGAGGGCGACGCCACGGGCCAGCAGGCGGGCGACCGCCGGCAGCTCGCCGGCGCCGGCCATGGCCAGCAGGTCGTTGCAGTTCACGCCGTCCCAGAGCAGGCCGACAACATGCCGGGCGCCGGGCACGCACAGTTCCGTCAGGGCCCGGCCGTCGATGCCGAGGTCAGCCGAACCGTTCCGGCCGGCCGGCCCGCCCGCGCCGGCCAGACCGTTCGCGCCGGCCAGACCGGCCAGATCGTTCAAGCCGGTCAGATCGTTCAAGCTGGCGGGGCGGGCCAGATCGTTCAAGCTGGCGGGGCCGGTGAGATCGTTCGAGCCGGTCGGATCGTTCAAGCCGGCGGGGCGGGCCGGGTCTGTCATGGACGCCCCGGCCAGGTAGGCCAGGGTCGGCGCGACGTCGACGACGCGGGCATGCCGGTCGAGCGGCCCTCGTCCGTGGACGCCGGCGCCGGACAGCAGCAGCGGCGCCCGGGACTGGCCGGCGTCCAGCGACCCGTGCTCGCCGAGATGCCCACCGCGTTCCGGCCAGTGATGTGCCGCGCTGTGCACGACGACGACGTCCGGCGAGCGGGCCGGATCGGCGAAGACGGACGCGAGCCGCACCCCGGCGAGCGGGTAGGAGTTGCGGGCGTTCGGCGGCGAGGGGTCCCTGAGCGCCTGCTCCAGCGGGACGCCGTGCATCGGGTCCCGCACGGCCACCGGGTCGCGCCCGCGCAGGACCTCCCAGGGGCCGTCGAGGCCGGTGGTCAGCGACAGCCGCGAGGCGCCGTCCGCGTTCGCGACGTGGAGCCAGCCGTCGTCGACCCAGGCGACAAGATCCACGATCCCGGCGAGCTCCGGCGCGCTGAGGACCGCGGCCGCCGCGGCCACCTCCCCACCGCCGGCCCGGTGAAAGGGCACGCCACCAGGACGCCCGGCGGATGCGGCGGCGGGATGGGAGAAGAGCACGTCACCAGGAGGCGCGTTGAGCACGTCACCAGGAGGCGCGTTGAGCACGTCACCGGGAGGCACGGTGGGCACGCCGCCAGAAAGGCCGACGGACACGGCACCGGGACGGTCGACAGGCACGTCGCCGGGACGGCGTGGGCGGTCACCGTCATACCGGGCACGATCACCGTCGACGGCCTGGCCCTCCGGCGGCTCGACGGCGGTGTCCGCGGCGCCGGGAGCCGCCGGCGTGCCGATCCGGGCCGGTTGGGCGGGCTTGCTGCTGGGCACGACCGAACACTACCGGCACCATCCGTCCCAGCCGGGAACACACGTCGACATCTTGCGATCGCACAGTGAACATGTTTGATCACACTATGGACAACCTGACGTGTCCACACGCCGCGGCTGTGTCGACAGCGACCGGCCGAACGCCTCTACGCCCGGGGGGCGGTGTCGGCTGCTGGTGAGTCCCGCGGGCTGAGCAGGCTGAATCCGGCGTCAACGGCGGCCGCGGCGAGCCGGTCGTCGTAGGTGACGAACGCGTCGAGTTCCCGGCCGAGGACCCGTGCGGTCGCCAGATGGATGGCATCCAGTGAACGCGACATCCGGTCCGGTCCGTTCATCGCAGCCTCGACGATGTCGTCGTCGATGGAAATGTAGTCGAAGGCCAGCAGCAGCTCACGCGCATCCGGAATCATCACCGGCAGAACCCGGCTGACCGATCGCATGACCTCGATACGGAGCAACGCGGAACTCACCCACGAAGCACTGGAATTACTGTCATAAAATGCCGCGAACGCCAGGGAGTGCGTCTCCTCGGCGAGGAGCTTGATGGCGGCCGAGGTGTCCACGTAGTAAAGGGTCACCACGTTTCCTCGGCGCGTAGCGCCGCGAGCGTCTCACCGAGGCGGTCGCCGTCGCCTGGCCGCATCCTCGGCCGGTATCCGGGCCGTACCGCCAGCCGGGCTCTGCCGGACTCGACCAGCCGCGTCATGACCGGGGCCGGTTCCCGCTCCTCGGCGGGCACGATGCGGGCGATCAGCCGGCCGTACTCGGTCACGTCGACGGTCTCACCACGCCGGACCCGGGCCAGCACCTCGCTGGTGTTGTGGCGAAGCTCCCGTAGGCCCACCACATGATCACCAGTGATCGCCATAACCCATATGTATCACAAATTTGTGACCACTTCTCCGGTGACGTCGCGACGCGGCCATCAACGGCCGTCAGCGGACGGCTCTCGAGACTGCCACCAGGTCACGGGCTGCCATCGGAGGGACGAGACCGGTCCGGTGGCAGCCCGTGACACCCGCCGTGGAATGCGGGCCGCGGTCGTCAGGCGGCGACGTTCTTGCGGGGGCGGCCGCGGGGACGCTTGCGCGGGACGACGGCGCCCATG
Organism: Protofrankia sp. CiP1_Cm_nod1; assembly: GCF_920888515.1. Lineage (GTDB taxonomy): Bacteria > Actinomycetota > Actinomycetes > Frankiales > Frankiaceae > Protofrankia. The sequence goes on along the minus strand of NZ_CAKKTM010000083.1, from coordinate 1,388 downwards.
GCAACGAGCTCGCCACCCCACACGCCCCAGGGCTCGCACCGGTCGAGGGCGGCGGCCAGGCAGGCGTGCCGCAGCGGACAGTCGACGCAGACCGCCTTCGCGGATTCGACGTCCTCGGGGGACTCCGCGAAGAACAGGTCCGGGTCGACGTCCCAGCAGGGCAGCGCCAGCTGGTCCCGCTCGATCCGGGCGACGATCGAGGGGTTGAACACCGGTGTCACCTCCGGCACTGAAGGAGCAGGAAGGGAATCGATCAGGAAACCGGTCGGGGGCGGTTCGACCGGGACAGCCGGTTCGGTCAATGTCGCTCCAGGCATTCGTTGGTTCGGCAATTCGGCTGATCCGGCTGGTTCGGCTGGTTCGGCTGGTTCGGCTGGTTCGGCTGGTTCGGCGATTCGGCTGATCCGGTCGGTTCGGCTGATTCGGCGGATCGGGCCGAAAAACACTCAGGGCCGCGGTTCCCGTCGGGGATCCGCGGCCCTGGTCGGCGCTCGGGCGGCCGGTCAGGCCAGGAGCAGACCTCGGGACGGACCCGGGACGGACAGCGCCTTGCGCATCGTCGATGCCTGGGCGCGGGCGTTCGCGGCCAGGGCGTGATGCGCGGCGGCTACGCGGATCCGGCGCGGATCGTCGGCGAACCCACGGGCGGCCGTGGAGGCGGCGGGTGCGCTCCCGAGGGGAACAGCCGCGACCGGACGGACCACACCACGCAGGCCGGGCGGGTACACCCGCCACACGAACGCGGCGACGATCCCCACCATCCTCATGGGGACCACCTCCATCGCGTTCGGGCCGGGCTTGGCGTTCTCAGGCCGGGCGCAGGTCAGGCACGCTCAGCGCTCATCAGCACCGTAGAAGCCGGCCGCGGCGGTCGCAACCTATTTTTCGCGCTTCCGAACGAGCACTCTACGCAATCAGTATGACTGGTGCCACGGCTGACCGATACCGCGACTGAAGGTGTCACGATCGTCACAGTCCTGGGGGCCCGGGGGTACTGCCGGCGAACGGCGGGACGTCAACCGGGTGGTTCCCGCCCGTCCATCAGGGCAAGCACGTCCTCGCCGTAGCGGTCGAGCTTGGCCTGGCCGATCCCGGGGATGCCCACCAGCTCGGCGACGGACGTGGGCCGGTGCTCGGCGATCGCCATCAGCGTCGCGTCGGTGAACACCACGAAGGCCGGCGCGCTCTGCTCCCTGGCCCGGGCGGAGCGCCAGGCCCGCAGCCGCTCGAAGAGCGCCTGGTCGATGTTGGCCGGGCAGCTGTCGCACCGGCCCGTCCGGGCGGCCTGGCCCACCAGGGGACGCTGGCACACCCGGCAGCGCACCGCGGAGCGGCCACGGGCGCGCTGGGCATCGGCGCCGTCCGCTCCCGGGCGCGCCGGCCCACCC
>NZ_CAKKTM010000082.1 GCF_920888515.1 Protofrankia sp. CiP1_Cm_nod1 | reverse complement strand
CGCCGGCCCACCCGCCGGTCTGCCCGCCGACGCCGCCGGACGGGGCGCCAGACCGTCGAGGAAGCGCGACGGCCGGCGGGACCTGCGGCCGCCCTCGTGGCGGGCGAGCGCCCACGACAGCGCCAGCCGCTCGCGCGCCCGGGTGACGCCGACGTAGAGCAGGCGCCGCTCCTCCTCGACCTGCGCCGGGGTCTGCGCGTGGACGATAGGCAGCGTCCCCTCGGCCAGGCCGACCAGGAAGACCGCGTCCCACTCCAGGCCCTTGGCCGCGTGCAGGGACGCGAGCGTGACCCCCTCGACGGTGGGGATGTGCTGGTGGGCGGCCCGGTCGGCGAGATCGGCGACGAAGTGGTCGAGGGTGGCGCCCGGATCGGCGGCCGCCAGGGCCTCGGCGAGGCGCACGAGCGCGGCCAGGTTCTCCCAGCGCTCCCGCTGCGCGCCCGAGCCGTTCGGCGGGTCGTCGCCGCGCCAGCCCAGCGCGGCGAAGACCTCCGTGACCTCGGCCACCAGCCCCGCCGGCCGGTCGGTGTCGGCCGACCGCGCGGCCGCCCGCAACAGCTGGACGGCCTCGGCGACCTCCGGCCGCTCGAAGAACCGCTCACCGCCGCGGACCAGGTACGGGATGCCGGCGGCGGCGATCGCGGTCTCGTACGCCTCGGACTGGGCGTTGACCCGGTACAGCACGGCGATCTCGCTGGCGGGCACGCCGGCGCCCAACAGCGCGCGGATGCGGCGGGCGGCCGCGGCCGCCTCCTCGGGCTCGCTGTCGAACTCGGTGAACGTCGGGGCCGGGCCGTCCGGGCGTTGCGCGACCAGCCGCGGCGGCTCGTGCCGGGACACCGCGAGCACGGTCCCCGCCGCACCGTGCGTCCCTGGCCCGCCCGCCGTGTCCCGCGCGCCGGGAGGGCCGGCGGTGCCGGCCCTCCCGACCAGCCGGTTGGCCAGCCCGACCACCTGCGGGGTGGAGCGGTAGTCCCGCACGAGACGGACCACCTGGGCCTCGGGGAAGCGCCGGGGGAAGTCCAGCAGGTAGCGGGGGGACGCCCCGGTGAACGAGTAGATGGTCTGGTTGGCGTCACCGACCACGCAGATGCTGTCCCGCTCGCCGAGCCAGGCGTCGAGCAGGCGCTGCTGCAGCGGGTTGACGTCCTGGTACTCGTCCACCACGAAGTGGCGGTAGCGGGAGCGCAGCTCCTCGGCGACCCAGCCGTGCTCCTCGATCACGGCGGCGGTCAGCAGCAGCAGGTCGTCGAAGTCGAGCACGCCCGCCTCCCGCTTGGCCTGCTCGTAGGCGGTGTACAGCCGGGCGGCCACCTCGGGCGGGTGCGCCGTCTCGCGCCCGGCCGCGGCGGCGGCCGCCGGGTACTGCTCGGGGGTGAGCAGGGTGGCCTTGGCCCACTCGATCTCGGCGGTGAGGTCCCGGAGCTCGGTCCGGCCCGGTGTCAGGCCGGCCCGGCTCGCCGCCCGGCCCACCAGCGCGATCCTGCTCTCGACGAGCCTGGGCAGCGCGGCCCCGGCGATCCTGGGCCAGAAGTAGCCGAGCTGCCGCAGCGCGGCCGCATGGAAGGTGCGCGCCTGGACGCCGTCCGCGCCGAGTGTGCGCAGCCGGCCGCGCAGTTCCCCGGCCGCGCGCGTGGTGAAGGTCACAGCAAGTACCTGGCCGGGAGGGACGGTGCCCGACGCCACCAGGTGGCCGATCCGATGCGTGATCGCCCGCGTCTTGCCCGTGCCCGCGCCGGCCAGCACGCAGACCGGGCCGACCGGGGCGAGCACCGCCTGGCGCTGCTCCGGGTCGAGCGCGTCGACCAGCCACTGCCCGGACACGCCCGCACCGCCCGGGAACGGCGCGTCCCGCGCCGGGTCGTCGACGGTCGCACGCGCCATGGGAGGAGTCGCACGCGCCATGGGAGGAACGGTAGCCGCCGCCACCGACGGGAAGCGACCGGGCCGCGCCGCGGTTGTGAAGATTTGTTCTGTCACCGCTACCGAAGGGACCGTTCGTGCCGACGATCTACACCACGTCGTGGTGCGGCTACTGCACCCGCCTCAAGCGTCAGCTCGACCAGGCCGGCATCCCGTACGAAACGGTCGACATCGAGCAGAACCCACAGGCTGAACAGATCGTCCGAGCTATCAACAACGGCAACGCAACCGTGCCCACCGTCGTCTTCGAGGATGGCACCGCGCTGACGAACCCGAGCCTGCGCCAGGTCACGGAGAAGACCTCTTCTGCCGCATAACGGATACTCAGAGCGACAGATAGCAGCAGCAGAGCAGCGGCTGCGCGCCGACTTGAGCCCGTAGAGCTTGATCGAGGGACGGTCTCCGTCACTGCCCGTGAAGTTTGTGGGAGAGTTCGGGCTGTGTCGTCAGTACCTTCAGCACGTACGTGGAGCGCGGTCGATGCCGCACTGCAGGCCGCGGGCGCCATCCATGGGATGGAAGCGACAGGCTTCGTGGTCCTGTCGGGCTCGACCGCGACCTACCAGCGGACGGCGGGGACCATGCCCGGCCTCGACGCGGGTCTGACGCTGCCCCGGAGCGAGACCGTCAGCGCGAGGGTGCTCGACGGCGCGCCCGTCACGCTGGCGGGCGTCGGCAACGACCCCGCGTTCGCGGGGACGGACGAGCCGTCGCGCCTGGGAGTCCGCAGCTATGTCGCCATGCCGGTGGTGGGCGACGATGGGCGGTTACACGGTCTGCTCGTCGGGCTCGACCGGCAGCACGTCACCGTCCCCACGTCCGCGGTCACGCTGCTGCGGGGCATCGCTGACGCTCTGGGCGTCGTCGTCGGCACGGCCGAGCGTGACGAGACGGCCGAGCGTGACGAGACGGCCGAACGTGACGAGACGGCCGAACGTGACGAGACCGAACGGCGCAAGCCGCCGGCGGCGCCAGCTCCGGCCGCGCCGTCAGGCGGTGGCGCGACCCGGCCCGCGCGCCCGGGAGC
>NZ_CAKKTM010000081.1 GCF_920888515.1 Protofrankia sp. CiP1_Cm_nod1 | reverse complement strand
GCCGGGGGCGGGCCGGGCGTCCGGGGCCCCGCGGCCGAAGCCGCGCCCGGCGGGCCGGCGCCCGGCGGCCGTTCCGAACTGCGCCTGCGCAGGGCCACGATCGGATGGATCGTGGAAGGGCCAGCAGGCGAGGTCCGGCCGGTCGGTGACCTGCTCTCCGCGATGGTGCTCGCCGACCTGCTCGCCGAGGACCTCGCTCCGCCCGGCCGGCCCCGGCGTCCCGATCACGAGCTCACCGAGATCGAGCAGCTGCGGCTGTCGGTGGTACAGCTGGAGCACGCGCTCGCGTCCCGGGTCATCGTCGAACAGGCGATAGGCGTGCTGGCCGAGCGTCACCGGCTGCGGCCCAGGGAGGCGTTCGAGCGGCTGCGGCGGACCGCCCGCGGCATGGGACGGCGCGTGCACGACCTCGCCCGGCAGGTGGTCGAGTCGGTCTCCGACCCGCGCACGGTCCTGCCCGGGGAGCTGGCCGGCCGTGGCGGCACTCCCCGGCCGGCACCGCCGCGGGCCAACCCGTCCCGCCGCTGACCCTCCTGCCCCAGCGCCGGCCACAAGGCGGCTGCGGCCGGCCGGGGCAGGGGGAAGCGGCCATCAGCCGCCGTCGCGAACGGCTCCTCGGGGCGCTGTGGGCCGCTTCCGGGCCGGCCGTGCCAGGCCACCAGGCGAAACCGGGCCGGACAGGGCCGGCCGTGCCACGCCGCGCCGAGCGGCCCGGCCACGAGCCGGCCGGACGGCCACCGCCAGCCGGTCCGGACCGGGATGCCGACAGGGCCGCCCGGTCGGACGGTCACCCGGTCGGACGGCCGCCCGGTCGGACGGCCGGTTCAGGTGGCAGCGGCCTCGCTGGCGGTGGCCTTGTCAGCGGCTGTGGTGACGGTCCCGGGGGCGACGACCTCGGGGGCGATCTCGGTGATCGCCCCCACCTCGGCCGCGATCTTCTCCGCGTCCCCGACCAGGACGGTGACCAGACGTGTCGGCGCGAACACCTGCGCCGAGATCTCCAACACGTCCCGCGCTGTCACCTTCGCCAGCGCCGCGGGATGGTCGTGCAGGTACCCGACGCCGATCCCCGCGCCGGCCAGCGCCGACAGGGTGGAGGCGAGCCCCACCCCGGTCGCCGTGGACAGCGCCAGCGTCCCGATCGCGTACTGGCGGGCCGCGTCGAGCTCCTCGTCCGACACCGGCAGCAGCGCCATCCGGCCGAGCTCGTAGAAGATCTCGAGCAGCGCGGGGCCGGTCACGTCGGTCGCCACGTCCGCGGTCACCGTGAACCGGGAGCCCGCGACCGGGTAGTCGAGCGAACTGCGCGGCGAGTAGGTGTAGCCCTTGTCCTCCCGGATGTTCGACACCAGCCGCGAGCTGAAGTAGCCGCCGAAGATGGTGCTGGCCAGCCGCTGCGCGGCATAGGCGGGGTGGTGGCGGTCTACCGCCGGGCCACCGATGCGGATGTTCGTCTGCACCGCGCCGGGCCGGTTGATGATCACGACAGGGCCGGTGCGCAGGGCCGGCAGCGGCGGCACCGCGTCGGCGGCCGTCCCCCGCCAGTCGCCGAGGACCGCCTCCACCCGCTCGAGCGCGGCCTGCGGCTCCACGTCGCCGACGAGCGTGAGCACCGCGCCCACCGGTGACACGCGCGCGGCGTGCAGCGTCCGCACGTCGGCCTCGGTCACCTGGGAGACCACGTCCGGCACCGGTGTCTCGCTGCCGTAGGGGTGGTCGCCGTACAGCCGGCGCAGCAGGCCCTCCCGGGCGATCAACGCCGGCTGGCTGTGGGCGATCGTGGCTTCCTCGACCAGCCGGTCGCGTTCACCGGCGAACTCGCCGCTGGGGTACGTCGCGCCGGTCAGCACCTCCGCGATCAGGTCCAGCAGCGGGACGAGGTTGGTCGCGAGCGCGGAGCCGACGATCGCGAGACGGTCGGCGTCCACCCAGGTCGACAGCGCGCCGCCGAGGGACTGCACGACGGTGGCGAGCTCCACCCGGTCACGCAGCTGCGTCCCGGTGAACAGGGTCTCGGCGAGCAGCTCACCGCGTGCCTGATGGGCCGCGCCCAGGCCGGTGAACGGGATGCGCAGCCGCACCTCCACCAGGGGCACGGTCGTCCGCCGGACCACCAGCACCCGCAGGCCACCGGGTAGGGTCCGCTCGGCGACCGTGGGGAGCTCGGCCGCCACGGTCGTGGCCACCGGCGGGATGACGGACGGCGACGCCCCGGCCCCCGGAGCGTCGCCGGATGCTTTCCCAATGGTTGCGGCGCTCACCGCGACCTCCTGTTCTGCGATGACGGCCTGCCCGGCGGGCGCGTGGTGCCTGCGGGAGCGACGGTAGCCCTGGGAGCAGCGGTAGCCCTGGGAGCAGCGGTAGCCCTGGGAACGGCGGTAGCCCTGGGAACGGCGGCGCCCGTGACGGCGGCGCCCGTGACGGCGGCGCCCGTGACGGCGGCGCCCATGACGGTGGCGGTGCCCGCCCGGCCCACGGCATCCGTGAGGAACGCGGCGCCCGCGGGAGCCGCCGCGTCGGTGGGGAGCACGATGCCCGTGAGGGTCACGAGGCGGCACCGGCACGCAGTTCCAGGACCGACCGGCCCTGGGAGCGCAGGCCGGCGGCGGCTGCCCGCACGCTTTCCGCGGTCACCGCCCCCACCACCGCGGGCAGCTCGTTGATCAGTTCGGGCCGGCCGCGGTGCAGCTCGAAGGTGGCCAGGGCCAGCGCGCGCCCGAGCGCGTCGTCGGCCTCGCGCAGCAGGCCGGAGGCGATCCGCGCCTGTATCCGGGCGAGCTCGCCGGGCTGGAGGCCGTCGGTGGCGACGCGGTCGAGCTCCTCGTCCACCGCGGCGAGGACCGCATCGGGCGTCGACTCCGCGGGATGCCGGGCCTCCAGGGTGAGCAGCAGCGGATCCCGCTGGTCGAACGGGTCCCCGAAGGTGCCGAGATAGGTGCTCACGCCGATCACCGACCGGTCCTTCTGGACGAGCCTGCGCTCCAGCCGGCTGGCGTCGCCGGCGGACAGGACGTGGGTGAGCACGTCGTAGGCCAGGAAGGTCGGTAGATCGGCCAGAGGATCGGGGACGCGGTAGCCGACGGCGAGCGCCGGGCGGGGCGCGAGCGGGTCGGTGAGGACCGAGCGCCGTTCCTCGGCGCGCACCGGCTCGGCGAAACTCGGGCGGACGGGCACCGGCCGGGCCGGGATGTCGTCGAAGTAGCGATGGACCAGCCGCAGGGCGTCGTCGACATCGAAGTCACCGACCACCGTCAGGACGGCGTTGCCCGGCGCGTAGTACTTGTCGAAGAAGTCCGCGGCGTCGTCGAGGCTCGCCGCCTCAAGCTCGTGGAAGTCACCGTAGCCATTGTGGGCGTTGGGGAACGTGTCGAAGGCGACCGGCGGGAGCGTGATCCAGGGAAACCCGCCGTAGGGCCGGTTCAGCACGTTCACCCGAATCTCCTCCTGGACCACCGCGATCTGGTTGTCCAGGTTCTCCCGCGTGATCCGGGGCGCGCGCATCCGGTCGGCCTCGAGGAACAGCGCGCGTTCCAGCCCGCCGGAGGGCAGCAGCTCGTAGTAGTCGGTGTGGTCCGGATGCGTGGATCCGTTGAATATGCCCCCGGCGGCCTGCACATACTTCGCGTGCTCGGCCTTTCCGACATTTTCACTGCCCTGGAACATGAGATGTTCAAACAGGTGCGCGAAGCCGGTCCGCCCCTCCGGCTCGGAGCGGAATCCCACGTCATAGTGGACAGCCACGGCGACAACGGGCGCCGTGCGATCCGGAGCCAGCACGACGCGCAGCCCGTTCGCCAGGGAGGTCTTCTCCACCGGGTAGGAGGGCGCCGGCAACAGGACGGCGGTCGTATTCGTCTCGGTACGAGGGGGCACGGTTGGCAACGCTACTGCGGCCGGGCCTGTCATGGTCCGGGTACTCGATGATCCGCGCCACAGGGCCGCCGGTTGCCCGCTCCACGGCCATCGCGCTCCCGGATTGATCCCGCCTTTCCGGCGAATCCGGCCAGGGCCTCGCCGTGAGCCCCGCCGGGGTTCTCAGCGGGTTCCCGCCGCGTCCCGGCGGCGCCTCTCGTCAGGATCCCAGCAGGACCCCGACAGGGCCCCACGGTCATCGCCGGGCCGTTCGTCGCATCGCCACCGATGAGGCGGGGTTATGCTCACCGGAGCACTTCGACGACCCGGGGCCCGTCCGAAGCGGGGTGCAAGCCGTGAAAACTGTTCCAGACGGACAGTTGCCATCCACTCTGTCTACTGATCTCGCTGACATCCTGCGATTTGAGCTGGCGACCCTCAGCGATGATCTGATCGCGGCCATCGCGCGTGAGGTGCCGCCGTACGCGCGCCCGCTGGAGGGCTCGTTCGGCCGCGGCGTGCGGCAGGGGGTCGAAGAGGCGCTGCTGCGTTTCCTCACCGTGGTCGGCGCCGACTCCGGCGGACCGCCCGATCTCGCGGCCAGCCGTGAGGTCTACGTCCGGCTGGGACGCGGCGAGTTCCGCTCCGGGCGCTCGCTGGACACCCTTCTCGGCGCCTACCGGGTGGGCGCCCGGGTCGCCTGGCGGCGGCTCGCCGAGGCGGCGCGGCGCGGCGGGCTGGACGCCGCCGGGCTGGTCTCGCTGGCCGAAACGATGTTCGCCTACATCGACCGGATCTCCGCCGCCAGCGCCGAGGGCTACGCCCAGGAGCAGTCCGAGGCGGCCAGCGAACGCGGCCGTCTGTGGGACCGGCTCGGCGAGCTGATGCTGTCCGGGGGAAGCCCCGCAACGATCGAGCAGGTCGCCCGGGCGGCCCGCTACCGGCTGCCCGACGTCGTGGCCGCCGTTCTCCTCCCCGGCTCCGCGGGCAGCGGCCGCGTCGTCGACGGAGCCGACGGAGCCGACGGGGCCGACCGAGCCGGTGCCGTCAGCCCCGCTCGGGGCGACGGCGGGAGCGACGCCGAGCGGGCCCGCGGAGCCGTTGACGCGGCTCGCGGCGACGACGGGTCCCGCTGGGCCGACACGACTGACACCCTCGGCACGACTCGCGGCAACGACACGACTCATGACGCTGCCGCGACTCGCGGCGGCGACACGACTCGCGGCGGCGACAGAGCCGACGATGCCGGGGGTGTGGGCGGGCCGGCCCACGATCGTGTCGACCGCCGGGTGGACCACTGCCTCCCCCACCTGGTGCTGCCGCCGGAGACACCTCGCACCATCCAGGGCAAGGACACCTGGGTGTTCGTCACCGACCCGGTCGGGCCCGGGCGGCGGGGCTGGCTCGAGCGGACGCTGGCCGGTCTCGACGCGATCGTCGGCCCGGCCGTCCCGTGGCGGGACGCGTCCGCCAGCGCGGCGCGGGCGGCGTTCGCGCGCAGGGCCCGGGACAGCGGAACGCTGCCGGGCGTACCCGTCAGCCCTGGCGGGGTGCTGTTCACCGACGACCATCTCGCCGGGCTGCTGTTCGCCCGGGATCCGCAGCTGCTCGCCGACCTCGCCCGCCGCCGGCTCGCCCCGCTGGACGGGCTGCCCGCCCGGGCCCGTACCCGGCTGGCGCAGACACTGCTGCTGTGGCTGCGGCTACGGGGACAGCGCGCCCTGATCGCCGCCGAGCTCCAGGTGCACCCGCAGACGGTCCGCTACCGGCTCGGCCAGTTGCGCGCCCTGTTCGGGGAGATCCTGGACGACCCGGACGCCCGCTTCGAGCTCGAGCTCGTCCTGCGCGCCGGTCTGACCCATCCCCCGCCCTCCCCGGCAGCGACGGCCGACTGACGGTCCGTGCCCGTTGGACCATGCCCGTTGGACCATGCCCGCGAGCCATGTCTCCGGTGACCGTTTTCCCCGCATTTCCCCTTTCCCCGCATTTCCCCGCGCGACTTCCCCTTTCCCCGCCCCTCTCCCCGCGCGGCGTCGCGCGATGGCCCGCCATGGCGGAGGCCACCGGCTCGCGTGGCAGCATCGCCGGGCGGCGGCACTCACCGCCGGGGGGCAGCGTTCACCGGGCAGCGCGGCACGCCGGCGGCGCGGCAGAGCGGCCGCGCCGGGCGGCGCGGTCAGGCGACGGGGACGGGTTTCGGCCCCGTGCTGCGCATGTTGACCAGCCGTCCGAGCAGGTCGAACCAGAACGGCGCGCCGAGGGAGAGCGCGAGCGTGGTGAACAGCCAGCCGAGAATTTTCACCGCCCAGCCACCGACATCGTCGGGAACCGCCCGCGGGCCCGCGTTGTCGGAGCCGGCGCCGGCCCAGCCCAGCGGCAGCCGCAGCGCACCGGCGTCCCGGATGGCCTGGACCGCCTGGTCCGCCGCGTCCGCGGGACCGTTCGTCGCGGTGCCGTCCGTCGCGGTGCCGTCCGTGCTGACGGTGACAGGGCCCGGCGGGTCCATCTGGGTGGCCGCGGCCTCGACCGCGGCCGCCCGCAGCGACCGGTCCTCCCACAGCGCGTTGGTGAGCGCGATCGCGTCCAGGTTCAGCGCCAGGGTGACCAGCAGCGCGTAGACGATGAGAAAACGCTGGACACGCCGCTTGTACCAGCCGGACAGCCTGTCCATCGTGTCGTCGTACCAGGCTGCGAGCTCGGCGACGATCCGGTCCCGGTCATGGGCGGCGTGGGTGATGATGCCGGTCAGCGCCAGCCGCAGGGGCGCGTCCTCGGGAAGCCTGTCCAGCTCCTCCAGTAACGGCCTGATGGATTCCGGGCCGGCGAGCCCGGCTATCGACCTGGCGATCTTACGGTTTTCCTCGGACGCCGACGAGGCCGCGGTAATGGCCTCGGCCAGGGCCACGGCTGTCGTGCCGGTCAGCGAATGATGCGCGTTCCGGTAGGCCTCGCGGGCGGTGTCGGGAAGCGTCTCCGTGTCCATCCGGGCGAGCAGGACGCGGACCGGCGGTTCCAGCATGTCGAGCACGCCACGGGCGAAGGCGACGGACGGGATGTAGGACGGCAGGCGTAACTGCCGGGCCCGGCGCCACGCGCCAACCTGCCCCGGGCCGTTCCTCATGTCGGGCACGGCATTCGTCCGGCCGCCCGAACGCAGGCCGCGCAACGGGCCGTCGAGAAGCTGCGCGGTCAGGCTGGTGTCGGGAGCCGTCCCCGTCCGGTCCACCGGGCCGTCGCCGAAAAGACGCCGCAGCTCGACCTCGAGCTGCCGGCCGCGATAGCTCATGATCCCAAAAACGGCCTCGTTGATGCGGGAGACCGCCACACTCCCGATGGCGAACACCAGGATGAGACCGATCGGCACGTCCAGAATGGCCGAATCCGGCATGTCCTTTCACCCCCGACACGTCCGGGACGATCTCACCGCGACCGCCGGGACGGGACTACCCGACTTGTACGTATTTTGCTGACGAAATTCTACTATGTAGTGTCCTGTGGGGTGCGTACGCCGGCGGGGATGTCGGGCGCGGGCCGCCCGCCCCCCATGACGATCAGGCATGACGGACGGGGGCCGGCCGTTGCCCGCCCGACGCCGGCACATCGGCCACGGCCTCGCCAGCCGGACGCTCCCGGCCGGAGAGCTTCGGCCGACGGGCCGCCGGCATCGGCCCCGGCGCATCGGGCCACCTGCCGTGCGCTCCTCCGCCGGCCACCGCGGTCCAGGAGATCACGGCGCCGGGGCGGGATCGCGGCCATGCGCTCCCACCGGCCGGAGCTCCTCACCGTGCGGCACCAGGCCG
>NZ_CAKKTM010000080.1 GCF_920888515.1 Protofrankia sp. CiP1_Cm_nod1 | reverse complement strand
GAGGCAGCGGCGGGCGACGGCCCGGCAGGCGGGCAGGCGGGCGGGCGGGCGGGCGGGCGGCCCCACCTCACACGGCCCGGGGGCGGGCGTCACGGCCGGCGTCCACCGCGAGCTGTATTCTCAGGGACAGTCCGGAGAAGATGTGAGGTTGATGTCCGCGTCCCCAGCCAGAATTTCCCTGACGGGAATCAAGCCGACCGGTGAACCGCACCTCGGCAACTACGTCGGTGCCATCAAACCGGCGTTGCGGCTCGCCGAGGAGTACGAGGCGATGTACTTCATCGCGGACTACCACGCGCTGACCACTGTTCGCGACCCGGCATTGCTGCGGCACTACACCCGCTCGGTGGCCGCGACGTGGATCGCCGCCGGCCTCGACCCGGACCAGGTGGTCCTCTATCGGCAGTCGGACATCCCCGAGATCCCCGAGCTGGCCTGGATCCTCAGCTGCCTGACCGGTAAAGGGCTGCTGAACCGGGCACACGCCTACAAGGCGGCGCGGGACCGCAACCGGGAAGCGGGCAAGGCGGATCTCGACGCCGGGATCAACATGGGCCTGTACAATTATCCGGTTCTCATGGCGGTCGACATCCTGATCATGGGCACCGACGCGGTGCCGGTCGGGCGCGACCAGGTACAGCACGTGGAGATCGCCGCCGACATCGCGGGCTCGTTCAACCACGTCTACGGTGACAGCTTCAAACTCAGAATCCCGCAGGCGATCGTGCCCGAGGCCGAGACCGGACGCACGCTCCCCGGCCTGGACGGCCGGAAGATGAGCAAGTCGTACGACAACACGATTCCGCTTTTCTGTACCGAGTCCCAGCTGAAGAAACTCGTCCGTCGTATTCCCACCGATTCCACCCCGGTGGAGGCGCCCAAGGATCCGGACAGCTCCAGCGTCTTCCAGATCCTGGAGCAGTTCGCCTCCCCGGAGACCGTCGCCGACACCCGGCAACGCCTGCTGGCCGGCGGCATGGGCTGGGGCGAGCTGAAAAACCAGCTGTTCGACGTCCTCAACACGCAGCTCGGCCCGCTGCGCGAACGTTACGACGCCCTGATGGCCCCCGGCAGCGAACTGGATGCCATGCTGGCCGCGGGCGCGGAAAAGGCCCGCAAACGAACAGTGCCCACCCTGGAACAGATACGCGGAGCGATCGGCATCGACTGACCCCGTCCCGCCGGTCTCGTCCCGTGTGGATACCACGCGCGGGACGACCGGGCGGGCCGTGTCGGGCCGCCATCACACAGCGACGGCCGCACGTCATCCCATGACCGAATCAGGCGTCGGACGCGAACAACGAGGGACGGGTGAGCACCCGTAACCCGACGACGACGAGCGCGGCGACCAGCACCACGGGCACCGCGATCCTGAGGTTGCGGCTCATACCGAGCCGCGTGCCCCGTCAGCGACCGCCGTGATCACACCGTCACGGCCCGACGGGCCGGAACGCGACGGACGGCCGCGCCGCAGCCCGGCAGCCCGGAACACGCCGAGCCACAGCGGCACGACGGGCCACAGCGGCCCACCGGGCCGAGCCGGGCGGCCCACCGGGCCGACATCCCGTCCGCATATCTCGACACCCACAGCATGATCCATTCCCCCGTGGCGGACACGACGATCACCCTGCTGTCGTCGCGTCGCCGACCGGCGACGCGACGCAACACACGCACGTACTGTAATGCCACGATCGAGCATCTCCCGCTACCGAGTGCCGACATGACCGGCCATCGCCGCCGACGCCAGCCCGGCCGGGTCAGCGCCCCTGCCACTGACGACGAACCACCGTGTCCGACACCCGCTCCCACGGCCGGCTGCCTCAGTGGCCGGCTGCCTCAGTGGCCGTCCGCCGGCGCGTCGGGTGCGAGCAGTTCCTCGAGCAGGAACCTCACCTTCGCCTCGATCGGCCGGCCCGGGTAATAGCGTTCGAGCAGATCGAGGCCTTCGTCGACGCTGGAGAAGCCACACAGGTCGTACAGCCTGATGATGTCGTTCTCGTCACGGCTGACCCGGCTCGCCAGCAGCTTCGTCGCCAGCAGGTACTCGGGAGACGGAGCCGACACGGTGAGGTGATCATTGTCGTAGACGACGACGGGATGCCCCGGATCATGACCCGGTAGAAAACCTTTGACTCCGTCGTTCAGCCAGTCCGGTTCAAGGTCCTCATGACGGGCTGCAACCCGTGCCGCGGCGGCGCGGACCTCGGTGGACGGATGCCAGATCCCGTCAACGTCCCTGGTGGCCGGTCGAGCGTCGTAGGCGACAGTCATGGCGGCACCACCGACGATGAAGACGTCACCGCGGATCCCCAGCCGGCGGAGTTCGTCGTTCAGCTCCGCGAACAGGCCGAGAATGCGCTCTCTGGTCAGCATGTGACAGCTTCTCCATGATCAGGAACCAGCTGACTCATATGTTCGTGAGGGAGTCGCGGTGCAGGTACACACCATGGTTCTGGAATGAAACCGGGCTGCCGGCGTACTCCCAGGCCCGCATCGACGGCATCGACGTCACCCACCAGCCATGGCGCAGATAGCGGCTGTCGTGATGGGCCCATGCGGGAACGGGCAGATCCTCCTGGACCGCCAGCCACTCGGCGAGTGCGGCCAGGAAGGCGTCCCATCGTTGGTCCCCGGTCGCAGGCGGCATCGCGGTGATCATTCGACGACGGATGTCCGGGTCCGCGCCGCGGAACCGATGGGCCAGTTCCGCCGCCTTGCGGACCGGCTCCGTGCGCTCTCCAGCGGGGATGTCACTCACGATCGACCGTGCCAGGCCGACCATGCTGGCCGAATAGTCGGGGTGGACGTCGATGTGCAGGCGCATCCCAGCGGCTTCGATGATACGTCGCAACGTGTCCACGGTCGGCTGCAACTCGCCCCGCTCGATCCGGTGGACGGTACTGGCCGCCACCCCCGCCGCATCGGCGAGGGCCCGCACAGACAGCCCCGCATCGGCTCGAACGCCGCGTACCAGGTCAGCCACCACCATGAACGTAAGCGTATACGCCTACACGCCGACCAGTCCGCTGTCGTCCTGCCGCCGGTCAGCGACGGGACGCGACGCTCCCGCACGTGCTGTAGTGCCACGATCGGGCAATTCCGCCGCCGGGTGTTGACATGACCGGCCATCGTCGCCGACGGCAACCCGGCCGGGTCAGCGCCCCGGCCACGGACGACGAACCAACCCGTCCGACACCGCTCCTGCGGCTGGCATACCTCAAGCGGCCGTCTGCCGGCGTGTCAGGTACAGGCAGTTCCTCGAGAAGGAACCTCGTCGTCCCTCGACTGGTCGGCCCGGGTAATAATATTTCAGCGAACTGAGATTTTCGGG
>NZ_CAKKTM010000079.1 GCF_920888515.1 Protofrankia sp. CiP1_Cm_nod1 | reverse complement strand
CTGATGTCCGTGGTTACTACGTCGATGCGGGCCAGCATTCGGGTGAGCAGGAAGGCGTAATGATCGCTGAAGCGGCCAGTGAACGTCTCTTCCAACTCGCCGATCTTGCCACGTAGCCGGGTCCGGGCCAGCCGCACGAGGACCTTCGAGTCCCGTTCGCTGGAGACGAGAGCGGCCATCATGTCCCGGCCGGAGACCCCGAAGATGTCTGAGGTGACCACGCTGAGTTTGCTCTGGACGTCCTCCTGAGGCCAAAAAGTGGAAACCAGGTCATGGTGGGGTGAGGAGGGCTTCGAGTTCGGGCTCGGAGAGCAGGTTCGGGCGGACTACCTCGCCGGAGCGGACGTACAGGAACGCGGCGTCCACCGCGTCCAGCGCGACGCCGCGCAGCCGCGCCCACGCCAGCCGGTAGACCGCGAGCTGTGTCGCGTCCGCCCGCTGGCGGCCGGTCTTCCAGTCGACCACCTCCCACCGGCCGTCGCCGAGGTCGTACACCGCGTCGATGCGGCCCCGGACCGCCCGGCCGCCGATCAGCAGCTCGAACGGCGCCTCCACCGCGAACGGGCTGCGCCGGCCGTACGGGCTGGCCAGGAACGCCTCCCGCAGCGCCTCCGCATCCGCGGCATCGGCGTCGTCGATGCCCTCGTCCGCCGCCCCCGGCAGGTCGTCGAGGTCGATCAGCGGGGTCTGCTCGAACATCCCCTCCACCCAGGAGTGGAACGCCGTGCCCCGGCGGGCCTGCGGCACCGGCTGCCGCGGCATCGGGCGGGCGAGATCACGGGCCAGCCCCGCCGGGTCGGCCCGCAGCCGCACCACCTGGGACGCGGTGAGCGCGCGGGGCAGCTCCACCTCGCGGACGACCCGCCGGGCCCGGCGGGCCTCGGCCAGCAGCAGCTCGACGTCGGCGTCCAGCTCGGTGAGCATCTGCCGTTCCGCCGGGGTCATCCGCTCGTGGTCGTCGTCGGGAAGCGGACGGCCGGCGGTGAGCGCGGCCAGGTACCCGCCGACCTCCCGCGCGACGGCCTGCCGGCGGGCGAAGGCGACCGGCTCGTAGGGCAACGGCCAGTCCAGGTCATCCATGCCCGCGAGCTGCGGGTTCGTCTCCCCCTCGGACGGCGGCGGCGCCCACAGCGCGACCCGGCCGCCGCCGGCGCGGGCATGATCGTGGAGTTCGTCGAGGAACGCCGACGGCCCGCGGGGCCGGCGCTGCGACGGCCCCCACCAGTGGCCGCTGCCGAGCAGCAGCGACTTCGCCCGGGTGAACGCGACATAGCCGAGACGGCGTTCCTCCCGCTCCAGGTAGGCGTCGCACTCCGCGGTGAAGCCGGCGAGCGCGGCCTTGTCGTGGCCGCGCAGCGCCGGCAGGTCGTCGGCGTCCCCGCGCAGCGGTGTCGGGAGCATGGAGGCCGCCGTGGGCCACTTCGACCGGACCGTCGTGACGGGGAAGACCTTGCGGCTGAGGTTCGGCACGGCCACGACCTCCCACTCCAGCCCCTTGGACTTGTGGACGGTCATGAGCTGGACGGCGTCCGCGCCGGACGGGCTGGTCGCGTCCAGACCGCGCTCGTGCTCCCGCGCGGCCCGCAGGAAGGCCAGGAAGGCGCGGACCGAGCCGTCGTTGTCCAGGCCCTCGAAGTTCGCCGCGACGTCGATGAAGGCGGCGATGTTGTCCCGGCGGCGGGCCGTGACCGCCTCGGGGCTCGCGGCCAGTTCCACGTCCAGCCCGGTGACCTCGACAACCCGGTGGATGACGTCCAGCAGCGGCTCGTCGACGTGGGCGCGCAGGTGGCGCAGTTCCCCGGCGAGCATCCGCAGCCGGGCCCGGCCGGCGGGCGAGACCTCGTCGCCGGGGTCGTCGAGCACGTCGGCGAGCGCGACCACGTCACAGGGGTCGATCCCGGTCACGGCCTCGTCGAGCGGATCGAGCGAGCCGGCCGGGCCTGCTGGGTGGGCGCCGCCGTGACCGCCATGACCAGCCCCGTCGCCATAACCGGCATCGCCGCTTCGGCCGGTACCGCTGCCTCGGCCGGCGCCGTCACCATGGGCGTCATGATCGGCGGGGCTCTGTGGCTGTCGGGGCGCCGACCGGCCGGGCGCCGGCTGGTCGGAGGCCATCTGGTCGGAAACCGACTGCTCGGACGCCGGCTGGTCGGGCGCCGGTCGGTCGAGGAAGGCTGCGCGGTCCGTCCCCGCCCGGACGGCCGCCCGCGCCGCGCGGCCGAGCGCCGCGAGATCCCGGCGGTCCAGCCGTATCCGTGGGCCGGTCAGCAGCCGGACCAGCGCGGCGTTGGCGGTGGGGTCGTCGAGCACCTCCAGGGTCGCGATGACGTCGGCGACCTCCGGCAGGCTCAGCAGGCCGCCGAGCCCGACGACCTCCACCGGCAGCCCCGCCGCCAGCAGGGCCGCGTACAGCGCGGGCACGTCGGAGCGCGCCCGCACCAGCACCGCGCACTCCCCCGGCCTGGCCCGCCCGGCGTCGACGATCTCCCGCAGCGTCGCGGCGACCCAGCGGACCTCGCCCGCCCAGGTCGGATGCAGCGCCACCACCGTCGTGCCGTGCTCGGCGACGTCCGGCCGGGGACGCAGCCGCGCGACGCGGTGGCGGGCCCGCAGAGCCGCCGCGACCGTGTTCGCCAGGCTCAGCAGCCGGCCGCCGCTGCGCTGGTTGACCGTCAGCTCGTACACCCGCGCCGGCTCGCCGTCACGGCGGCGGAAGTGCAGCGGGAAGCCGTCGAGGTTCGCCACCGACGCCCCCCGCCAGCCGTAGATCGCCTGGCAGGGGTCACCGACGGCGGTCACCGGGTGGCCGCCGCCGAACAGGCCGGCGAGCATCCGCCGCTGCGCCACGGAGGTGTCCTGATATTCGTCCAGGAGCACGACCCTGGCCCGGGCGCGTTCCAGCGCGCCGACCTCGGGCACGCTGTCCGCCAGCCGGACGGCGAGGGTCACCAGGTCGCCGAAGTCGATGACCTCCAGCTCCTGTTTGGCCGCCCGGTACTCCGCCACCATGGCGGCGAGCTCCCGGCGGGCGCGGGCGGCCAGCGCCATCCGGCCGAGGGCTTCGACATGGCTACGGGCCCGCGGGGCACGGCGGCCGGCGGCGATCGCGGCTTCGAGCTCCGCGAGCCGCTCCAGCTCGAAGGCGGCGAGGGCGTCCGGGTCGACGAGGTGTTCGCTGAGCTCCGCCTCGAGCGCGACGAGATCGCCTGCGAGCATCGACATCGGCCGGGTCAGCGCCTCGACCGGCCCGCGGTGCTGGCGCAGCACCCGGCTGGCGAGCTGGAAGCGAGTGGCGTCGGCGAGCAGCCGGAACCCCGGTTCGATGCCCAGCCGCAGCGCGTGGTCCGTGATCAGCCGTTTCGCGAACGAGTGGTAGGTGGACACGACCGGTTCACCGTCGACGTCCCCGCCCGGGGATGGCTGGGACGCGTTGGCCACCTGGTAGCCGGCCGGGCCGCCTTCCCGCTGGCCGGCGACCAGATCGACTCCTCGCTGGTCGAGAAGGACGCCCTGCGCGCCGTGGCCTGCGCCCGGTGCGGCCGGCGCACCGGCTTCACGCTGGTCAGGAGGGCCGCCCCGAGCTCCGGAGCCCCCGAAGCCCGTGCTCGGCGCGGCCAGCGCGTCGGCTCCCCGCTGGTCGGGACGGCCGCCCCGAGGATCATCGGCGGTGCCGGCCGGGCCGGCCTTTGCCAGGCCCCGGCGGATCCGGTCGGTCAGCTCGCCCGCGGCTTTAGTGGTGAAGGTGAGCCCGAGCACGTCCCCGGGCGCGACCTGGCCGGTCGCGACCAGCCAGACGACCCGCGCGGCCATCACCGATGTCTTGCCCGAACCGGCGCCGGCAACGATCACGCCGGGCTCCAGCGGTGCCGTCGCCGCGGCGATCTGCTCGCCGGTGAACGGCACCCCGAGCAGGTCACGCAGGTCCTCCGGAGCCAGCGAGACCAGCGGGG
>NZ_CAKKTM010000078.1 GCF_920888515.1 Protofrankia sp. CiP1_Cm_nod1 | reverse complement strand
GCGCGCCCTGCCCGGTGAACAGGAACGCCACCTGCCCGTCGGGCGCCGCCCCTTCCGCGGAGCCGACGACGACGTTGGCGGCCGTCGTCCCTGTCTCGAGGGCGTTCAGCCCTGCGAGCAGCTCGTCGCGGCTGCCGGCGACGACGACGGCCCGGTGGGACAGCGTCGCCCGGGTGGTGGCCAGTGAGTAGGCGACGTCCACCGGCCGCAGCGTGCTGTCACCGCTGACGTGCGCGGCCAGCCGGGCGGCCTGCTCCCGCAACGCCTGCGGTGAACGCGCGGAGATCAGGAACGGCAGCGGACTGCCAGCCGGTTCGCCGACAGACGCCGCAATACTTCCTTCACTTCCCTCGGCACTCCTTTCGGCGGACGCTCCCGCGCTCCTCCCGGCCGCGTCCCCCTCGACGACAGGCGCGCCTGCCTCGGACGCGTCCGAGCTGGCCCGGGCATCCACCCGCACGTCCGCCCGGCCCGCCGGGCCGTCCGTCCCGGCACCCGCCGGGCGCTGCACCGAACCGTTCACCGAGACACCCGCCAGATCGCGGTCCGTCCCGTTCCGAGCGGAAGATTGAGGGAGCAAGTGGCTGCCGGGGCGACCACTTGTCCCCTCGTTGTCATGATCGCCCGCACCTGCGCCCGCGGGGATGCCTGCCGAGGCGTTCGGGGTGGCGTCTGGCGCGGCGTTCGCTGGGGCGTCCGGGCCGGTGGGGGCCTGTTCGATGATGATGTGGGCGTTGGTGCCGCTGACGCCGAAGGCGGAGACGGCGGCCCGGCGGGGGCGGTCGACCTCCGGCCAGGCCCGCGCCTCGGTGAGCAGCTCTACCGCACCCGCCGACCAGTCCACGTACGGTGACGGCTCGTCCACGTGCAGGGTCTTCGGCAGGACGCCGTGGCGGATGGCCTGGACCAGCTTGATGACCCCGGCGACACCGGCGGCGGCCTGGGTGTGCCCGATGTTCGACTTGACCGAGCCCAGCCACAGCGGCCGGTCGGCGGGCCGCCCCTGCCCGTAGGTGGCGATGAGGGCCTGGGCTTCGATGGGGTCGCCGAGGCGGGTGCCGGTGCCGTGGGCCTCGACGGCGTCGACGTCGGCGGGGGTCAGGCCGGCGGCGGCGAGGGCGGCGCGGATGACACGCTGCTGGGACGGCCCGTTGGGGGCGGTCAGGCCGTTGGAGGCGCCGTCCTGGTTGACGGCGGAGGCGCGGAGCACGGCGAGGATGCGGTGGCCGGCGCGCTGGGCGTCCGAGAGCCGCTCGAGCAGGACGAGCCCGACGCCCTCGGACCAGCTCACGCCGTCCGCCGCCGCCGCGAACGCCTTGCTGCGGCCGTCGGGGGCGAGCCCGCGCTGCCGGGAGAACTCGACGAACTCGCCGGGGGAGGACATCACCGTCACCCCGCCGGCGACCGCCAGCTCCGCGTCCCCGGCGCGCAGCGCCTGGGCGGCCAGGTGCAGGGCGACCAGCGACGACGAGCAGGCCGTGTCGATGGTGACCGCCGGCCCCTCGAAACCGAACGTGTACGACACCCGGCCCGAGAGCACGCTGCCGGCGCTGCCCAGCCCGAGGTAGCCCTCCAGGTCCGGCGGCGGGTCGGCCTGGGCGGCGTAGTCGGCCACGTTCGTGCCCGCGAACACACCGGTGCGGCTGCCGCGCAGCGACGCCGGGTCGATCCCGGCGTTCTCCAGCAGCTCCCAGGTGGCCTCCAGCAGCAGCCGGTGCTGCGGGTCGGTCGCCAGCGCCTCCCGCGGGGAGATCCCGAAGAACTCCGCGTCGAAGTCGCCGACCGCGTCCAGGAACGCCCCGTAACGGGTGTAGGACGTGCCGGGGTGGTCCGGGTCGGGGTCGTAGAGGGCGTCCAGGTCCCAGCCGCGGTCCCGCGGGAACTCGGTGATCGCGTCACCGCCGTCGGCGACCAGCCGCCACAGCCCGTCCGGCGAGCCTGCCCCGCCCGGGAACCGGCAGGCCAGGCCGACGATCGCGATCGGCTCTTGGCGTTCACCGCGCGCCTCCCGCAGGCGTTCGCGGGTGTCGTGCAGCTCCGCGGTGACGCGGCGCAGCAGGTACCGGATCTTGTCGTCGCTCACGGTCAGCCTCTCCTGCGGGATGTGTCGGGCATGGTCACCGAAGGCATCCAGAGAATGCCCCGGCCTTCAGACCGGGGAGGAATCCGGTCTCCCGCGGAGCGGGGCACGCAACGCCGATCCGCCGGGATCGGCGTTGCGTGCGGCGTGACCGGCGGTGCGCATCCCGGCCGGTGGGAAACCCCCGGTGCGCCGGTGATCATAGATCGGCATCCCTTCGGTAGGATCATTCCATGTCCCGTTTCCGACTCTATCCGACCGCCGATCAGGTGGCGGTTCTGGAGTCGCATTGCGGGCACGCGCGGTACGTGTGGAATCTCGCGCTCGAACAACAATCCTGGTGGCATCCGCGCCGCGGACCCGCGCCCGGATACGCCGAGCAGAACCGGCAGCTGACCGACGCACGGCGGGAGTTCGGCTGGCTTGCCGCGGGCAGCGTCATTGTTCAGCAGCAGGCGTTGCGGGACTTCGCCACGGCCCTGGCCGGCTTTTTCCGCGGTTCGCACCGGAAACCGTCGTTCCGGAAACGCGGCCGGGGCGAGGGTTTCCGGAACGTCGCGGTGAAACCCGGTGATTTCCGGCGGGAGAACCGCCGCTGGTCGCGGGTGCGGGTCCCGAAGGTTGGCTGGGTGCGTTTCCGCCGCACGCGCCCGGTACCGGCCGCGACGTCGTTCCGGGTGACCCGGGATCGGGCGGGCCGGTGGCATGTCGCGTTCGCCGTCGTACCCGACCCTGTCGCGGTGTCCGGGGCCGGTGGGGTCGTCGGGGTGGACCGGGGGGTGGTCGTGTCCGCGGCCTTGTCGACCGGGGAGCTGCTGCGCTGCCCGGGGCTGCGACGCGAGGAGGCCGCACGGCTGTTCCGGCTGCAGCGCCGGCTCGCCCGGGCGAAACGCGGCTCGCACCGCCGCGGCCGGCTCAAGGCCCGGATCGCCCGGCTCCGGGCCCGGGAGAGCGACCGGCGGAAGGACTGGGTCGAGAAAACCTCGACCGATCTCGCCCGCCGGTTCGAGGTGATCCGGGTGGAGGATTTGAAGATCCGGCAGATGACCCGGTCGGCGCGGGGCACGGTGGATGCGCCCGGGACGAACGTCCGGGCGAAAGCCGGCCTGAACCGGGGCATCCTCGCGGGCGGCTGGGGTCTGCTGGTCCGACGGCTGGAACAGAAAGCCCCCGGCCGGGTGGAGAGGATCCCGGCGGCCTATACCAGTCGGCGTTGCTCGTCCTGCGGGCATGTGGCCGCCGAGTCGAGAGAGAGCCAATCTCGGTTCGTGTGCGTCGCCTGCGGGCATGAGAGCAACGCCGACATCAACGCTGCAAGGAATATCGCGGCCGGACGGGCCGTGACCCCGCAGGGAGGCAGGGCGTTGGCCGTGCCGGTGAACCGTGAACCTCAACGAACCGCACCCCCTTCCCTGGCGGGTGTGTAGGAGTTGGAATCCCCCGCGTTCACGCGGGGGAGGACGTCAAGAGATCCCGAGCTCGTTGCCTATAAAGGCGATCAGTTCGTCGTCGGACGCCGACAGCAGTTCCTCCGTCGTGCGCGTGCCGGCCTGCGGATGGGTGATGGAGCCGTCCGGGGCGTCCAGACCGTTTTCCTGTTCCTGTCCGGGAGCGCTGTCGGACGCTTCTCCGCTGCCCGCGGCCGGGACGAGGGCGTCGCGGAGATGCTCGGCCAGCTCCACCGGGGACGGATGGTCGAAGACCAGCGTCGCGGGCAGGGCGAGCCCGGTGCGGGCCGTCAGCCGGTTGCGCAGCTCGACGGCCGCGAGCGAGTCGAAGCCCTGCTCACGGAAGTGCCGGGTGACGTCGACCCGGTCGGCCGAGGCGTGCTTCTGCACCACGGCCACCTCCGTGCGCACCAGCTCGAGGACGATCCGCCGGGCCTGGCGCTCGGAGGCCTCGGCGAGCCGGCGCACCAGCGTGGCCGGGCCGTCGTCCGCGCCCTCCGCCGCCGCCTGCGCCGTCGTCCCGGCC
>NZ_CAKKTM010000077.1 GCF_920888515.1 Protofrankia sp. CiP1_Cm_nod1 | reverse complement strand
GCCCAGCGCCCGCAGCGCGCCCGGGTCGGCCCCGCCCAGCGGGCTGGTCAGCAGGGTGTGGGCCGCCTGCGCGGTCAGCTCGCCCGGCGGGCTGTCGACGCAGCGCAGGGCGAGCAGCAGCGGGGCGACCGTGCCGTCGCGGGCCGGTGGCAGCTCGTCGCCGGCCACCTCGACCGGCACCCCGCCGGCGACGAGCATCCGGCGCAGCGGCAGCATCGACCGGGTCGCGCTGCGGACCAGGACCGCCATCCGCTCCCACGGGGTGCCGTTCTCCAGATGTTCCCGGCGCAGCAGGTCCGCGATGCCCTCGGCCTGGGCGCCGGCGGTCGTGTATGTGCGTGCCTCCACCCGTTCGGCGACGGGCGGGCCGGCGGCGACCAGCTCCCGGTGGGCGCGCAGATGCTCGGCGGGCAGGCCGGTGGCGGGGATGCGCCGGGCGGCCTCCCGGCTGACCGCGAGCGCGAGCGGGCCCAGCCGCCGGCAGCGCCGCAGGGTGACGACATCGGCCGCACGCCCGTCGGCACGGGGGAAACGAGCCGGGAACTCCAGCAGGCCGCGGACCTCCGCCCCCCGGAAGCCGTAGATCGACTGGTCCGGGTCGCCGACGACGACGAGGTCGGCGCCGCCGCCGGCGACAGCGCGCAGCAGCCGTTCCTGCGCCGGATCGGTGTCCTGGTACTCGTCGACGAACACGGCCTGGTAGCGGCGACGCAGCTCGGGCCCGACATCGTCGCTTTCGGCGACAAGGGCCGCCCGCTGCACCAGCTCGGGGTAGTCGATGGCCCCCACGTGGTCGAGGGCGTCGAGGTAGTCGGCGTAGAAGGTCGCCATCGCCGCCCAGTCCGCCCGGCCGGTGCCGTGGGCCAGCCGGGCCAGCGCGTCCGGGTCGAGACCGACCTCCCGGGCGCGGGCGAGCATCGCGCGGACCTCCTCGGCGAACCCGCGGGTGGTCAGACAGCCCGCCAGGGCCGCCGGCCACCGGGGGCGGCCGATCTCCCGCGTGCCGGCGAGCAGGTCGCGCAGCTGGGCGTCCTGCTCGGGGCCGGACAGCAGCCGCGGCGGGACGCCGAGCGGGTCGGGCCGGTACAGCCGCAGCAGCGCGTAGCACCAGGCGTGGAACGTCCAGGCAAGCGGGACGCCGACCGCGGCCCCCAGCCGCCAGGTGATGCGCTCCCGCAGCTCCCGCGCGGCGCGCCGGCTGAAGGTGAGCACGAGGATCGCCGCCGGGTCGAGCCCGTCGCGCACCCGCCGGGCCACCGCCTCGACGATCGTGGTCGTCTTGCCGGTGCCGGGCCCGGCGAGGACGAGCAGCGGTCCCCCGGCATGATCGACCACCCGGCGCTGGTCGGCGTCGAGGGCGGGCGGGGGCACCTGCGGCGTCGGGGTCCGTACGAGCCGGTAGGCGGCCGGGCCGCCGGCCCCGCCGGTTTCGGCGGCGCCGCCAGCCGCGCCGGCCCCGGTGGTGCCGACGGCGTCCCGATGAACTGTCACGGAGTAGAGCACACCACGTCCCACCGACAAACCCGGATAGGCCGGCACCAGAACGCCCGTTCCGCCACCGGGACCGGACGAACCCGCCGGTACGGCCAGGAGGTGTCCGACGGACGTCCGACCGCGCGGGCGGCGCTCAGCCGGCCACCCGCCGCGTCGTCGCCCATGGCTTCGCGCCACGAGCTTCTCCTGCGCCGTCCCGGCGACGAGGCCGGGCAGGCACGAGGCCGGGCAGGCGGAAACGAGCAGATGGAGCAGATGGAGCAGATGGAAAGGAAAATAGGGGGAGCGGACAGCAGGAGACAGGTGACAAGAGGCCGTCAGCCGCGCCGCCGGCAGGGGTGCGCGGCCGGCGGGGGCGTGCCGTCAGCCGGTTGGTCGGCCGTCCCAGCGGGCCACGGCCAGGTCCACCCGCTCCCCGCCGGGACGCAGCGCGGTGCCGTCGGCGACG
This sequence comes from Protofrankia sp. CiP1_Cm_nod1, assembly GCF_920888515.1. Lineage (GTDB taxonomy): Bacteria > Actinomycetota > Actinomycetes > Frankiales > Frankiaceae > Protofrankia. Next base: position 2,379 of record NZ_CAKKTM010000077.1, on the reverse strand, counting down.
AGCCGCCGCAGCGCCTCGACCGGGGCAGTCGGGTTCGGCTCGCCGGTGGAGCGGATCACCCGGTGCCAGGGCACGTCGTCGTCATGCCCGTGCCGGCTGAGCACCGCGCCGACCGTCCGGCCGGTGCCTGCGCCCACGTACTCGGCGACGTCACCGTAGGTCATCACCTTGCCGCGAGGGATCCGGGTGACCGCCTCGAGGACGGTCATCGCGTACGGGCTCGGCCAGCCACCGACACTGATCCGGGTGGCCAGCCCCGCGGACACGCTCAGCGGCGGCTCATGTCGCCGCCCGGCCCGGCGGGCATCCACTGGCATCCGACCTCCTCCGACACGACCCGGAGCAACAGTCGTACAACCATACGTATCCACATGATCGCATGCACAGCCACCCCGCCGGTACCCTACGTCAACGAGCACCGGCCAGCAAAGAAGACCGCCGCGAGTTTGCCGTCCGGTACGCATCCGGGGCCGAAAAACGTACACGACGACAAACTCGCGCAGCTCATGCCGCGCCCGGGTAGTCGTGAACCCGTGCCACGACCACCCGGAGGCGGTTCAGCAGACGGGCGGTTCAGCAGACGGGCGGATCAGTAGACGGGCAGCGACTTGTCGACCTGGTTCGCCCAGGCGGTCACCCCGCCCTGGACGTGCACCGCCGAGGAGAAGCCCGCCCCCTTCAGCGTCGCCAGCGCCTCGGCCGAGCGCACCCCGCTCTTGCAGTAGACGACGACCCGGCGGTCCTGCGGCAGCTCGGACAGGTGCGCCGGCAGCTCGCCCTTGGGGATCAGGCGCGCCCCCGGGATGCGCACGATCTCCCACTCCGCCGGTTCCCGCACGTCGACCAGTTCGATCGGCTCGCCCCGGTCGAGCCACTCCTTGAGCTCGGTGGCCAGGATCGTCGAGCCGGCGGCGGCCCGCTCGGCCTCGTCCGAGACAATCCCGCAGAACGCGTCGTAGTCGATCAGCTCGGTGATGGTCGGGTTCTTGCCGCACAGCCGGCACTCCGGGTCCTTGCGGACCCTGATGGTGCGGTAGCTCAGCTCCAGGGCGTCGTAGACCGTCAGCCGCCCGACCAGCGGCTCGCCGATCCCGGTCAGGAGCTTGATCGCTTCGGTGGCCTGGATCGACCCGATCGACGCGCACAGCACGCCGAGCACGCCGCCCTCGGCGCAGGAGGGCACCATGCCGGGCGGGGGCGGCTCCGGGTAGAGGCAGCGGTAGCACGGGCCGTGCTCGGCCCAGAACACGCTCGCCTGCCCGTCGAACCGGTAGATCGACCCCCACACGTACGGCTTGCCGAGCAGCACGCTGGCGTCGTTGACCAGGTAGCGGGTGGCGAAGTTGTCCGTCCCGTCCACGATCAGGTCGTACTGGCTGAAGATCTCCGTGACGTTCGAGGTGTCCAGCCGGGTCTCGTGCAGGACGACCTTGACGTATGGGTTGGTCTCGCGGATGGCGTCCCGGGCCGACTGCGCCTTGGACCGCCCCACGTCGGACTGCCCGTGGATGATCTGACGCTGCAGGTTGGACTCGTCCACGGTGTCGAACTCGACGATGCCGAGCGTGCCCACCCCGGCGGCGGCCAGGTACAGCAGGGTCGGCGAGCCGAGCCCGCCGGCGCCGACGGCGAGCACCTTCGCGTTCTTCAGCCGCTTCTGGCCGTCCATGGCGACATCCGGAATGATCAGGTGTCGGGAGTAGCGGCGGACCTCGTCGATGGTCAGGTCGGCCGCTGGCTCGACCAGAGGCGGCAGTGACACGATCTCTCCTCGCGGTTACAGCGCTGGCATCCGTACGTCCGGCTACCCTGTCATCCCCATCCTCGCAGGGACGCCATGCCATCATCGGCGATCCACCGACAGAGGCCACCGACAGAGGCCACCGACAGAGGCCACCGACAGAGGCCGCTGACAGAGAGCACCGTTGGCGGACGCCGCCAGAGACCACCGATGGATCACCGACGGCGGCGGACGCCGACGACGTGAACACGACATGCCCGGACCGTGGGCTGATGGCGACAACACCGCCGGCGCGCGGAAACTTCCGTGGCCTCCGCCCGCCATGCCCCGGTTCTCGCCACGCCGGCCGCCCGGCTCGCCCGCGGCCCGTCGCCAGCGCCTGGTCCGGTCCCGGTCCGGTCCGGTCCGGTCCGGTCCGGTCCGGTCCGGTCCGGTCCGCGGTGACGTTACCTGCGGCCCGCGGCCCCGGCTCTGGGCCCGCCTGCTCTCTTCCCGTTCCGCGCGTCCTGCCGGCCATTGCCATTGCCATTGCCATTGCCGGCGGCGACACCGGCCGCCCCCGCACCGTCCTTATACACATCTCCGAGCCCACGAGCCTAGCGCCCCCTCGTATGCCGTCTTTTGCTTGAAAAAAAAAA
>NZ_CAKKTM010000076.1 GCF_920888515.1 Protofrankia sp. CiP1_Cm_nod1 | reverse complement strand
ACAACGACTCGATCAGCGTCTGCGCCATGACCAGTTCCTGCGGGCCGACACGCACCTCCTCGTCCAGGAACGGGAAGTCCGGCCGGCGCACCTCGTCCGGCCAGAGCATCGTCGACAGGACGAGCACGTCGCCGCGTATCCGCAGGGTCGCGAGCTGCTCCCGCTGCCGCAGGGCGATCTTGACGAGCGCAACCCGGCCGGAGCCGCCGAGCGCGTCGCGCAGGAGCACGTACGACCTGACCCCGCCGCGGTCGGGCTCGACGTAGTAGCTCCTGGCGAAGTAGATCGGGTCGACCTGTGCCAGCGGGACGAACTCCAGCACGTCGATCGTGCGGGAGGTGGGCAGCGGCAGGTGCGCGAAGTCGTCGTCGGTGAGCACGACGGTCTCCCCGGAGGGCAGCTCGTAGCCTTTGGCGATCTCCGAGTAGGGCACTTCGGCGCCGTCCGCCGCCGCGACCCGCTTGTAGCGGATGCGGGACCCGTCCCAGCGCCTGACCTGGTGGAAGGAGACGTCCCGGTCCTCGGTGGCCGGGTAGAGCCGGACCGGAATCCGGACGAGACCGAAGGAGATCGCGCCTTTCCAGATCGACCGCATGCCCGCCCCTTACTGTGAGTGTGAGCGTGTTCATGGGTTGTCCCGACCGGCATACCGCGGCGGTGACAGCGCCGGATCACGACAGCGCCGGATCAGGCGTCCGCACTGGCGGACACGGCCCAGCGGGCCGCGCTCCGCAGCCGGCGAACACACTCCTTCCACAATGGTCTCCCAACGTCGAGGGGTAAGGAAGCCATGTGGACACAAAAGGCGAACGAATCGCGGACGGACGTACGCCACGAGCGACAGTGCCCGACCCCGGGAACCACCGCACGACGATCGCGACACAATTCCACACTCTGCACACTCTCCGTGCGCACTACTGTACCGACCGTTTCCATCCTGGTTGCTCCGTGGCCGGGCCGTTGCCTGCCCACGGCCGGATGAGCTGGTATTCATGGTGGGCGACGTGCCGGACCGAGTCGAAGAACACGGCAATCTTTTCCCACTTCGGCAGGTACGCCCGGCGCCCAGGTGGAAGGTTCCAAAACGGCGGTAGGGCCAACGCAAGAGTACAGAGGATCACAGTCCGTAGGCGCTGACAGGAGAAAGCCATGACCTCACCGACGGATCTTCCGCTCGACGTGCATGACGTTCTCGACCGTCCCGACGTGTCCGACGCGGACGCTGCGGAGCAGGCGCGCGAGGTCCTGACACGCGATCCGCTGCCGCTCACGGCGTCGTGGCCGTCGTCGCTGGAGGTCGACGAGTACGACGCCGCGGAACAGCAGATCGTCGTGGACGTCGACGAGGACGAGTACCGGTGAAGCGGGCCTGACCCGGGCGAGCCCCGCGCGGGCCCTGGTCCACGCGAGCCTCTGATCCAGCGGTGACGTGCCGGCGCCGGGCGGGCCCGCCCGGCGCGGCCAGCCGGCGCGGCACGTCCGCACGGGAGACCGGTGACCGGTCCGCCCGCGGCCCCTCGGGCAGGTACGGGAATCCGCCAGGACGGGATCAGTCGGGACGGGGGCCGGCAGGAAAGGTACGGTGAGCCACCAGCGGGTTCGCCCCCGTCGGGTATCCACATCCGTGGGCACCCGGATTCCGCCCGGATCCGATGTGCTCCTCTTGTGTTCACATAACATGACAAAGCACCACGGGTCGGGTCCCGACCGGGCGCGACGCCCAGCCCGGGTATCCGGACGGGCACCATGCCCGGCACGGGCAGCCGCCGAGCCGGCACCGAGGCTCGGCCGATCAAAGGAGGTGCGCCGGTGAGCGCCGAGCCGGCCGCGCCGCAACCGCGTTCAGGCAAGACCGCCCGGCTGCCGCGCACCGCTCGCCGCTTCCAGCTGCTGGGAGCGGCTCGTGAAGTTTTCGTTGCCCAGGGCTATCACGCCGCGGCGATGGACGAGATCGCCGAACGCGCGGGCGTCAGCAAGCCCGTCCTCTACCAGCACTTTCCCGGAAAGCTCGAGCTCTACCTGGCGCTGTTGGACGAGCAGGCCCATGCCCTCGTCTCCAGTGTGCAGCGGGCACTCGCGTCCACCACCGACAACCACACCCGGATCGCCCGGTCGATCGCGGCCTACTTCGACTTCGTCGACGATCCCAGCGGCGCCTACCAGCTCGTTCTCGAGTCCGACCTGCGCAGCGAGCCCGCCGTCCGCAAGCGGGTGGAGAACAGTTTCACCGAGTGCGCCAACGCCATCGCGGACGTCATCGCCGCGGACACCGGCGTCGGCCCGGCCGAGGCCGAGCTGCTCTCGATCGGGCTGGTGGGCCTCGCCGAGACCGGCGCCCGCTGGTGGCTGGTCACCGGCGAGGCGGTCTCGAAGGAACAGGCCGTCGCGACCATGGTCGAGCTGGCCTGGCGGGGACTCGCCGGATACCCGCGCCGCACTCCCGCCGGCGCCGACCCGGCACCCCCCCGGGAGCCACCCCGGGAAACCGCCAGCGGCGGTGACGCCTCCAGCGGGCCCTGACGCCTCCAGCGAACATGGCCCGGCCACGTCCCACACCCCGCGCCGTAGGCCCTATGGTGACCTAGCCGGCCGAAGACGGCGAGACCCTCGCTCCTCTCCCGCCGCCGGACGTCGCCAGGAACCTGGACGGCACACCTGACGAACACGGAGGTCACCACTGGTGGAGGTCAAGATCGGGATCCAGAACGTCGGGCGCGAACTGATCATTGAGAGCGGCCAGTCGCCGGACGACGTGGCCCAGGCGGTCACCGACGCGATCAGGTCGGATCTGGGGCTGCTCACGCTCGTGGACGAGAAGGGCCGGCGGGTCGTCATCCCGATCGGGAAGCTGGCCTACGTCGAGATCGCCGAAGCCGAGACACGCCGGGTCGGTTTCGGCGCGCTCTGACGGCGACGACGCCCTCCGGTAACCCGGAGCATCCGGAGAAACACAGAAGGCAGCCGAATGCCGGCTACCCGGGCCGGGGCGGGCCGGTTTCGACCGCCCCGGCCCGGGTAGCCGGGGCGTCCCAGGTCGCGGGTCCGGCTCCCGGCCGGGGCCGTCTCAGGTCGCGGGCCCGGCTCCCGGCCAGGGCCGTCTCAGGTCGACAGCCCGAGCGCGTCCATCCGTGCCGTGTGCGCGAGGGTGATCCGGTTGAACAGCTCCGCCAACGCCGTCAGGTCGCCTATCCCGTCCAGCAGGGCGGCGAGCGCGCTGCGCTCCACCGCGACCCGCTGCGCCTCGGTCAGTGCCTCCCCCATCAGCCGCCGGGCCCACAGCGCGAGCCGGCCGGCCACGGCCGGGTCGGCCTCGACCACCGCCCGGACCCGCCCCACGGCGAACGCGGCATGGCCGGTGTCGGCGAGGACGTCGAGGACCAGCGCGCGCACGTCGGGATCGAGCACGGTGGCGATCTCACGGTAGAAGTCCGCGGCGATGCTGTCCCCGACGTACACCTTGACCAGGCTTTCCAGCCAGTCGGCGGGCGCGGTGAGGTTGTGGAAGTTCGTCAGCGGTGACACGAACGGCTCCATGGCCCGCACCGGGTCGACCCCCACCCGCAGCAGGTAGGCGCGGACCTCCTCGAAGTGCGCGAACTCGGCGGCCGCAATGCCGGCCAGCGCGATCTTGTCGGTCAGGGTGGGAGCCATCCGCGCGTCCGTGGCAAGCCGCTCGAACGCGGTCAGTTCGCCGAAGGCGAGCAGCCCCAGCAGATCCACGACAGCGACGTCCGGCACGCCCGCGCGGACGGCGCCAGAATTCTGGGCATCACGGGCCTGAACGTCATGAGCCTGAACGTCATGAGCCTGAACGTCACGGGCCCGGACGTCACGGTGCGGCTCGGGCGCGGCGGTGGCCGCCTCGTGGGCCCGGCCTCCCAGGACGGCCGAATCATGATCGGGCTGTTTTCGGCCCTCCGGGTCAGGGCCGCGCGCCGCGTCGGAGCCGCCGGCCTCACCGGTCACGCCGTCCCCGTCGGTCGACGGCGCCGGAAAGCCGGCCCGGCCGGTACCCGTACCGTCCGTCATATCGGATCACCTCAGCATCGTCCTCATGGCGAACCGCCCGATATACACCGACCGGAAGCAGGACCAGGACGCCTTACGGCACAGGCACTTGCGGCATCTGACGGAATGGGCCGCGGCACCCTGCCGAAGGTCATCGTGTCGGAACATGTCTCGGAGAGCAGCCCACAGGTTATCCTCATCATTAGCCGGGAGCTGCCAAGACCACTTCCGGCCCGCGCGGGCGTCGCCCCACTCCGGGTCAGCGGACCCCGCCGGTAGATGTCGTGAGCGGGTGCAGCGTCGGATCCCGCTCATAGCGACTCGGGGACCTGGGCCTCGATGGCGCGAGCGAAGGACGATCGCGCCGTCTCCAGCCCTCTAGCAGACCAGGAGCATCCCGCTGTCCGTTTCAGCCGAAACCACAACACACCGACACGATGACCCCACAGATCCCGCGGGACACCCGGACGCCGGCGAGCCGGGAGCCCCGACGGCACCGGCCACGACACCGGCGCCCGGCTTCGCCGACCTCGGCGTCCGCGAAGAGATCGTCGAGGCCCTGCGCGTCAAGGGCATCGTCTCCCCCTTCCCCATCCAGGAACTGACGCTTCCGCTGGCGCTGGCCGGGTCCGACATCATCGGGCAGGCCCGCACCGGCACCGGCAAGACGCTCGCCTTCGGTATCCCGCTCGCGCAGCAGGCGACCAGCCGTGACGAGGGCGCCAGCGGGCAGCCGCAGGCGCTCGTGGTCGTTCCCACCCGCGAGCTGTGCCTGCAGGTCACCGCCGACATCGACCGTGCCGGCTCGGGCCGCGGGCTGCGGGTGCTGCCGGTCTACGGCGGCCGTGCCTACGAGCCGCAGCTGGCAAGCCTGCGCGCCGGTGTGGACATCGTCGTCGGCACCCCCGGCCGGCTGCTCGACCTGGCCCGCCAGAACGCCCTCGTGCTGACGGCGGTGCGCATGCTCGTCCTCGACGAGGCCGACGAAATGCTCGACCTGGGCTTCCTGCCGGACGTCGAGCGCATCCTCGCCCAGCTTCCGGACATCCGCCAGACGCTGCTGTTCTCCGCGACGATGCCGCCGCCGGTGATCTCGCTGGCCCGCCGGTTCATGCGGCGGCCGGTGCACGTCACCGCGGAGCACCCCGACGAGGGCCGCACGGTGCCGGACATCAGCCAGCACGTCTTCCGCGCGCACGCGCTGGACAAGATCGAGGTGCTGGCCCGGGTCCTGCAGGCCGAGGGCCGGGGGCTGGCCATCGTCTTCGTCCGGACCCGCCGCACCGCCGACCGGGTCGCCGACGACCTGACCGGTCGTGGCTTCGCCGCGGCGGCCGTCCACGGGGACATCGCCCAGGGCCAGCGGGAGCAGGCGCTGCGGGCGTTCCGGTCCGGCAAGATCGATGTGCTGGTCGCCACCGACGTCGCCGCCCGTGGCATCGACATCGGCGGGGTGACCCACGTGGTCAACTACCAGTGCCCCGAGGACGAGAACGTCTATCTGCACCGCATCGGCCGCACCGGCCGGGCCGGCGGCAGCGGGGTGGCGGTGACCTTCGTCGACTGGGACGACATACCGCGGTGGGCGCTGGTCAACCAGGCCCTGGGGCTTGCCTTCGACACGCCCGTCGAGACCTACTCGACGTCCCCCCACCTGTTCGAGGCCCTGTCCATCCCCGCGGACGTCCGCGGGGTGCTGCCGCAGGCGTCCCGTACCCGGGCCGGGCTCGCCGCCGAGGAGGTCGAGGACCTCGGGGAGACCGGGCGCCCCAGGCGCCGGCGGCCAGGCCGGGCCGGTGACCGGGCGGACGCGGCCCGCAC
>NZ_CAKKTM010000075.1 GCF_920888515.1 Protofrankia sp. CiP1_Cm_nod1 | reverse complement strand
GCCGGGGGGCGGGCCGATGATCCGCCTGGTAGCGCCGGCCCTGCCGCCGACGGCACCGCGGGCGCCGTCCGGGATGTGCCCCCACCCGGCACCCGGGCCGTGGCCCCGCCGCCCTCCCCCCGCGGGCCGGGCGCGGGGACGGAGCCCGCCAGCAGCGCCCGGGCATGCGCCCGGTATGCCTCCGCCCCTCTGGAACGCTTCGCCGTCGTGAGGATCGAGCGTCCGGAGACCGGCGCCTCGGCGAACCGGACCGACCGCGCGATGGGTGGCTGGAGCACCGCCACCGCGTACCGGGCGGCGACGTCCGCCAGGACGGCACGGCCGTGCGTGGTCCGGGCCTCGAAGAGGGTCGGCAGCACTCCGCGGACCCGCAGCTCGGCATTGGTCAGACGCCGCACGTCGTGGACGGTGTCGAGCAGCTGCCCGACACCGCGGTGCGACAGGGTCTCGCACTGCAACGGGATGATCACCTCATTCGCCGCCGTCAGCCCGTTGATCGTCAGGATCCCGAGCGAGGGGGGGCAGTCGATCAGGATGAAGTCGTAGCTGTCGCTGATCTCGGCGAGCGCGAGCCGCAGCGCGTGCTCACGGCCGGTACGGGACAGCAGCACGGCTTCGCAGCCGGCCAGCTCGATGGTCGCCGGCAGCAGATCCGGGCCGTCCTCGGTCCGTCGCACCACGAGGCCGGGGCTGAGCCGGCCCAGCAGCACGTCGTGCACGGACAGCTCGATGACGTCCGGATCCAGGCCCAGGGAGAACGTCAGGCATGCCTGCGGATCGAGGTCGACGAGCAGGACCCGGCATCCCAGTTCGCTCAGCGCGGCGCCGAGGCTCGTCACGGACGTCGTCTTGGCGACGCCACCCTTCTGGTTTGCGACGGCGAAGACGCGAGCCATGCAGATCAGTCTCCAAGCGTCGGCGCAAAACCACAACACCCCACGCCACAACAACATCACCGACACCTGAAAAACTCGATCTCCATTTCGGACAAATCACAAAAGAACGCACACTCATCCGGTACGGATCATCACCGGACGTCCCTGCCGGCGCACCCGGCCGGGCGTCGGGCCCCGGCCGGGAAACCTCTGGGCGGCACGGCGGAGGTCTGTGAGGATGAGGGGTCTGTGAGGATGAGGGGATGGCACGCGGCGCGCCAGTACCGTCCGGGCGGGAGCCTCGGGCGGCCCCGACAGTGCAGCCCGCGGCGGGATCCCGATCGCCCGAGCACCGCGGTGGCCTGCGCCGGCCCCCGCCACAGCAATGATCGGTGACATTCTCGGCCTGGTGCTGGCCGTCGCCCTCATCGCCGCCAACGGGCTGTTCGTGACCGCCGAATTCGCTTTTGTGGCGGTCGACCACAGCCGGCTCGAGCAGGCGGCGCGGGACGGCTCCCACCGCGCGGCCCGGGTGCTGCGGGCCGTCCGGTCGCTGTCGTTCCAGCTTTCCGGCGCGCAGCTGGGCATCACCCTGACGTCGCTGGTGCTCGGCTACCTCGCCGAGCCGGCGATCGCCTCCCTGCTGCTGCCCGCGATCGACGCGACCGGCCTGCCGGCCGGCGTCGGCCATGCCGTCGCGGTGACCGCCGCCCTGCTGATCGCGACAGTCGCCCAGATGGTCTTCGGCGAGCTCTTCCCGAAGAACATCGCGGTCGCGGCGCCGGTAGCCGCGGCCCAGTGGGCCGCCGGGCCGCAGATGCTCTTCTCCAGCGTCTGCCGGCCGGTCATCACGCTTCTCGACGGGTCCGCCAACCGGCTGCTGCGCGCGCTGGGGATCGAGCCGCGAAGCCAGCTGCAATCGGCCAGGTCGCCGTCCGAGCTCGGCTGGCTGGTGCGCTCGTCGGCCGAGCACGGCACGCTGCCCGGCAACACCGCGAGCCTGCTGGGCAGATCCCTGCGGCTACGCGAGCGCACCGCCCAGGACGTCATGACACCGCGGATACGGGTGGTCGCGCTGCACGCCGACGACAGCGTCACGGAACTGCTCCGGGTCACCGGGGAATCAGGCCACTCCCGCTTCCCCGTCCTGCGCCCCACCGGCACCGCCGCGCCTGGCGCCGGCGCCTCCGACACCGATGGCACCCCTGACACCAGTGGCACCAGTGGCACCTCTGACACCGCCTCCCAGCGGGATTCGGGTACCGGTAGGGACCCGGGCTCCGCTCGCGCCACCGCCGGCCACGCAGGCGTCACCGGCCACGCAGGCGTCACCAGCCGCCGAGGCGCCGCCGGCTCCGGAGGAGGAGGGCACGCGGCCGAGCCGCCGGGCCCGGGAAGCGTCCCGGCTGTCCCCGGGGACGTCGACGACGTCGTCGGGGTCGTCCACGTCAAGGACGCCTTCGGTGTGCCGCCGGCCGAGCGCGGCAGCACACCGGTCAGCCGGCTCATGGTCGCTCCGGTGGTGGTGCCGGCATCGCTGAGCTGCGACGATCTGCTCACCACCCTGCGCGGGCACAGCCTTCAGATCGCCGTGGTCATCGACGAGTACGGCGGCACCGCCGGCGTGGTCACCCTGGAGGACCTCGTCGAGGAGCTCGTCGGCCACGTCCTGGACGAGTACGACCAGCCGGAGAGGCCCGACGCCACCGCCGGGCCGGACGGGAGCTGGTCGCTGTCCGGCCTGCTCCGCCCGGACGAGGTCGCCGACCTGACCGGTGTCCGGCTGCCCGACGGCCCGTACGAGACCGTCGCCGGCATCGTCCTGCACCGGCTCGGGCGCATCCCGCAGCCGGGTGACCAGGTCGATGTCGAAGGACATCTGCTCACCGTCGAGGAGATGGACCATCATCGCGTCAGCCGTGTCCGGCTGACGGGCCGCCCGCCCGGCCAGCCGGCCCGGACCCGCCGGAGCGGGCACACCGGCCGCCCACCCGGCTCGCACGGTCCGGGTCCGCGTAGCCCACATGGTCCGCACGGTCCGCATGGCCCGCGCGGCACCGATGACACCGGCGGCACCGACGGCCCGGGCGGGCAGGCACGGCGATGACCCTGCTCTATCTGGTCGGCGCGATCTTCCTGCTGGCCGGCAACGCGTTCTTCGTCGGCGCCGAGTTCGCCGTCATCTCGGTCCGTCGCGACCAGGTGGAACCGTCCGCGGCCGAAGGCGACCAGCAGGCCCGAAGCGTCCTGACCGCGATCGGGAACCTGTCGCTGATGCTCGCCGCATCCCAGCTCGGCATCACGATCTGCTCGCTCGGGCTCGGCGCGGTGGCCGAGCCCACGATCGCCCACCTGATCGAGGGGGGTCTGGACCGGCTCGGCGTCCCCAGCGGCTTCCACCACCCGATCGGGTTCGCGCTCGCGCTCCTGATCGTCGCCTGCCTGCACATCGTGCTCGGCGAGATGGTGCCGAAGAACATCGCGCTGGCCGGCCCCGAGCAGGCAGCCCGCTGGCTCGCGCCGCCGCTGCTCCGGTTCGCCGGCCTGACCCGCCCACTGATCGTCTTTCTCAACGCCGTCGCCAACCGATGTGTCCGGCTCGTCCGCGTCCATCCGGTGGACGAGCTGAGCACCGCCTACACCCCGGACCAGCTCGCGACGATGATCGCGGAATCCCGGCGGCAGGGCCTGCTGGAGGACACCGAGCACGAGCTGCTGACCGGCGCGCTGGAGCTGTCCGAGCGGGCCGCCGGCACCATCATGATCCCGGTCTCGGAGATCGTGACCGTCCCGTGGTCGGTGACCGCGTCCGAGCTGGAGAAGCTGGTCGCCGAGACCGGCTTCTCCCGCTTCCCGGTGCGCGCCGCCGGCGGTGGCGCCCCGGCCGGGCCGGGCCCGGTAGTCGTCGGTTTCGTGCACGCCAAGGACGTCATCGGTATCCATGGCGACGCCCGCGACGAGCCGCTGCCGCCACGCAGGCTGCGGCCGATGGCCGAGGTCCGCGCCGACCTGCCGCTGGACGAGGTCCTGCGCCTGATGCAGCGCAGCGGCTGCCATCTCGGCCGGGTACCCGGGCCGAACGGCACGACCCGCGGCGTCATCGCCCTCGAGGACGTGGTCGAGGAGTTCGTGGGCGAGATCGAGGACGCCAGCCACCGGCAGGGTGTAGGTGAGAACCTCCGTCAGGACAGCGGTTTCCACCTACAGACGCGGAAGCCGTAGGTGGAAACCGCTGTCCTGGTGACGGCTTCCACCTACGGACGGGGAGGCTTCGGGTAGCGGGACGCGGCCTACGCCTTGTCGTTCCTGGGCGCGGCCGACTGGACGACCTCGAACGACCACAGCGTGGCCGCGGCCGCGGCCGGCGCACCGGCCCCGGGATGACCAGCAGGTCCGCCGTGACCGGCCGGCGCGCCAGCCCCTGGGTGGCCACCGCCGGGGTGGCCGCCGGGGTGGCCGCCGGGGTGGCCGGCCG
>NZ_CAKKTM010000074.1 GCF_920888515.1 Protofrankia sp. CiP1_Cm_nod1 | reverse complement strand
CCGCCGGGGTGGCCGCCGGGGTGGCCGCCGGGGTGGCCGCCGGGGTGGCCGGCCGATGCCGGGGCACCCGCGGCGTCCGCCGCCGCCTGCGCGTGCCCGGCCTGGAAGGCGTTGGACGCCTGCCACTTCTGGAAGTCCTCCTCGCTGCGCCAGCGCGTGTAGACGAGGTAGGTGTCGGTGCCCTCCACCGGCCGCAGCAGCTCGAACCACTCGAAACCGTCCGCGGCCTCCACGATGCCGGCCCGGCCGGCGAACCGCTGCTCCAGCGTGGCCCGCAGCTCGGCCGGGACGGTCAGTGCATTGATCTTCACGACGCTCATGGGGCCACGTTAGTTCGTGGCGCCGGTCATGCGACAGCGCAACGACCCGCTCGGACCGGCGCATGTGCGCATCGCCCCGCGTTACATCACCATCTGATCACAATCTAGACACGCAGCGCACCCTGCATGCATCCATCGTAGTCAATGTGCAACCATTAGTTTCTATTTGATTCCTGAGAGTAAGAAACGGGGATGTTCAGGTGATTGATCAACGGCATCGAGCCCATGAAGTCACTGATGCCGTGACACGATCCACGCCGTGGCGGCCGGCGGCCGGCACGGGCAGTGGCGCCAACGTCAACAGCGATACCGACGGCAACCGCGGCACCAGCGACGACCACGGCACCGACAGCGGCGGCGGCACGGACAGCAACCGCGGTGCCGACAGCGGCGGCACGGACGCGGGCCCCGCACCGGATGCCGGGCTGTTCGGGCCGGCCAGTGTGACCTGGCGGGTGCACGGCGATCCGAGCATGATCGTCGCCGGTATCCGCGCGCTGCTCCTGCAGGGCGTGCACCCGCTGGCCATGGCCGGCGTCGCCCAGCACTCCGCCTACCGGGCCGACCCGTGGGGACGCCTGCTGCGTACCGCCACCTACGTCGAAACGATCACCTATGGGACGACCGCGCAGGCGCGGCAGGCCGCCGAACGGGTACGTCGCGTGCACACGCGTGTCCGTGGCACCGAGCCCACCAGTGGCCGGCCCTACCGGGCTGGCGATCCCGAACTGCTGCTGTGGGTGCATGTGAGCGAGGCCGAGTCCTTCCTCTCGACGGCCCGCCGATGCGGCCTGCGCCTCACCGACAGCCAGGCCGACGCCTACTTCGCCGAGCAGGTGCGGGCCGCCGAGCTGATCGGTATCCCGGCGGAGGACGTTCCGGACAGCCAGGCCGCGGTTGCCCACTATTTCACGCGGATGCGTCCTCACCTGCGGGTGACGCCGCAGTCCCGCGAAATGATCTCGTTCATCCTGCGGCCGCCCATGCCCCGGTGGGTGTCGCGGACCACGCCCGCGCGCCCGGCGTGGTCCGCCCTGAGCGCGATCGCCGCCGGGATGCTGCCGGGCTGGGCCCGCCGCCTCTACGGCCTGCCCGACACACCGCTGCTGGACACCGCCGCCTGCCTGGGCGCACGGGCGACACGTACCGCGCTGCTCGCGCTGCCCCGTCGGCTACGGCAGGTTCCCGAGCCGCGGGACGCCGTGATACGCCCTGCCAGGACGCGTCCTGCCAGGCCCGCGCCCGAAGCCCGGATGATCCCCCGGGACGCCCCACGGCGCCTTCTGATGACACTGCCACGCCAGCGGGCGCAGGAGAGCCAGCCGCCGCCCCAGGGCCGCCGCCGGCCCGCCCACCTGACGGTGGCGCCAGGCCGGTGACACAGGCTGGTGACACTGGCCCGACAGCGCAGCCGGGACGATATAGCAGGGGCAAAAAGTGTGTAATAAGGACAAAATGCAATAACGCCGTAGGGGGCTGTCACGGGCAGCCTGATGTGGCCTACCCTTGCCGATCGTGGCTCAACTTCCCCGGGTAGCGGTGTTCGGCGCGGGCCCGGCCGCCGGGACGGCGCTGCGCGCGCTCGTCGACTCCGGGCTGGACGCGCACCTGTTCGTGACACACGATCGCGCGGCGCGCGACGCGGGCGGCGGCCCGGCGGCGGCACCCCCCTCGTCCACCGGGGAGCCCGCCGGGGCCGGCAAGGAGCCCCCCGCAGGCAGCGGGGAGTTCCCGGACGAGCGGGGCTTCGCCGGGCGGTTCACCAGGCTCGACAGCGATGGCTACGGGATCCGCCCGGTGGACGGCGACCGTCGGCCGTTCGACGTCCGCGTCGGTGGCCAGCCGGCGACCCGCTGGGACGCCGTGGTGCTCCTCGGGGGAATCATCGCGCCTGGCGCCGGGCAGGCCGCCGAGTACCGGCCGGCCGGCCCGTCCGCCGTCCCGTCGCCGTTGTTCGGCGGCGTTTTCGACCCGGACACGGAAGGGGTGTACGGATGCGCTGTCCTGACGCACCGGTCAGGTGAGGCGAATCCCGCCCGTGGGCGTCTCTCCCGGCTGGTAGCCCCCGAGGCGATCAGCGTCACCGACAGCGTCACCGACAGTGTCCGGCTCGCCGAGGCGCAGGCCCGCTGGCTGGGCGAATACCTGCGTGGCCGCTATCTGCTGCCGCCACGGTCGGTGATGCTGGCCGCTACCGGCGCCGCCGGGGCGTCGCGGTCACCGGTCGGCGGCCCGCGCGGCCGGTGGTCACGGCCGCGCCACCGCGGCGGCGTCGACGCCTACCTGCGC
>NZ_CAKKTM010000073.1 GCF_920888515.1 Protofrankia sp. CiP1_Cm_nod1 | reverse complement strand
GGACGGCGGGGCACTTCCCGGTGGCGTCGGCGCGGCGGTCGCCGGGGCGGGGCGGTCGCCGGGGGCGCGTGGCGGGGCGCGTCAGGCGAGGGTGGCCAGCCGCTGTGCCGCCGCCCGCAGGGTGTCCAGCCGTTTCGGGAAGGCGAAACGCACGATGTGACGCCCGTACGCGGGATCGTTGAAGAACGACGACCCGGGGACCGACGCCACCCCGGCCGTCTCCAGCAGCCGGCGGGCGAAGGCCACGTCGTCCCCGTCGGGGTCGAACGATCGCGTATCGCACATGACGTAGTACGCGCCGTCCGGCGGCCGGAAGCGGAAGCCGGCCGTGGCGAGCGCGTCGCACAGCAGGTCACGGCGCTCGAGGTAGTCGGCGACGAGGCCGTCGTAGTAGCTCGGCGGCAGTGCCATGGCGGCGGCCCCGCCCGCCTGCAACGGCGCGGCGGCCCCGACGGTCAGGAAGTCGTGGACCTTGCGGATGGCGGCGGTGTAGGCCGGTGGGGCGATGGTCCAGCCGACCCGCCAGCCCGTCACCGCGTAGGTCTTCGACAGGGCGTTGATCGTGACCGTGCGGTCGGCGAGCCCCGGGACGGTGGCGGGCGGGATGTGCCCGCCCGGGCCGAGATACTGGATGTGCTCATAGATCTCGTCGGTGAGGACGAGCGCGTCGTGCCGCTGGCAGAGCTCGGCGATCAGCTCCAGCTCGGCGCGGGTGAACACCTTGCCGGTCGGGTTGTGCGGCGTGTTGATGACGACGGCCCGCACCCGGTCGGAGAAGGCGGCGCGCAGCTGCGCCTCGTCGATGCTCCAGTCGGGCCCGTGCAGCGGGACGAACCTCGGCCGCGCGCCGGAGAGGATCGTGTCCGGGCCGTAGTTCTCGTAGAAGGGCTCGAAGAGCAGCACCTCCTCGCCGGGGTCGACCAGCGCGAGCATGGTCGCGATCATCGCTTCGGTGGAGCCGCAGGTCACGCAGATCTCGGTCTCCGGGTCCACCGTCCACCCCGGGTAGGTACGGGCGACCTTGGCAGCGATGGCGTGCCGGAAGGCCTTCGCGCCCCAGGTGATGGCGTACTGGTTGTCGTCCGCGTCGATGGCGGCCTTCGCCGCCTCCTTCAGCTCGGCCGGGCAGGGGAAGTCCGGGAAGCCCTGGGCGAGGTTGATGCCGTCGTGTGCCAGGCAGAGCCGGGTCATCTCCCGGATCACCGACTCGGTGAACGTCCCGGCCTTCGCCGACACCCGCGACGGGCTGCCCGCGGGCCGGGCCCGGCCGCCACCGGGCAGCCGGGCGTCCGGCAGCACGGCCGGAGACACGGCCGCGACCGTGGACACGGTGTTCGGCTGGCCGGCACTCACTCGCTCTGTCACGAAGCCATCATGGCCCAGCTCCCGCCGGCCTACCGGACAACGAGCAGGTCCCGGACGCTCCTCGACCGAAACCGCCGGCGGGGCCACGACCGGTAACAGCGGCGGAGAGCCGGAGGCAGCGGCCATTCGCATGATCCCTACAACGGCCCATGAGCAAGGACGGGACTCGGTACTGTTGTGACAGTACCGAGTCCCGTCCTTCGGGCACTTCGGCGGGGCTGCCCGAACAGAGGTGTGGCGGACGACGGCGTTCAGGTGTTTCCGCAGGTCGCAGCCTTACCCGGGCAAATGCCAGCCAGATTCCCCGGCACTCCCCGGCCGGGCCGCGCAGGGACGGGCTGGCGCGAGAGCGGATGGGCAGGCGCGAGGGGACGGGGCGTGCCCGAGGGCGGCAGGCGTCTCCGGCCCAGGGTACGGGCTGACCCCAGAGGAGTACGGGGCTCAGCCGGACGGCTCGGTGCCGGCGTCGGCGACGGCGTCGGCAACGGCGTCCCAGGGGGCCCGGTCGGGGGCTGCGGCGCGGCCCTCGGGGCAGTGCCGCCGGTAGTCGCACCAGGAACACAGCCGGCCCGGCTGTGGCGGGAACGCCGTGTCCGGCTCGGCGCCATCACGCAGCGCCTCGGCCGCCCGCTCGGCGTCGTCGGCCAGCGCCTCGGCCCGCTGCAGCTGGCGGTGCAGCGACGCCTCGTCATGCTCGGCGCCGGCCACGGTGCCGGTGGGCAGATGGTGCAGCTCCACCCGCCAGCAGGGGCGGCGCAGAGTGCGGGAGACCGCCAGCGCGTACAGCGCCAGCGCCTGGGAGACCCGGGCGTCGTCGTCGGTGGGCGCGCGGCGTCCCGTCTTGTAGTCGACGACGACGAGCTCGCCGTCCCGGTCGTCGAGCCGGTCGACCCGCCCGGACAGGGCCAGCCGTTCGGTGCGCGCGGCGACCTGGCGTTCCACCGCCCTGGGCTCGCGGGCCGGGTCGAGGGTGGCCACGTAACGTCCGGCCATCTGCGCGGCCCGTTCCCGCCAGGCCGTGGACTGCTCGGCGTCCCGCCAGCCGTCCGTGACCCACAGCAGCCGGACGAGGTGGGCGGCGCGGGTCGGCGTGCGGCGGGCCAGCGGTTCGTCCCACCAGGCCCGCAGGGCGTTGTGCACGCTGGAGCCGAGGGAGTTGTGCGCCCATGGCGGCCCCTTCACCGGCGCCGGCCGGTCGAGATAGGCCATCCGGTAGCGGCGGGGGCATTCCGCGAACGCGGACAGTTTCGACGGGGTGCACACGAACAGCCGCCGCGGCATGCCGTCCAGCTGCAACTGGGCCACGAGACGATCCTCTCATCCGTCCTGCCGCCGCCCTGGTGACACCCTCATGCCGTCCCGCCGCCGTCCCGGTGACGCGCCCATGCCGTCCCGCCGCCGTCCCGCCGCCGTCCCGCCGCCGTCCTGCCCGGCATTCGGGTGACGCCCGGAGCCATCGGCGTGACGTCCCGCCCGCTTCTGGGTCATGTGCGGTCACGGTGCGAGCCGGACGGACCGCTGGACGGTGGCAATCCCGGCTGGCATGCTGGTAGCCATGCCTGGTGGATCTCCTCTTTGCGCGCGCCGCGCGAGCAGATCGCCGGATCATTTTTACCAGGGACCGGGCACGGTCCCTGCACTGCCGCGTATCTGACGCGACACGCCGAGACTCAAGGCCCGGACTTTCCCCGGGCCTGTCCGGCTCCGGGATGGCCGGGTCCCGGATGAAAAGAGCCCAGATGACAAGCCACGCGCTTCCCGCCGCCACGCCGGCACCGACGGTCTCCTCGATCGCGGACGGCCGGCGGGCCATAGACGAGATCGACACACAGCTCCGCGCGCTCGTCGGCGCCCGTCTGGAGATATCCCGGCAGATTCAGGCGCTGCGTTCCGCGGACGGCGGCCCGCGCATCCAGCACGAGCGAGAAAACGCGATCATCACAGCCTGGTCGCGGGAGCTCGGGCCCCGCGGGGTCGAAATCGCCCTGTCCATTCTCACTCTGTGCCGAGGATCCCTCGCATAAGCCTTCGTCCCGCGAACGCCCCGGCCCGCGGACGCCAGCCGAGTTCCCGCCCCGAGGCACGCTCCCGGCTCCCCGGCGACGTCTTTCCCTCGGTAACGCCGTCCCTCCGCGACGCCGTCCCCAGTGACGCCGTCACCGGTGAATGCCGTCCCCGGTGATGCCTTCCCGGTCGGGTCTGCTGGTTCACGGGCTCTGGAGCCGCCGGTCGGTGGAGCTGCCGCGTTCGGGCCGCCGCTCCCACGGCCCGGGGCCGCGGCGATGCCCGGCGGTGGCGTCCTCACCTGTTCCCGCATCCGTCCCCGCGGAAGTCCCCACGGGGGTTCCCGCGGAAGTCCCCACGGGGGTCCCCAGGGACTCGGCCAGCAGCGCCCGCAGCTCCGCCCGCAGCTCGGAGCGCAGGTAGTCACGGGTGGCCAGCTCCCCGACCCGGATACGGATCGCCGCTATCTCGCGGGCGAGGTACTCGGTGTCGTCGAGCTGGCGTCCGGTCCGTTCCCGGTCCTGTGCGAGGTTGGCCCGGTCCCGGTCGTCCTGCCGGTTCTGCGCCAGCAGGATCAACGGCGCGGCATACGCCGCCTGCAGGGACAGCGCCAGCGTCAGAAAGATGAACGGGTAGTTGTCGAACCGCAGGTCACGGGGCACGATGATGTTGTAGCCGATCCACAGCACCACCACGATGCTCTGCACCACCAGAAAGCGCGCGGTCCCGATGAACCGGGCGATCCGCTCGGCGGCCCGGCCGAAGGCGTCCGGTTCGTAGGGACGGCGGACCAGCGCCGACCGGCGGGACGGACGGGGCTGATCGAGTCTGCCCGTATGGCGGCGGAGCCTCATCAGGTCCCCGCCGCACCCGAGCCACCCGCACCCGAGCCACCCAGGCTCGTGACGTTCCGGCTCGTAGCGTCCCGGCTCGTGGCGTCCGGCCCCGTGGTGTCCGGGTCGAGGTCGTGCTCCCGCCAGCCGGGCGGCAGCAGGTGGTCCAGCACGTCGTCGACAGTAACCACCCCCACCAGCCGGGCGCCGTCGTCCAGCACCGGGACGGCGACCAGGTTGTACGACGCGAGGTGCCGGGTCACCTCCTGGAGCGACGCCTCCGGCCGCAGCGGGGTGATGCCGACGTCGACGACACCGCTGACGAGCGCCCCGGGCGGTTCCCGCAGCAGCCGCTGGAAGTGGACGAGGCCGAGGTAGCGCCCGGTGGGCGTCTCGAACGGGGGGCGCACCACGTACACCTGCGCGGCCAGCGCCGGGGAGAGCTCCGGCGCCCGGATCCGCGCGATCGCCTCGGCCACAGTCGCGTTCGGGCCGAGGATCACCGGTTCGCTGGTCATCATGCCCCCGGCGGTCCGGTCCGGGTAGACGAGCAGACGCCGGACCGGCGCGGCCTCCCACGGCTCCATCAGCCGCAGCAGCCGCTCGGCATCCCCGGCGGGCAGGTCCCCCAGCAGGTCGGCGGCGTCGTCGGGGCCCATCGCCTCCAGGACGTCGGCGGCCCGCTCGTCGGCGAGCCCGCCGAGCAGCTCGACCTGCTCGTCCTCGGACAGTTCCTCCAGGACGTCGGCGAGCCGCTCGTCGTCGAGGGCCGCGGTCACCTCGACACGGCGTTTGTCGGAGAGGTCCCGCAGCAGCGCGGCGAGGTCCGCCGGCCGCAGCTTCTCGAACACCTCGAGCATGTTGGCCGCGCCCTGGTCCTCCTCCGGCAGGGAGAAGCCGGTGACCTCGGCCCAGGAGACCGTGCGGATCTCGCCGCGGCGCCGCCGGCCGATGCGTACCGCGACGTGGTCGAGGACCCAGTCCCCGCCGCGGACCTGTTCGATCGCGGCGTCGACCACGGTGGCCGGGGCGCCGGTGGCGACCAGCGTCACCTGCCGGTCCAGCAGCTCGCCGAGCACCAGGGTCTCACCGGGACGCTGGGCGAACCGGCGCCAGCTCAGCCGGGCCGAGGAGAGCACCACGGCGCCCGACTCCACCCCCGTCACCCGCCCGATCGGGACGAAGATCGGATGACGCTGCACCTCGACCGCGAGCCCGAGGACGCGGGGCGGCTGGCTACCCGGCCGCAGCATCACCACCACGTCCCGCAGCCGTCCGACCACGTCCCCGTTGGGATCGAGGACGAGCAGCCCCGCCAGTCGGCGACAGAACATCCGCCCCGACACCGCCGTCACCGCCGACCACCCGTCATGACACCCGCCCCACCGAACACCTGGCGCGACGCCCGCCACAGCCAAATACCCGCCGTCACGGCCGACCACCGCAACGGTTGATGGTTCGGCCTCACGGCGCGAGGCTACCCCCACCTTCACGGCTCCCGATCCAGGCGATGTTGTCAGTGAACGGAGCCATGACGTGGAAACCGTCGCCGTGACGAGGCCAGGAACCACGTAGTCGCTCCGTCCGCGCACTCATCTGTCCCGGTCGGGGGGCTGGGTTGAGGGTGTGGGAGCGCCTGCGGCTCACACGGAAGCCGGTTGACGCGTGTCCAGGTGAGTACGCTAAGCGAGATGGACGGATCACAGGGCACCCCGAACAGGCCCCGAGTGCGCTGCCAGCGGGTACTCGCACTCCGGGACGAGACGACAGGGCCGGTGGCGCGTCGCCCATGGCCGAGGTCCGAAGATGCGACAGCCACGATCTGCAGTACTTTTTGGTACTCGAGTTCAAGATACGTCCCGACGAGACGAAGACGGCACGGGAGGCGGAGCAGGCATGAGCGAGTCCGAGCTACCGCGTGTTCTCCGTGACGTCGAGGAGATCGACGCGGATCCCGACACCGAGCGCATGATCTATGAAGCGCTTGCGGACCTTGCGGCCGGCCGGTCGGTGATCTGTGAGAGTGACGCCGCATTCGACGCGCTTCTTGACTCCCTGTCCGCGAAGCCCTACCCACAGGCAAGCTGACTCGCTGCTTATCCACAGCGCCACAGTCTTGACGCACATGGGGCTATATCATGTGCGTCATGATGGAACGGATCGGCGTACGGGAGCTCCAGCACAACGCTTCCAGGATCCTCGACCGGGTCAAGACCGGCGAGACCATCGAGATCACCGAACGCGGCCGCCTTATCGCCGTTCTCACCCCACCCAGCGACCTCCACCAGGCGCGGGCACGGCTGATCGACGAAGGAGTGCTCCAGCCCGGCGAGGGCGGTCTCGCCGATTGGGAGCCCGGGCCCCCACGCACGGACGGGCCGGCGCTGTCGGAGGTACTCCTCGACATGCGCGCCGAGGACGATCGTTGATCTACCTGGACTCGTGCGCGCTGGTGAAGCTGGTCGTCACCGAGGCCGAGACACCCGCGCTGCGCGCCTTCCTCGGCGCGCACGCCGGATATCCCCAGGTGACCTCCCTGCTCGCCCGCGCCGAGGTCGTCCGAGCGGTACGGCGCGCCACCGCGGACGACGCCGACCTGTACAAAGCGGCGGTGACCATGCTCAACCGCCTCGACCACATCATCCTGGACCGGCCCGTCCTGGACGACGCCGGGGCGGTCGCCGGCCCGCTGGTGCGCACCCTCGACGCGATCCATCTGGCCGCCGCGCGGCGGCTCGGCGACAGCCTGACAGCGTTCGTCACCTACGACCGCCGGCTGGCCACCGCCGCCCTCGACCTCGGTTTCCCCGTCCGCGCCCCCTGATCCCAGAACCCCCTGATCCCAGAACCTTGGGAACGGATGCGGACGCGGTGGGCAGCGGTGCCGCTGGACGTATTTGTACTGCTGGACGTATTTGTGCCGGTGGACGTATTTGTGCCGGTGGCGGCCGGTGGGATGGGCTCGTCCTGTGGGACGGGCTAATAGGGCGCTCGGCGGGCCAGGTCGAGGGCGTAGGGCTGCCAGAACTCGCCGGCCGGGGGGCCGCCGTTGCAGGTGCCGTCGGACTCGCCGGGGCCCTTCACCCACAGGAACGCGTCCGCGTGCTCGTCGCCGGTCTGGGTGGTCGGGCGGGCTCCCAGCGCCCGGCCCGGCGGGTTGCACCACTGCCTGTCCGGGGCCGGGCCGCGGCCGTTGCGGCTGGTGTCGACGACGAAGTGGCCGCTGCCGCCGAGCTCGGCGACGATCTGGTTGCCGTAGGCCAGCAGGTCGGCGGTGGCGACGAAGTTCGCCGTGTTCAGGGCGAAGCCGCGCACGGCGGAGACGCCGGCAAGCCGCAGGCGGCCGGCCATCTCGGTGGCGCTGCGCCAGTCCGGCTGCCCGGCGTCGAGGTAGACGGTGGCCCCGTGCCGGGTCAGCAGCGTGCCCGCCTCGCGGATGAGCGTGTAGCGCGTCCGCTGGCCGGCGGCGGGCAGGCAGTCCGCGCCGGCGATCGCGTCCGGCTCGAGTACCACCACGGCGGGGCCGGCGCCGATGCCGGCGGCGACCTCCGAGATCCACGCGCTGTACTCGTCCGGCGAGTTCGCCCCGCCGGCGGAGTAGCCGCCGCAGTCGCGGGCCGGTATGTGGTAGACGGCGAACACCGCGACCGCCTGGGCGGCCCGCGCGCTGTCGACCCGCTCGGCAACGATGGCGCGGACCCGCGCGGTCGGGAACCAGTCGCCGAGCCACATCGCCTGCGGAGTATTCGCGATCTTGTCGAGCAGGGCCGCGTTCACGGGGTCCTGGCCGCGCAGCCGGGCCGCGGCGGCGTCCGCCTGGCTGTCGGGATCATCATAGAAACGGGCGCCGGCCAGCGGGCTGCCGGCCGCCGCGGCGTCCGGGCTGTCCGCGGCGACGGGGGACAGCGGCGCTCGCAGCGTCCCCGCGTCCCCGGGCCGGTAGCCGGCCGTCAGGACACCGGCCGCGGCCAGGGCGATCGTCGCCGCCGCGGCGAGGTGGCGCCAGACGGGCACCTCCTGCGGGATCCTGCCCAGCGGCCCCTGACGGGCCTTGCGAAGAAACGAGCGCACAACGCCTCCGGAGGCACAACGGTCGCGTCAGAACAACAACATCAAGCCCCCTCGCGGACTACTTTATGGGCTATCTACCCGATATCAGGCGATACGGACAGTGATTGTTGATACTGTGCAGTGCCCCCGATGCCGCTCGGTGGGCTGATATCGAACGCCCCCGGCCGGGCCGTACGGCCCGCTGGGCCCGCTGGCCGTCCGCGCGGGCCGGCGTTCGCCGGCAGGCCTCCCCGCCACACGTTCGCGGAGCGCCATACGGTCATCGCGGCCGGGGCGGCGGCACGGGCGGGCGGGCCTTGGGCCGGGATGCCGCCAGGGCCGGGACGGTGCCGCGCAAGGGGCCACCCGCCGGCGTCGCTGGCGCCCGCCCGCGAATGCCGTGATACTTCTCATAAGTATACGACGACCCGCACGTGATTCCCGACAGCCGGTACAGAAATGGCACGGGCCGACCACGGTACGGCGAGAAAGGAAGCGGACACCATGGGCAGGATCGCGCAGACCGATGGTCTGACGGACGTCCAGGCCGACATTTTGTCGGCTGTGCGCACATTCGTCGACAAAGAGATTCTGCCATACGCCACGGAACTCGAGCACAAGGACGAGTTCCCGGAGGCGATCGTCGAGGCCATGAAGGAGATGGGGCTGTTCGGGATCACGATTCCCGAGGAGTACGGCGGGCTCGGCGAGTCGCTGCTCACCTACGCCCTGGTCGTCGAGGAGATCGCCCGCGGCTGGATGAGCGTGTCGGGAGTCATCAACACGCATTTCATAGTCGCCTACCTCCTCATCCAGCACGGCACCCCGGAACAGAAGCAGCGGCTGCTGCCGAAAATGGCCACCGGGGAGATCCGCGGCGCCTTCTCCATGAGTGAGCCCGGCTGCGGCTCGGACGTGTCCGCGATCACCACCCGGGCCACTCCCGACGGCGACGACTACGTGATCAATGGCCAGAAGATGTGGCTGACCAACGGTGCCCGCGCCGCCCTCGTCGCGACTCTCGTGAAGACCGACGAGGGCGCCGACTCCGTCTACCGGAACATGACGACGTTCCTGCTGGAGAAGGAGCCCGGGTTCGGCACCCACGAGGGCATCACGATCCCCGGGAAGCTGGAGAAACTCGGCTACAAGGGGGTCGAGACCACCGAGATGGTGCTCGACAGCCACCGGGTGCCGGCGTCGTCGGTCCTCGGCGGCCCCGACGGCCGCGGCAAGGGCTTCTACCAGATGATGGACGGCGTGGAGGTGGGCCGGGTCAATGTCGCGGCCCGCGCCTGCGGCATCATGATCCGGGCGTTCGAGCTGGCCATCGCCTACGCCCAGCAGCGCCGCACCTTCGGCCACCAGATCGCCGACCACCAGGCGATCGCCTTCAAGCTGGCGGAGATGGCGACCAAGGTGGAGGCCGGCCACCTGATGATGGTGAACGCGGCCCGCAAGAAGGACAGCGGCCAGCGCAACGACGTCGAGGCCGGGATGGCCAAGTTCCTCGCCAGCGAATACTGCTACGAGGTGACGACCGAGTCGTTCCGTATTCACGGCGGATACGGCTACTCGAAGGAGTACGAGATCGAGCGGCTTTTCCGGGAGGCGCCGTTCATGCTCATCGGTGAGGGCACGTCCGAGGTACAGAAGAGGATCATCAGCCGCGCGCTGCTGCGGGACTACAAGCTGCAGCAGTAGGCCGCCGGACCGCCGCGGGACGCACGGCCACGAAAAACCGCGGAACCGGCGGTGCCACAAAATGCACGAAGCCGTGGAAACCGCGGAAGACTTCCCGCGAGAACTCGTGAGATATCCACGGGTTCTCGCGGGAGAACATCACGAGAAACATCGTGTGCGGCTTTAGTTTTTTATGCCGGGCACTGCTGTCGGGCCCCGGCCGAGGGCCGGCTGTCAGCCCCGGCCCCGGCCCGGCAGCCGGCCCGGAACACGGCCGGACCCAGCCACCCCACGGCCGCCCCTCGTCCGCACGGATCGTTACTCTACAGATACTGCCTGGACGGGCCGACCATCGCGCGCACGGTCTTGCCGTCGTGGAACTCGCCGATGGCGGTCATCGTCCAGTTCGGGCCGCCGGACTGGCGGACCACCTTGCACATGACGAGCCCGGTCTGCGGCTTCGACTCGGACAGGTCGAACCGGACGAGTTCGGCGCCGGTGAAGTCGTCGATCAGCCGGCAGAAGGCGTTGCGGACCTCGGTGAAGCGCTGCCCCTGGAAACTGTTCACCGTGAAGACCAGGGCTTCGACGTTCGGCGGAAGCGCGGCCAGGTCGACGAAGATGGTCTCGTCGTCGCCCTCACCGGAACCGGTGAGGTTGTCGCCGGAGTGGCGGACCGCGCCGCGGGCACCCTTCTTGGACATGAACCACACCTTGTCCACGTCCTTGCCCCGGCCGTCGAAGAGGATGCAGGAGGCGTCCAGGTCGATCTGGCGCCCGCTGTACGCGGGATCCCAGCCGAGGCCCATCCGCACCCGGGTCAGCGGCGGCGCCCCGGTCTTGACCAGCGAGACGCTCTGGCCCTTGCGCAGGGAGACCCGGCCCTTGTCCAGGTTCACGGATGCCCCGCCCCCGCCGCCGGCCGCCGCGGACGGCGGCGCGCCCCAGCCCTGCTGCGCGGCCGGGGGCTGAGGCTGGCCGCCGCCCCAGCCGCCACCCTGCGGC
>NZ_CAKKTM010000072.1 GCF_920888515.1 Protofrankia sp. CiP1_Cm_nod1 | reverse complement strand
GCGGTGAGGACGACGGCGCGCCCCAGCCACCCCCCGCCTCGGCGGGCTGCGCGGGCTGCCCCGTCGGGGCTCCCCACCGCTGCCCCGGCGGCGGGGTGACGATCTGGGTGGGCGGGTCGACCGGCGGGGTGCCGGGGTCGTCCACCGTGATCCCGAAGTCGGTGGCGATGCCGGCGAGCCCGGAGGCGTACCCCTGCCCCACGGCGCGCACCTTCCACGCGCCCTGGCGCCGGTAGAGCTCCACGAGTATCAGCGCGCTCTCGACGGTGAGATCGACCGGGTCGAAGCGGGCGATCTCCTCACCCCGGGCGGCCCGGGCGACGACCCGCAGCCCGCTGACGGCCGCGAAGGTCTGTGTGCCGGAGCCGTCCAGGCTGCCGGTGACGACCACCTTGTCGATGTCGGCCGGCACCTGCGTCAGGGTGAACTCGAGCGCGGACGGCGGGAGCAGGCGTACCCCCGGCCCGGTGGGCTGGTTGAAGAACACGAAGTCGGCGTCGGAGCGGACCTTGCCGTTCGCGGTCACCAGCAGCGCGGCGATGTCCAACGGGGTGGACGAACTGATCTCCACCCGTACATCGGTAGTGGACAACGGTGCGTTCGCGCCCTTGCTCAGCACCTGCGCCATGGTGGCCTCCGCATCTGCCCTGTCGCCTGTCCGCCTGTCGGCATGTTGCTGATCGGCATGTTGTTCGACGCCCGCGGGCGTGACTCCCGCGAGGCCATCGTGACGGATACCGGCTCCCGGCCGACAACCGGCACCCGGCGGCCGCCCGTTCCCCCATGACGGTGGACGCGCCCGACCGGGTAACGACCCGGCCCCGATCCACGGTTCCACCTGATAGGCCTGATATGCCTCTCCGGAGCCGAAAATTTCCCGGCGCTGCCCGGATCCGGATTCGGGCCGCGTCCGGCGGATCCCCGCTCGCGCGGACCAGCGGCGCCCGGGCGGTCGATATCCACAGGGAAGCCGTCCGCCGGAGGCCGTCCACAGGGAAGCCGTCCGCCGGACGATATCCGCCGGAGGCGGCTTAGAGTCGGCGCTGTGGACGTTCCGGAGGTGTTGAAGCGGGTGGAGACGCACCTGCTGCGGGAGTTCGGCCCCGACACGGGCCGCGCGGAGATCACGTTTCTCGGTTCCGAACCGATCGAGGTGCTGCGTTTCAGCCACCCGACGGAGAGGGTCATCCGTTATGCGACCCTCGGGATGTCCCGGAGCCCGATGAGCGATCCGGCCTCCCCCGTGCTCGACCCGGCGGGGCCCCGTGCCGAACTGGTGCTCTCGCTGAAGGAGCCCCGCGACAGCGTGGCCCGCCGGCTGGCCCTGCTGGCCGCGATCCCGGCCGTCGAAGGCGTCCCGGTGGTCGCCGGGGCCGGCCTCGACCTCGGTGAACCGTTGTGGGACGGCGCCGGGTTCACCGCGGTCCTCGTCGCCGAACCCGGCGGGCTCATCCCGGACCTGCCGCTACCGGACCCGTCCCCGAAAGATCCGGCACTGGAAGATCCGACGCTGTTTGATCACGATCCGCCCGCTCCTGATCCGTCCCTGCCGGGCGGGCCCGCGGGCCGGCAGCCGGCGCGGACGCCTGTCCGCGCGCCGGTGCGTTTCCTGCCGGTCCTGCCGATGACGCCGAACGAGTCCGCGTTCAAGCGGGTCCACGGGGCGGCCGAACTGCAACGGCGCTGGCTGGCCGCCGGCACCGACCTGCGCGATCCCCGGCGCGTCGGGCTGCGTCTGGACGCCGGCGACCGGTAGGGGCACCGTCCGGCAGGGACAGCGTCCAGGAGAGATCAGCCGGTGACGGCGATGTCGGCGAGGTTCTTGACGACCGGGACGCAGATCCGTTCGACCCAGGCGTCCACCGCCTCACCGCCGGGCGGGACGACGATCACGGTGTCGATGCCGAGGCGCGCGTACCGCTCGGCATCGGCGAGGAAGGCGCCGGCGTCCTCCCGGGCCAGCGCGTCGCCGTTGTAGATGATCGTCTTGGAGATCTCCGCGTAGTCGCGGCCGACCGCGTCGCAGTGCGCCCTCAGCACGTCGAGCTTGTGTGCGACCACGTCCACCGAAGGGGCGAACAGGTTGCAGGCGTCACCGTAGGTCGCCACCAGGCGCAGCGTCCTGCGCTCCCCGCTGCCCCCGATCAGGATCGGCACGCGCGGCCGGCTGACCGGCGCCGGCACGCACAGCGTCTCGGCGAGCTGGTAGTGCCGGCCGGCGAAGGGGCCGTTGTCCTCGCTCCACATCTGCCGGCAGATCCGCAGCGTCTCCTCCAGCCGCTCGAACCGCTCGGCGACCGGCGGGAACGGCACGCCCAGCCCGTGGTGCTCGCGGTCGTACCAGGCGGCGCCGATGCCGAGCTCCGCGCGTCCGCCGGACAGCACGTCCAGGGTGGCGATGATCTTCGCGAGCAGTCCGGGGTGACGGTAGGTCACGCCGGTGACCAGCAGCCCGAGCCGCAGCCTGGACGTGTAGGCGGCGAGGAACCCCAGCGTGGTGTAGCCCTCCAGCATCGGCTCGTCGGCCGGGAACATCGCCTCCATCTGGAAGTAGTGATCCATCACGCTGAGCCGGGCCACGCCCGCGTCGTCGGCGACCCGGGCGGCACGCCCCAGGACCGGCCCGACCGCCTCCGCTCCGCCCGGCCAGGTGAACCGGACCACGTGTACGCCAAGCAGCATCGCCAACTCCTCACGTCTCACGTCTCACGTCCCGGTCGTGCCCGGGGCTTCTCGCCGGGAGGGCCGCGGGCGGCACGGTCGTGTTCTCCCGCGCCGGCTTTCCGCGCCAGAGGACGTCCCGCCGGTCCCGGAGTTCCCGCCCGGCGGTGGCGGGGCGGAAGCCCGGTCCCAACCGGCCCGGCCGGGCCCGGCGAGGCCCCGCCGGGCCCGGATCTCCGGGCCGTCACCGGCACGCGCCGGCCGTCGTCGTCCCGCCCTGTCACCACCCCGGTCGCAGCTGTATCCCGGTCGCCGCCGTCGTCCCTGCCGCCGTCCCCATCCTGACGGACGTCGGCGGGCATGGCCACGCTGGGACGGGCCGGAGCTCCCCGGGCGCGGCCGCCGTGGCCGGCGGGGCACCGCGCGTGGACACCCCACGCTCACCGCCGCGCCACCGCCCTGTCACCGCCGTGCCGCCATCGCACCTCACCACACGGTGTTCTGCCGCCATCGCCACCCCGCCGCCGTTCACCCGGCCGCCGTTCACCCGGCCACTGGCACGCTGCCAGCCCTTCGCCGCACCGCCGTCAAGAGGCGATCGAATAGCTACTTTCCGCAATTACCGATCGGGTGTGGCCGTGAATCGGGCAGGTGCCCGGCCGACCTGGAAGGATCGGGCCCGGGCGGGTTCGCGACGGCGGGCCCCGTCGTGCCGCGGCGGGGAACTCCGGGAGAGCGAGGAGAGCGCATCATGCAGTTCGGCCGGTATTACGAGGAGTTCGAGGTCGGCGCGGTCTACAAGCACTGGCCGGGCAAGACGGTCACCGAATACGACGATCACCTGTTCTGCCTGTTGACCATGAACCACCATCCACTGCACCTGGACGCGCACTACGCCGAGGAGACCACCCAGTTCAAGCGGAACGTCGTCGTCGGCAACTACGTGTACTCGCTGCTGCTCGGCATGTCCGTCCCGGACGTCTCCGGCAAGGCCATCGCCAACCTTGAGGTCGAGTCCCTCCGGCACGTGAAGCCGGTCTTCCACGGCGACACCATCTACGGCGAGTCCGAGGTGCTGGACAAGGTCGAGTCGAAGAGCAAGGACGACCGGGGCATCGTGCGGGTCGAGACCCGCGGCTACAACCAGGACGGCACCCTGGTCTGCATCTACCGCCGCAAGGTGATGGTGCCCAAGCGCTCCTACGGCGAGGCCCGTGGCGGCGAACAGCCCGGCCGCCCCGTCCCCAACGGCTCCTGACCCCGCCCTCCCCCGCCCTCCCTCTTCTTCCCCATTCTTCCCTTTTCCCTCCTTCCCTCCTTCTTCGCTCCTTCCTCCCCTGCTTCCCCATAACAACCGGATCACGAGAACGAGTATGCAAGTGGCTGCTACCACAGCCACTTGCATACTCACTTTCCTGACATGACCCCCACAGGGCTGGGCCAGTAGCGCGCATCCCGTCTGTCACCACCCGCGCAGGCCATGATCGGCGCGGGTTCGTCGTCGGGTACGCTTTCCGGCCTGCTGGCCGCGTCAGCGTGCACACAGCGACAGACGCGCCGGTCTTCTCCGGTGGCCGGCGCCCATCGGCGCTCTATGCGGTCGTGATGCCCCAGGTGGCGAGGGCGTCCAGCAGGCCCTCGGTGAGGGGCACGGCGCGCAGGTCGGCGCACCAGCGGACGTCCGCGGCGTCGTCCCCGGCCCGCAGGATCCCGCCGCCGATGTCGCACACGTAGTCGGCGATGTCGTAGACGGCTCCGTCCGGCCCCGGCCGCGTGACCCGCCCGACCAGCCGTCCAACGGCCACCTCCAGGCCGGTCTCCTCCCGGACCTCCCGGACGAGCGCGGCGCTGTCGCTCTCGCCGGGCTCGACCCGCCCGCCCGGCAGCGACCACAGCCCCCGCCCGGGTTCCCGGGCCCGCTGGACGAGCAGCAGCGCGCCGGCGGCATCCATGATGATCGCCCCGACGCATGGGGCCCTTCGCGCGATCCGCTCCGGCGGCACCCGGCTTCCCGTCGTCCGGTGAATCCGATCGTCCCGGCCGGCATACCCGGTCGTCGTGACCCGGTGCACACCAGCCGGCTGTTCTCGCACCCACAATGCCGGTGGATGGCACTGCCGGGCAACCTCATCCACCGGTTTATCCGTTTCATTCACCGCTTCATTCGCCGGCCTGTCCACCAGCCCATCCGTCGAACCGGTGCCCGTCTCAGCCTCGCATCGGTATCGTCGCAGATCAGAGCACATCGTGGATCTTGGTTGGCAAGTTTCGCATGGCGCTTCCGGTAAACCGCCGGCAGGCCGACCATTGGAAGCGAGCCGACCGTTGGAGGCGAAGTGACCGCGGCTGTCGGCCGGCCCCCCGTGGCACGCAACGAGCACCTGACCTTCCGCGCCAACATGGGTGCCGGCCGGCACGGGTGGCTGCGGCTCACACCGGCCTACGGGGTGCGCCTCGTCCGGGAGAGCATTTCGCGCCTGCCGGCGGGCTCGGTCGTCACGGACCCTTTCTCCGGGACGGGCACCACCCCGCTCGCCGCCGCCGAACTCGGCCATCACGGGCAGAGCGTCGACGTCAACCCTTTTCTCATCTGGCTCGGCCGGGCCAAGGTCCGGCGCTATTCGCCGGAAACCCTGCTGGCGGCCGTCGACGCCACCCGGGAAGTCATCCGGACGGCCACCCGGACAGATCGTGACGCCATCCTGTGGCAGCCCGACATCTTCAACATAGAACGATGGTGGACGCCCGGGACGCTGGACGCGCTGAAAGCGCTGCGGGCGGCGGTCGACGCACACGAGGGGCCGGTGCGCGACCTTCTCGACATCGCGCTGTGCCGGGTGCTGATCACCCGGAGCAACGCCGCCTTCAACCACCAGTCCATGTCCTTCAGTGCGCCCTCCGAGAAATCCGCCAGGGCCTCCGCGCGGGACGCCCGCGACAGCGCTCCAGCACTGTTCGACCGGGCCGCGGCGGAAGCGACGATCTCGGCGTTCGCGCTGGAGATGGACGCGGTGGCCCAGTCCGCCCGGTTCGCCCTGCCAGGCTCCGCCGCCATCCACCAGGGCGACTCCCGGACGAGGATCAACCAGCTGAAGGAGGCGGACCTGATCCTCACCAGCCCGCCCTACGTCAACCGTATGTCCTATGTCCGGGAACTACGCCCCTACATGTACTGGCTGCGCTTCCTGAACCTCGCCGGTGACGCCGGGGACCTCGACTGGCGGGCCATCGGCGGGACATGGGGCACCGCGACGTCGAAACTGAACGGCTGGCGCCCCGAGACCGACACCCCCGTGGACGACGCCATGGCCGCCGTCTGCGCCAGAATCACGGCGGACGGCGGGAAGAACGGCCCGCTGCTCGCGACCTACGTGCACAGGTACCACCACGACATGTGGTTGCACTTCCAGGCCGTCACACCGGCTGTGAAACGGGGCGGCGCGGTCTCCTACATCGTGGGGAACTCGGCCTTCTACGGCCATGATGTCCCCGCCCACACCTGGTACGCAGCCATGCTGCGCGCCCTCGGCTACATGAACGTCGAGATCACCACGATCCGCAAACGAAACTCGAACAAATCCCTCTACGAATACAACGTGAGCGCCCGCCGCCCGTGAACGCGGCGTTTCCCGGCCTCCACGCCCGCTCCCCCGCCCGCACGAGCGCTGGCGCCAACCGACAGGCACCGGAGCACCGATCAGCCAACACCAGTACAACCCGTGACCGCCCACAGCCGCCCGCACAAAACATGATCGGCGCAATTTTGTCATTGTGCACGCTTTTCAGCCACACAAGCGTACACAACGACAAACTCGCGCCGATCTTCCCCGGCAAACAGCACCCATCAACGGATCACCATCATCCGTGCGGCTACGCGCAGCAACATCACCGACATCCAGCCAGCCCCACATACGAGCCCGACGGCGACCCCACCCCCATGATCGGACCGGGGTCACCGAGGGCGAATACCAGAACGGTGGCGCGTGGCCCTTCATGTTTCTATGCCCTCATGATCGGGATGGGATTAGCGGGGCACCCCCTTCGGGAGCCCTGCCGAGCCGGGGCTATACCACTTGGTTACGAGGACCTATCGCAAACGATCTCCATGAAGATCTGGAAATAATCATCGATATAGATCGACATAGCCTCTGATCTGCGTAAACGAAGCCATCGAAGATCATGGAAAAACTGGGTTTGGCGAAACGATCTGCACCGGCCACGATCAAGCCGACTCGAGTGGCGCGGATGGAACACGGTGCCGGCGGTGGCCGTAACACGGAGGATGGCTGTTCTCGGGAGTGTTCCGGCCGGATGAGGGACCGTCGGATGAGGGACCGGGGGTTGCCTTGGCGGAGAGGGCGGCTACTCTGAGCGTCCGGATTCCGGGTCCATGGGGGGATACGATGCCGGCTTCACTGATATTGAAGTTCCCAGCTCCACCGCGTACGCCGTCGCCGCGCCAGTTACTCGGTGCCGCCGCTCGGCTTTTCGAGACCACCGACAGCGATCATCATGCGGAGAGCAAGCCGTTCGCGGTCGGGCCGGTCACGCCTTCGCCCAGCTCGGGCACGGCGGCCGCGAGAGGCACGACGGCTCCGACGGGCCCCGCCAGCCCCACGAACTCCGCGGGCCCCACCGGGGCCACCGGGGCCACCGGGGCCACCGGGGCCACCGGGGCCGCGTCGTCCACCGGTGCCGTGGGTATCGCGGGCTGTCCGGGGATGACACTCTGGCGGCTGGGCTGGCTCAGGGAGGAGGAGCTGCCGCGGAACTGGCCGCCACGGACGGTCCGTTTCGGGCCGTGCGAGCAGCAGGTCACAGGGTTCGACGTGGACCCGTGGCCGTTCGCGCGGCTGGCGTCGGCCGGGCCGGCCCGGCGCGTCCGGTTACGGATGATCACACCGCTGTTCTTCTCCCGTAGCGGCCGGGACCTGCCGCTGCCCGAACCGGTGCTGATCGTGCGCTCGCTGTGGACCCGGTGGAACACCTACGCCCCGGCCGCCCTGGAGATCGACGACGGCATCGCGCGTGAGCTGGCCGACGCGGTGTTCCTGGACTCCGTCTCCGGGGCGAGCCGGCAGATCCCGCTCAACGAGCAGATCCGGCAGGTCGGGTTCGTGGGCAACGCCGAGCTGCGTCTGCTGAGGACGGCGTCGGTGACCGTGACGGACGTCTTCGGCGCGCTGAGCCGGTTCGCGGCCATCGCCGGGATCGGCGCGCTGACCACCCACGGCTTCGGCGCCGTCGAGGTGACACCGAGCACGTGACGTCCGGACTGCCGCCCTGGCCCGGCCCCGTCTCGACGAGGCCGGGCCAGGCGGTCGGGACGGGACGGGCGGGCCGGACCAGCCGGGTCCGGCCGGGCGGGCCGGATCAGGCGGGTCAGGGCGGGCGGGTCACAGGTCGAGGCCGGTGAGGACGAGGACCCGTTCGACGGTGAGGTCCGCCATGGCCGCGTGCACGCCCTCCCGTCCCACACCGGACTCCTTGGCGCCGCCGTAGGGCATCTGGTCCGCCCGGTAGGACGGGACGTCCCCGATGATCACTCCGCCGACGTCGAGCTGGTGGTAGGCGCGGAAGGCGGTCGTCACGTCATGGGTGAAGATCCCGGCCTGCAGGCCGTAGGGGCTGTCGTTGATCCGGGCCAGGCCGTCGTCGAGGCTGTCGACCGGTTCGATGACTGTCTCTTATACACATCTGACGCTGCCGACGACTAGTCG
>NZ_CAKKTM010000071.1 GCF_920888515.1 Protofrankia sp. CiP1_Cm_nod1 | reverse complement strand
GACCAGCACCGGCCCGAACACCTCCTCCCGTACCACCTTCGCCTCGGGTGGCACGCCGCGCAGCACGGTCGGGGCGATGGACGTGCCGTCCCGCTTGCCGCCGGTGACGAGCGTCGCGCCGGCGTCGACGGCCTCGGCGATCCAGCGTTCGACCCGTTCCGCCGCCGTCAGGTCGATCAGCGGCCCGACCTCGGTCGCCTCGTCGGCCGGGTCGCCGGTGCGCAGCCGCTCGACCGCGGCCGTCACCTCGCTCAGCAACGTCTCGTACACGCCACGTTCGGCATACACCCGTTGGACGGCGATGCAGGACTGGCCGGCCTGGTAGTTCGAGAACGTCGCGATCCGCTGGGCGGCCTGGCGCAGGTCCGCCGGCGAGGACCAGTCGGCGGCGACGAGCACCGCCGCGTTGCCGCCGAGCTCGAGGACGACGTGCTTGCGGGGCACGGCGTCCCGGATCGACCAGCCGACCGCCGCGGAGCCGGTGAACGACACCACTGGCAGCCGCGGGTCCGCGACCAGCTCCGCCATGGCCTCGTTCGGCACGGTCAGCACCGACCACGACCCTTCGGGCAGGTCGGTCTCGGCGAGCAGTTCGGCGAGCAGCAGGGACGACAGCGGCGTCTTCGGCGCCGGCTTGACGATGATCGGCGCGCCGACGGCCAGCGCCGGCGCGACCTTGTGCGCGACCAGGTTCAGCGGGAAGTTGAACGGCGTGATCCCCAGCACCGGGCCGCGGGGGACGCGCCGGACCACGGCCAGCCGCCCCGCCCCCGCCGGGTCGGTGTCGAGCCGTTGCAGGTCCCCGGACCAGCGCCGGGCCTCCTCCGCGCCCCAGCGGAAGGTCGACGTCGCCCGGGCGACCTCGGCCCGCGCCCAGGTCAGCGGTTTGCCGCTCTCGGCGGTGATGAGCGCGGCGATCTCCTCACCGCGCTCGGCGATCCGGCCGCTGACGTGAGTGAGGGCGGCGGCCCGGCCGTGCGCCGACACGGCCGCCAGCTCCCGCGCGGCCCGGGCGGCGGCGGCCACCGCCACCTCCACCTGCCCGGCGTCCGGCTGCGAGACCGTGGCGACCGGACGGCCGTCCCACGGGTGACGCACCTCGAAGGCCGTCGAGCCCGTCGCCGGCCGGCCCGCCACCCAGAACGGTTCGACCTTGCCCATGGATGCCACCACTCCACCTTCGTGCACAGGACGCCCGGAAGGGCGGCGCCACGCGGGACGGGACAACGTCGGTATACCGAACAACTGGCAACAACCGGCAACCGCCGGCAGCCGCTGACGGCCACCGGCGACCGCCGGACGAGCGGACGGCCGGGCGGATGCGCACGTACATGTGCGCATCGTGCCGATGCCGGGATACCGGGCGCCGGAGCCAAGCGCACGGTCACACCGGACACACGGACCATGCCGGACGGCCGAGCGCAACACCCGTTGTGACGCCCACTGATGCCACCCGGTCAGGCAATACCCGGTCCGGGCGAGATGAAGCACCCTCTCGGGCAGGGCGAAACATCCACGGCGGCTCCAGCGGCGGCTCCGCAGCGGCTCCGCGGCGGTTCCACGGGACGGCTCCCCCACGGGGGCCCATGTGCGGAGGCCTCCGCACATGGGCCCCTCAGGGCCTTCCCGCGGTGGCTCCGCGGCGGCTTCACGGTGGCGGGGCGAAGGCTGCGGGGCGAGGCGTCCGCGGTCCGCCCGCGACGGGTTTGACGAACGAAAGCCAAGGGAAGTGACCACGGCTATGAAAGCGTCGTCGAGTGACGCGTATCGCCTGGAAGGCCGCTGGGGAGCCCGCCGGTGACGACTCCTCCCGCCTGTCCCCGATGCCTGGGGGCACTATGCCCGCCTGATCTGTGGAACGACCAGTGGCGCTGCGAGGAGCACGGGGAGGTCGCGCCGTACCGGGTCGCCGCGTCCTCCCGGGAGCAGGCGCTGCTCTTCCTCGCGCACGCGGCCACGGCGCCGGTCTGGGTGCCCTGGCCGATGCCGGTGCACTGGTTCGGCAGCGGGGTCGCCTGGGCCGGTGACGAGCGCACCGGCCCGCGGGCCACCGCGTTCGCCGCCGGCGGGCCGTCCCCGCTCGGTGGGCCGGCCGAGCTGGTCCTTGTCGCCGAGGAGCCCGGGACGGGTCTCGGGGCGCGGCTGGCGGGGCTGCCCGGCACCGACCCGGAACGCATCGGCGGCAAGCCCGAGGAGAAGATCGAGGCGGCCGGGCATCCGACCGCCCTGTGGCCGGTGCTCTGCCCGCCCGACCGGGCGGTGTTCGTCGGGGAGGCCTGCGGGGTGTGGCTGTGGGTCGCGCTCTGGCCGTCCGACGCGGCCACGCTCCTACTCGAGCACCTCGTCCTGTGGGATCTGCGCAGCACCGAGACCCTCGCCACCTGCCTGCTCTTCGGCGCCGACAGCACCCACCTGTAGCCCGTCCGTAGCCGGCGGCCGCGACGTCGTAGCCGTCCGCGGTCCCGGCGACCGACACCAGAGATCGCCCGACGGGGTTCTCCGGAGAGATCGTAAGATCGTCGACGGTCGGACGGTGTTCGACAACAGATGATCATGCTGGTGGGCGTGCGTACCCCGGGCCGGGAAGCGGTCCGGGAACGGGAGAGGGCTGGCGGGGATGACGACACCTGGGACGGACACCGCACCTGGGACGGACACCGCCGCGCCACCGGCGGCGGAGGTGGACCGGCGGCGGCTGCTGCTCATCGTCAACCCGCACGCCGGTGGCGGACGGGGCGCACGGGCGCTGCCGGACGTGTCCGCCGCGCTGCGGCGCTGGGCGTCGGACGTGCGCGTCGAGCGGACCCGCGACATCGGCCACGCCGCCGATCTCGCCGGACAGGCGGTGGCCGACGGCCGGGTGGCGGTCGCCCTCGGCGGGGACGGTCTGGCCGGCCGGGTCGCCGAGGCCGTGGCCCGGCTGGGCGGGCTGCTCGCCGTGCTGCCCGGGGGGCGCGGCAACGACTTCCTGCGCTCCGTCGGCGCCAGCCGGGATCCGGTGATCGCCGCCACCGCCCTGGCCAGCAGCGTCGAGCGTCGCATCGACCTGGCCGAGGCCAACGGGCGGGCCTACCTCGGCATCGCCAGTGTCGGCTTCGACTCGGACGTCCAGGTGATCGCCAACCGGGCCCGGTTCGTCCGCGGCCAGCAGGTCTACACCTACGGCGCGTTACGGGCGGCGGCGGCGTGGAAGCCGGCCCGGTTCACCGTGGAGATCGACGACGGTGCCCCGCGCGAGCTCGTCGGCTGGACGGTGGCGGTGGCGAACTCCGCCTGCTACGGCGGCGGGATGCGCCTGGCACCCGGGGCGGAGCTCGACGACGGGCTGCTCGACGTCGTGCTGCTGGCGCACTGCGGCAAGATCACCTTTCTGTCGACGTTCCCGAAGGTGTTCTCCGGGCGCCATGTGGACTCCGCGCACGTCGAGGTGCTGCGGGCACGCAGTGTCCGGGTGGACGCCGACCGGCCGTTCCAGCTCTACGCCGACGGCGACCCGGTCGCGGACCTGCCCGCCCGGATCGTCCTGCGGCCGGGCCTGCTCCGCTTCCTCGCACCCCCGGCCTGACCCGCGCCCGGTCTGACCCGCGCCCGGCCTGACCCGCGCCCGGTCTGACCCGCGCCCGGCCTGACCCGCGCCCGGCCTGACCCGCGCCCGG